>MWZA01000041.1 GCA_002050455.1 Acidobacteria bacterium 5-1 | reverse complement strand
TCATTCTCCTGCTCGACTACCCGCAGCCGCTTCTTCAATTCGATAACTTCTTTTTCAACCTCTGAATGCGAAACAATTACTTTTTGTTTCCACTTATGTAACACTCCTTCGCTGACCCCTAACTCTCGCGAAACGCTTGCCACCGATTGCCCGTCTAAAATCTTTTTGACGGCTTGTTGTTTGAATTCTTCGTCATATTTTCTCATACTCTCATTTTAGCGAGAGTTTCGTGTCCATTTCCATTAGACCACCTCACTCTTCGGAATTCGTGGTTTAGTTAATACCAGTAAAGCGAACTCCTTTTGGTTTTTATCTTGAATTTTTCGTAGTAATGATTACTTTCCAAACGTCATAAATAGCCCGGAGAATATTTTTATCCCACAGCATTTCGAGTAGCACCGAATGATTTTAATCATTGAATTTGTGCATTCCGTTTCTGCCGATAAGGTGCAAATTGCCCAAACACGTTGCTCATTAGTAACTAATTAATCAAGAGAATTTTATTTATTATCAGAAAATTTGTTAGTGTAAAATTTTACACTCTATCGAAGATCAGTTGCATCTTTAATATTTTTTAAAAGATTTTTTAATTGTGTCTCAGCAAGATAACTACCCGGTTATAAATCCAGGCGGTCAAAAAGCCAAAAACATATCCTGTCAGAAAGCCATATATTGCACCTATTAGACTCCCTACAAAAGTTACGGAATAACCTATAAAAAAGTTGCTTAGAAGACTGAGATGAGTTCCCACATTCTCTCCGTCTTTGATGACAAGCCAGTTGGTTGCAACTAAAATTATAAGTCCTGTAACAATACCCAAAACAATACCTAAAATATTGCCGTTGAGATGAAGAATCGCCTGTTCTAACAATTGCTCTTCTTCAAAATCTTCCTCTCCGATCAAAGCGGCATCAGTTATGTGTACGGCTGATTTAGATTCGATTTTATTAGGCATTTCCTTTCGCTCCTTTAGAAGTGTTACTGCCTGCCGGCTCAAGCCTCTTTGGAACTAAGGGTTGCGTTGAGGCAAGTAAAGCCATTTGTTTTTTATATTCATCGTTTATTTCTTCATGATATTCCTGTTCGACGTTTACGTCCCAGACATTATAATTAGCACCCATAATGTTTTTAACCGTCAGCATAGCAGTTAACATCGAGTGGTCTTGATTATTATATTTATGCATCCCGTTTCGTCCAACAAGATGTAAATTATTAAGACCGTCTAAAAATTTTCTGATGATTATCAAAGCATCAGTATATTTTGAATCATATACCGGATACGCCTTCGGCATTCTGACCACCGCACCGTCCTCAACATCATTCGGATCAACTAATTCAAGCATTCCTAACTCTTTCGTTCCAAGCGTTACCAAATCTTCATCTGACATAGTCCACAAGGAATCACCTTCAAAACAAAAATATTCGAGACCGAGACACGTCTTATTCGGATCGGGGACCATTTCAGGACTCCAGTTCTTAAAATTTTGGATCCTTCCGACCTTTACCGCCTCGTCGTGGATGTATATCCAGTTATCCTCGAACAAATTCGCCTTGTTAATTATTAGCGAAACGGTTATAAAATCTCTATAACTCAAAATATCCGCCGCGTGCCGCACTTCATCCGGCACGCTAGGTTCCATCTTTCGCACCAGTTCTTGGATCGGCATACTGCTGATAAAATCCGTTCCGGGTATCAACTCTTTTTTACCCTCAGTGGCTATCTCAAGCGCAGTAACCTTATCCTTTTGCCAAAGAATCTTTTCCACGCCCGCATTTAGTTTAAGCTGGCTTCCTTTTGACTTAATAATGTCTGCAACGGTTTCCCACATCATTCCCGGACCTTTTTCGGGATACTCGAATGAATCTATCAAAGTTTTGATAATATTGCTTTTGTTTTTTGATTGAGAGGTGGTAAGCGCGTTTTTGAGTGCTGAAAGGAGCGAAAGCCCCTTGATGCGTTGGGCTGCCCATTCAGCAGAGATCTCATTACAGGGAATTCCCCAAACCTTCTCTGTATACGTTTTAAAAAAAGTGTAGTAAAGACGCCTTCCGAATCGGTTTGAAATCCAATCTTCAAAACTCAACTCCGGCTTAATCGGAAACAACTGAGTTCTGGTATAGCTCAGAAAAGTACGGAAACTGTTATAAATTCCTAATCCAAAAAGAGCATTGGTTGCCTGGAGCGGGTAATGAAAAAATTTTTTATTGTAATATATTCGTGAAAGCCGCCGCCGTTTAAGAAATTTCTCTTCCTCGAGTATCTCTCTCCAGAGGTCGTCAACCGCCTTAACTTTTGTAAAAAACCGATGACCACCAATATCGAAAAGGTAACCGCGATAATTTACCGTGCGCGAAATCCCGCCGACGATTTCATCTTTTTCAAGCACGACGGATTTTACTCCAATTTTGCAAAGTTCGTAAGCGGCAGTTAAACCAGAAGGACCTGCACCAATTATGACAACTTTTTTATGACCGTTTTCTATCATGGAGAGAAATCAGATTATTTATTAAGGGTAATCAATAAAATTATTAACGGAAATCATCCGCGCTCTGAACCTTGCAATATACAAGTAAATGCTAATAACGAAATTACGAAGTAAGGCTATAAACCATCCCAGAATAAAACCTGTTATAAATCCATAAAATAAACCAATGAAACTACCAATAAAAGTTACCGTGTATCCAAAAAAATATTGATTAAGACGGGAAAGAGTCAGACCAGGCGGGTTGCCCCCTTTTAGAATTAAAAAATTAGTGATAAAGAAAATACCTGCGCCAAGTAAAATTCCAATGGTAATTCCGAGTGCCGAACGATCAACCTTAGCTACTGTTTGAATAAGTATTTCATTATTAAGCGCAGCAGTTGACGAACTTTCTGTTTTTGACCGGGGACCTATTGGTTTCATAAGTAACTGGATTTAGTTAAATAACCTTTCACGGTATTTAATTTACAGGAGTTAAAACATTTGATCGGAACTCATATGCAGATTATTTAATATAAAGCATCAAGCGTTAAAAATTCCGCGTTTTCCCAAACAATTTTTACAGATAATCTGTAATATCACAAGTTTCTTTTATTAATTTTATTTTATTCAAAATCTTTTCTTTAAAGAATACCTCGTAGGATACTTTACTCGATATACTCAATGCTCTTTTATTAGCTATTAATCAGATTACTGGTTGTCCAGCTACCTACGAGTAATAAAATTAATGCCCATAAAACATTTCGATTCAAAAACCTAATATTATGCACGCTTTAAAGTTTTGAGAAATTGAACAACAAAAATTTATCTTTTCCTTTCTCAATATTTACAAGAATTTATTGAATATTATGAGAAGCTATCTCAAAAATAGTTTCTCAACAAAATAACGATACAAGCCAGATGAACAAAGCCTAAATAATTATCCGAATGATATTCGTAACGCACGACAATTCGCCGAAAGTTTTGCAGCCACGCAAAAAGGCGTTCAATTTTCCAACGACGTTTGTAACGGCGCAGTTTGCGTCCGTCTTGCGTTCGCGCTTTCTTTCGATTGGCTTTATGCGGTGCAATCAATTCAATGTCGAGCCTCTGCAACTCCTCATCCAGCGGGTCGCTGTCATAGGCTTTATCGCCAATCATTATCTTTGGTCGCTCATCGGTGAACCGCCCGCACACAGTTGCGCCGACAAGTTTGACTTCATGCGGCGAAGCAGAGTAAGTGTAGATGGCGACAGGAAGACCAAAGCCGCCCTCGCACACTGCCATGAGCTTCGTACCTTTGCCCCGCTTGGTTTTTCCCACACAGAAGCCCCTTTTTTAGCCGAAACAAATGTTCCGTCAACGAAGCATTCGCTTACATCCAATTTACCGTGCGAGTGCAAATCTCCGGCTAAAGTTTCCAAAACCTTTCGGAGTCGTCCGTCTTTGTTCCACTCTTGGAAACGGCGGTGGCAGGTTTGGTATGCCGGAAAGCGGTTTGGCAAATCACACCATCGCGCACCGGAACGCAGTATCCAAAGTACACCGTTTAAGACTTCGCGCTCTGAGCGGCGCGGTCGTCCGCGTGTCGTAACAACGGGCGGTTTTTTAAATAAAGGTTCGATCAAAACCAACTGCTCATCGGTTAATTCTTCACGTCGTGCCATCCGTGAAGTTTATCAAACTATTTTTGAGATGCCTTCTAACCTTGGTATTTTCCAATCTTTATGCTATTTTCTTCAAGTTTAATCTTTCATAATTTAATATGATCTTCTTATTTCAATGAGAAATTATAGAATTTTAGTATTTTTATTGCTGACTTCATTAACCATTAGGCTGTTCTGCTATTTTTCTTCTGAAATTGTGATGGGTAATGACGCAATTGAATATGTGAAACTTGCTCGGCACCTGGCATCAGGTGATTGGAGGTTGGGACTAGATCCTTATTGGTCACCACTTTTACCAATTTTAACGGCTATCGTTTCAGTATTTAGCGATTCGCTGGTGTTGCCGATTTCAACCATTTCACTATTTGCGGGAAGCTTAGCAGTCGTTGTCACTTATTACCTAGTTAAGCAGTCATATGGAGAACGTGAAGCTGTCATAGCTGCTGTCATAGCTGCTTTTTATCCAAGTTTACTCAATTCAACTTTTTACTTCGATACGGAAAATGTTTATCTGTTACTAATCAATTTTGCGCTTATTACGAGTTGGAAAGGGTTGGTTGAAAATTCAAGAAGAAATTTCCTGATAACAGGTTTATTACTCGGACTTGCATATTTGACTCGTCCAGAAGCGTTCGGCTACCTGATATTTTTTGTCCCTCTTGCTTTCAGTAAGGCTTTTATGGGACAAAAAGCATTTTCCCAAAATCAGACTAAGAGTTTTCTCGCAATTTTGCTGGGCTTTTTTTTATTAGCCACACCATATATTCTTTACATCCGAAGTGAGACTGGCTACTGGACGATCAGCACGAAATTTCAGCATCATATTTTCGGCGCAAATTTTGGAGAAAGGTTATTCGAAAAGCCGGACCTCTCAAAATCTAAAATTCCGTTGATAAAATCAGTTATAACTAATTTACATAATACTAATAAAGTCTTACCTCTCCTTTTTCCGCCATTATTATTGATCCTTTTATCAATCGGACTGTTTCGCAAGTCATGGACTGTCGACAACTATAAACGTGAAATATTTTTGCTGGTTTTTTGTGCGGTAACTGTTTTATGTTATGTAATAAATGTTGTTGAAGTGCGATACTTTTATGTTTTGTTACCTATTTTGTTTGGCTGGCTGGCGCGTGGAATCGTTGAAATGGAAGACTGGTTGCTTAAAACATTTCAGAATTTGTCAATAAATGTACAATTAACTTCTAAAATACCTGTCATTTCTATTTTGCTTATCATTCTCATATATTTTTATACTCTCCCTATGAATATTTTTATGCATTCCGAAGAGAAAGCTTGGCTTTATAATCGCTATGAGGAGAAATATGCTGGTGTTTGGTTAAAAGAATATGCAACATCCGCCTCAAATATTATGTCGCTTGATGTTCAACCGGCATTTTATGCTGGGGGCAAACACATTCCCTTTCCTTTTTATGCTAAGGGCAAACCCGTTTCCCTTCCTTTAAAGAATGTTAATGATGTAATTAAAGAAGCAGTTTCCAAGCACGTTGATTTTTTAGTTATAGATGAAAGACATTTTAAAAACACACCACTGAATAGTTTATTGACAGAGCCACAAAATTATCCTGAACTTGAACTTATTTACCAAAACACAGAACAAAAAGGCTATAAAATCGTAATTTACAAAGTAAAGAAGGATAACATTCCTTGAGCAGCCGAACCAAAATAATAAATTACTACCGCACAATAATTGTCCGTCCCAGTAATTTGACGTTGAACCAACTGTAAACAAAAGCCATACTGCTGTAAAAAAAATAAAGTAAGTGCATCGGAAGAACAAGCAGTGTAAACCTAAAACCTTTACACTTTCGAAAGAAATTGTAAAAATCCCTATTTATTGCTATTAACCCCAGCAGACAACTAAGTGTAATTATTAAGAACCACCAGTGCCACAGTGCGGCGCAAAGCGAAAAAAGAAAAATTCCGGTTAACAAGGCACTAATCTTTTGAGACGATTTAACATTTAAATCGGGTTTGATTTGTGGGTTAAGCAACATAGTTTCGCTCCAGGGAACCGCCCGGTACCAAAAATCCGTTTTCAAAATTGAGTAAAAAGTCCATTTTTTTAAGTGTTTGACCTGCATTTCAGGAACAAGCAAAATACGGTAACCTTTTTTGCGCAAGCGGTAGCCGAGTTCAATATCTTCAATTGAAGGAGTTTCAAATTTACTTGCGTCAAAACCATCCATTTCTAAAAAAACTTGACGTTTGATCGCGCCGAAACCAGACCAAAATGTTTCAGCTTCGCGCTGGCTTGTTTGGTGATAAAAATGGTGCATTAAATTGCGGTATTGCGAGAAAAAATCCGGTTCACCGGGCGCGTCGTCATAAGAGCCGAAAAATGCGGAAATCTCCGGATTGTCAGCGAAAACACGGCGCACGTTTTTGATTGTATCAGGCTGAATTACAACGTCGGCATCAACAAATAAAATAATTTCTCCGCTTGCTTCGCTTACTCCGATGTTGCGCGCGTTAGCCGCTCCCTTACATTCTGGAAGCTTGATGACTTTCGCCTCAAAAAACTTTCCAATTTCGGCAGAATTATCAGTTGAGCCGTCATCGACGAGAATAACCTCGGTTTCTTTATCCGCAGCTGTTTTAATTGCAGGCAGACACTTTTGAAGAAAATGTGCGCCGTTATAAACAGCAATCACGATTGACAAGTTTGGTTTCATTAAAAACAATATCTTAACAGCATTGCAGAGGCTTGTAACAAGATCCTTAACAACTAAAATTCTTTCTGAAAAATTACGTCCCAGCCGGGACCAATCCATTTTAATATAAAAGAGAAAGGCGGAAGAATTTTGAGAAGGCGATAGACGTTTATTTGAACGCGCGTACCCAACGAAAACTCTTTTAAGACTGCAGGTGCAACATTTGGTAGAGCAAATCTCTTAGCCGAAAAATAATTTGCGGAAATACGTCTTAACCCTCGATAAGAAAGAGTTTTAATATTTTCGTAACTGGCATCCCGCCGCCACCGAACATAGCGTGCCTGCCACCTGCGCGGCAAAAAACCGACTCCCCACAAATAAGCGTAAGGGTCTCTGCCGATTGAATAACGATTAACGGAATTTATGTATAAAATCCCTCCTTTATTAAGTGTTCGCGCGCATTCTGAAAAAACCTTCGATTGGTCGCGAACGAATTCCAAAGTTGAAGAAGCCGTGATTAAATCGAAAGAGTGGTCGGCAAATGGCAAAAACTCAGCGCAACAACAAACCAGCGGCGGAATTGGCAATCCCTTATCCATAAAGCGACGGCGGCTGACGTGCAGCCAACGCATACCAATATCAATTCCGATTACTTGTTTAAAATGAGGTGAAGCAACCGCAAGAAAATTACCCGTTCCGGAGCCGATTTCCAACACTTTATTAACCTGTTGTTCATTAATGTTATCTTTAAGAATCTCTAGCGTTCGCTCTGCCCGTAACTCTCCTAAGACAGCACTGCGAATGAATTTCGGGCGCAATGCGACGGGCGTTATGTCGCTAAAACTCCAATAATGTTCAAGTAATTTTTCTAAATTAAATTTTTCCAACGCAGCTAGAACTATGTTCGTTCTTTCGTTATCTTCCTGAAAACTTAAAAAAGGATCGGGAAAAACACGGAAGTCTGGAATCCCGTCATGCAACGGATATTTTTTACAACACGATAAACATTCGTATCCGTCGCCAAGCACATTCAATTCACCACGACAGAGGGGACAAACAAATTCGATAGAGCGCAACGATGATAATAAATTCTCAGGATATTGATTGCTATGTTTGAGCGCAGGCGGTAATAGAGACTTCATAAGCGTTGTGCTTTAAGGTAAAAGTCAAAACTTTTTTATCGGCACGAGATTAGCTCCTACTCGCCGTCTTAAGTCGCGGGCTAATCTGCGATAATTTTGAGCCGATTATAGATCTGGTAAGTTGAACCGGCTGGTAAACAATGCTGGGCCACATAAATACTTCATTCGTGCAATAACACGCTTTTGCTTTAATCTGCTGTCTAAGTGCTTTCGCCTCTTCAGAATCCCATATTTCAAAAAAACTGTTTTTTCGCAGATTTCCGAGCGGAGAATGCTGTTCACAGACGCTAACATCGCCATTGGCATAGACGACGCCGGTCAGGTTACCGGCAGTACAGGGGACATACTGAGTTTGTGCTTCGATAGTTTTGACTTTTGTCCATTGCAGCATCGGCTCGACACTTGATCCAAAGCGACCCTTCTCGCGGTCGCTCCAAACTTCCGCGACGTGCCGGTAAAGGTCTTTGTATTTTTCGAGCTGAGGTCCTTTCAAGGATGGATTCTTGCGGTCGCCACGTATAACGGCAAGGTTATGGTGTTCCATCGCCGGACAATTTTTGTGCAAATATTCGGTCAGCTGCCATATCTCATCCATATTTTCGCTCATAGCTACGGTATTGGCGTGAATCCGCAGGCGCGAATCTTCTTTTTGCAATTCAACCAGCATTGCATAAGTTTCCATCGCTTTTTCAAAGGACTTGGGATTACCGCGAAAACGGTTGTGATACTCTGGCATTCCGTCAAGCGAAATTTCGCAAAAAAACATTTTAAGTGTTTTACTTTCCAACACCTTCCGAAGTGATTTTTCAGTTCGGTCCGTAAAATACCCGTTCGTCGGAACGTAAATGTTTTTGACGTTATTATTTTCTGTAAAAAGCAGGCATATTTCGCCGAATTCTTGCTGAATAAACGGCTCGCCGCCGGAAAGATTAAGATTTTCAAAATCTCCTAATTCAAGCGAAAGACGCTCAAATTCTTCAAACTTCAAATCATTGCGTTGATTAAGATTTTGCCAGTAAAAACAATGTTCGCAGGTTAAATTACAAATTGAGTTGATAAACACAATCATAAACGGAGGCGTTTGCCTTTCTTTGTGATTGGCAGCCCTTAGTGACAGTTTTGCGTGGCGCTTAATTCGAGTGGCTATGGACATAGTAAATCTTCATTGCCTAAATTAGTAGGCAATCTTTTCTATCTACTATAACTTAATACCTGTTTTAAGTCACGCAGTATTTGTCTGAAGTTTAAATACAAGTTGAAATTAACTGACAGAATTGAATTAAAAACATGGTCATTTGATAAATAATAAGTATCAACTCTTTTAAGTGAAAAAAGATCATCGCCCGCTTGCACTTTTCCCAACCTGGTTGAACAGGCTGTCCTAAAATGTTTTTCGGTAAGTTGCTTAACAGGCAAATTATACTTACCATGTGGACTATTTGTCAGCCTACGGAGTAACACTGTTGGATGATTGAATTTCGCTTGAGTTTGATTTTTATGCAATGAGTTTCGTATTTCATTTTTCAAACAAATTGCTTTGACGTTGCCGCCAGACCGAGACTTCGGCATCGCCGACAGTTGCCGGAAAGGTTTGCACTACTTCCCAATCTTGCACGATACGAGCTTCGAGGTCGGGATGCGTCAAGCGCAGACCGCGTTGAAGAGTGGTTACCAAATACGCGCTGCGTCCGTCGTGCGTGGATAAAATCGAATCGAGCATTTTCACCGAGCGGATGGCAAAAAAATCTTCATCTTTTTTGAGATTAAATTCTTTGGCGTAAAAACCATAACCGTCTTCCACGAAATCAACAGCAATAATTATCTCGCCGGGTTGGCGTTGCGCTTCGATATACGCAGTTTAACTTTTTCTTTCCGATGCCCAAGAGCTTGCCTGTCAGCAAACCGCGGGCGATGACTACGCTCTGATCGATTGAGTTTCAACTCGCGTGAAATACTCGATTTGTCAACGCCAGACTCTAACGCGATCTCATTTTGTTTGTAGCCAAGTTTCTTAATTGCCGAAATTTGATATCTTTGTTCAAGGGTAAGTTGTCGATACTTTTTCATCGCAACTCTTTGATGTCGACATCAAAGAGCGAAGAACCTTCTTCAACTTCCCTTTAACCGCGACCCTAAGAGTTGCACTTACTACTTGAATTCAAGACTTATATAATGAAAAATCGTTTATGCCGCCAAAAATTGGGGGACAAGGAGAGTTTCAAACTAAAATGAATTTATCACCTTCATTACCGGAAATAGACAGTAAAACAATACTCGAAATCGCCACTCCAGATAAAACTCAAATAACTACCAATAAAATTGCGGTTATTATTCCTTGCTACAATGAGGAATTGACGATAGTTCAAGTAATCAATGATTTTAAATCAATCCTGCCTCAAGCTGCTATTTACGTTTATGATAACAATTCTAATGACCATACCGTTGAAAAAGCCAGACAATCAGGAGCAATTGTTTTCTATGAAAGACGGCAAGGTAAGGGATTTGTTGTCCAGCGAATGTTTCGTGAAATTGAAGCTGATGTTTATGTAATGGTTGATGGCGACAATACTTATCCTCCAAAGGAAGTTTGGAAATTGATCCAGCCTATTTTGAAACAAGAAGCTGATATGGTTGTCGGTTCGCGTTTAACGACAGTTTCCGAGAGTGAATTTAAAAAAATGAATCGGTTTGGCAACAAAGTGTTTCTTTGGACGATTAACTACATTTTCAAAGTAAAATTGACTGATGTTTTATCGGGCTACCGGGCATTTAATCGAAATTTTGTTAAAAATCTGCCGCTTTTTGGCGGCGGTTTTGAAATTGAAACTGAATTAACCATCAAAGCATTGGCGCGTAATTATCAAATAGTCGAAATACCCATAAATTTAGGAGTTAGACCCGAAGGCAGTAATTCAAAAATAAATATTTTACGCGACGGCATACTGATTTCAAATATGATTTTCAGTCTTTTCCGTGATTACAAACCGCTTACTTTTTTCGGAGCTATTGGACTTGTCTTGATGTTTTGCGGTTTGTTATTAGGCGCGTTGGTTATCTACGAATTTGTTGAAACCGGATTGATTCCGCGACTACCTTCCGCGCTTTTAGCCGTCGGCTTGGAACTTTCCGGTATGTTGTCTTTGACCATCGGCTTGGTTTTACACACGATTGTCCGTCGGACGATGGAAATAGAACATCAATTGCGTGCGCTCTCCGATAAAATCGAGAAGATAAATCAACCGGATTGATAATCTAATTTTAGTTATTTTCAACTTAATGTTAGGACGTTTTCATTATCTATTCTAATCACTATGATGGTGTCGCCATATCCGGACTTCGGCATCGCCGAGGGTGGCGGGAAAAACTTGAACTTCCTCCCAATCTCTTGCAATCTGCGCCTCGAGGTCTGGAACTGTAAAACGCAGACTGCGTTGAAAAGTAGTTACCAGATAAACGCCCCGTTCACCGTGTTTTGATAAAACCGAATCGAGTTTCTCCACCGAGCGTACATAGAATAAGTCCACATCTTCTATCAGATTAAATTCTTCGGCGTAAAAACGATAACCGTTTTCGATATGGTGAATGGCAATTATTATCTCACCGGGTTGGCGACGCGCTTCGATAAACGCCAGCGATGTGCGATAAGGTTGTTTTGGCACGGCATAATAACGTCTGAGCGAAGCGAGCGAGACAACACATCCTAAAAGCACCATCGCCGTTGCAAGTTTTGCCGCTAAAGTATTCGGTTTTTGACTTACTTTGTCGGCAATAAGTTGAAAAACGCTATCAATCCCTTGAATCATTACCAAAATAGCAAAAGGGAAAACAAGTAAAAGGAATCGGGGCGCGATGTTGAGGCGATTTATTAGCAAATAAGCAAAGGTCAAAATGAAAGGCAAAACAAGCAACGCGGTCAATGCCCAGTTTCGTTTTAAAGAGGCGACTAATCCGACGGCGGCGACAATCGCGGCAAAAGGAAACACCAGAAATATCAAACTTGTTCCAAATCCGGCGGAAATACCGCGTATCATTTCCGTCGCAAATTCCATCGAAAACGGAGAAAAACCGTTTCCCGGAATACTGTAAATTTGTTGCGTATAGATATATGCCTGCGGAATAAAAGTCGCATAAAGTTGAAAAACCAGTAACGTGATTATGCCGAATACGGCAATCAACCGATACAGTAGTGGAACCGGCGAATCTCCGCGCTGCTTGATTATGACGAGTGCCGCCGCACCGACTAACAGATGGGCGGCAATAACAAAACTGCTGTTTAATATAGTTGCCATATTAAAGAACATTGCCGCAACGTATAAAATCCAGATTTTTAAACAGTCTTTCTGCAAGCCTTTGAGAAAAAGCCAGCTAGCAAGAATCGTAAAAAACATTTGCATCGTATAGCCGCGTGAGTTTTGTGAATAAAAGATGTGATGATACGACACCGCCAGGAGCAATGTGGCACAGATGCTGGAGCGTTGCGTTAAAATCAGACGGGAAAGCCAATAAAATACGGGAATCGTCGCCACCCCAAAAATTGCCGCCGGAAGGCGAACAGCCCATTCCTGTTCGCCAAAAAACGCGATGGCGAGTTTCATCAATAAAGTGTTGAGCAAATGATTATTAGCACTGGCGAAACCGGTTAGGACGTGCAGCGTCGGCATCGGACTGTAGAAAAAAATCGGCGTAATCTCGTCCAGCCAGAGTTCCGAATCAAGGCGAAACAGCCGCAGAACCAACGCTAAAACCGTAATCGCCGTTATTAACCAAAACGAAGTTGTGCCGAAATCATTTTTGTTTTCTTCGGTTGTAATCAAAAGCAGTTGGTCAGCTGACAGACGCGTGTAGGTGCAGCGTTTCAATCCGAACCAAAGAAACACCAATCCTTCGATAACAAAGGAAATTTGCAATAGCGTAACGCCTTTTATCGGCGGCAGTTTTTGGGGTGATGCGTTGGGTTCGTCGTGATGCTTAATCCATGTCAAATCGATTTCGGATTTCGGCACAACATCATACCAATCTCGCGGTAGAAAAACTCCCGTGAGAATAAAAATTATCGCTAGAATTAAGAATATTTTACGCCAATTCATAATAACAGACAAAATCTTCAAATTTTTTCGGCAACAAAAAGCAAATTTTTGCCCAATGGCAGCGGCAAAAAAGATTCGATTGGTTTAGCTACGGGAACGACGAATTTATCGTAGAGATGAACCGCGCCACTTTCGATTGTCAGCGATTTGAGAAGGCGATATTTTACCAGCCACGGGAAAATCCCCGCCGCGTCAAAATAGCGCGACAATAAAATACGAAAACCGGTGGTGCGAAATTTCTCCGCGAGTTCGCCCTTTCGGTAACGCCTGAAATGCCCGATTTGTTTGTCGAATTCGCTGAAAAGCGCGGGCAAAGCCGGAACGAAAACAAACACCCGACCATTTTCGCGCAGTGTTCGATGAACTATTTCCAATTCCAAACGGTCGTCTTCGATATGTTCCAAAACATTGATGTAAATAATGGAATCGGGCGATTGTTCGGCTTCAATCTGCGCAGCGACTTCGGCGAAAATATTCGGGAAAGCGCGAATTTGGGCTGCCGAATCGTGTTTCGCTAGATTTGCTTGAAGTGTTTCAAACATCGCCGACGGTTCTATCAGCGAAAGCGTTTCCGGCGAAGTTTCAAGGAGCAAATCGGAAAACGCGCCCGTTCCCGCGCCGACTTCGACCAGATGCTTGCCGAGAAAAGGCTTCATTAACTCCAGAATCCAGCGGTGATAATTTACGGCAAAATCCATCGCCTCAAGGTCTTTACCGACGTATTCGACTTTTTCTTTATTCATTTTATTCGGATGTCAAAGCGGCAGGTTTGATTTCAGGAAGCTGCGGTAGTGCTTTAAAGGAATTTTCACGACTGCAGAAAAGATTAAAGCGCAAAATATAATAAAGCGTGCGAATAATATCGCCGCGAAAAGCTTTGTAGCAGGTTTCGACATCGGTCATATTCAAATTCGTCAGCAGATTTGAGATAAAAGTCAACCCTTTGTTTGCCAGATAATGATAAAAATATAAAACCCGCGTCGCCCGTTTGACCATAAAACGCGAACCATAGACGACATCGGCAAAGCCTTCGAGAATCGGAGCTATTACTTCAGGAATATCCGCCGAGTCGTATTCGAGGTCGGCATCTTGGACAATCACGATGTCGCCGACGGTCAAATCAAAACCGGTTTTTAAGGCTTGGGTTTTGCCTTGATTGCGCGGTTGGCGGATGTATTTGATGATTTTGCTTTCTTCCGCAAGGTTTAGTGCAACATTCGCCGTTTCGTCGGTAGAGCAATCGTCAACGATAATAATTTCCAGCAGAATCGGCAGTCTTAGAAGTTTTTTGACGACTTTCGCCAAGGTGCGTTCTTCATTAAAAACCGGAATGACAACAGACAAACAAGCCGAATCTTTTTTAATTACAAGGTTTCGCATAACTTACAAAATTTATTCGTTCTGTTTTCTAAAGCCACATCGGTTGGATTCTTTTTCTTTTATCACGTTTTTATTCAAGTTTTATCAAATAAAGCCTGTCGGCTTTATTTATTCTATGTAAATTGTTGCGCCCCAGCTATCACTTTATTTCCACTTTCCGGCACTGTTGCCTTCACCAAACAGGTAGCCGTGTCAAGCCCCCAAAGTTTGAGCCATTTCGATAGCAAGTTTCCCCGTTGATTTTTCTCGTAACAGAGCTTGCCCTGTTTCCCAGCTTCGCCGAAACTCACGGGGCGATTGGTAATTCAAACTTGAGTGCGGACGTTCCCGGTTGTAATACTTGCGCCACGTCTCGGCGATGACTGCCGCTTCACGCCAGTTGCCGAAGACCTCCATCCGCAAACATTCGTCCCGAAACCGCCTGTTGAAACTTTCGCCTTTGCCGTTTTGCCACGGACTGCCCGGCTCAATAAATGCCGTTTTAACTTTGTTCACCGCTAAATACTCTGTGACAATTCTGGCGATAAATTCCGAGCCGTTATCTGAGCGGATAAAATTGGGAAATCCCCGCTCCGCGCCAACTTCTGCCAGCACTTCTTTGACTTGTTCTGATTTAAACGAGCGACCAACTTGGATTGCCAACCCTTCTCTGGTGAACTCATCTATTAAGGTCAGCATTTTCAACTTCCTTCCTGCAGCATCACGGTCAAACACAAAATCGTATGTCCAGACCTCATTCGGGCGCGTCGCAACGGGCGCGGGCATCTCGCCGCCTCTTTCCGCTCGTTTCTTTTTCTGCGTTCGGGCGGGAACTTGCAGCCCGAATTTCTGCCACACCCGCGCCACCCGTTTGCGATTGACCGTTAAATTTCCTCGCTTGAACAAGGCGTGAACGCGCCGATAACCAAAGCGCGGATGTCGGACGGCTAATTCTTTGACCGCCCTTTCAAACTCCGCGTCCGGCTCTCGTTTTAACCGATAGCGACAAGTTGACCGTGACATCAACAACTGGCACGAACGACGTTCGGAAACCATTTTAGTTTTCAACAATATTACGGCTTCGCGTTTCCGCTCGACCGTCACCACTTTTTTGCCAGCAACTCCTGCATGGTATCAATCTCAATCAACCGGTCTGCCAACAGGCGTTTGAGTTTCCCATTTTCCGCCTCCAACTCGCGCAGCCGTTTGACCTCCCCGACCTGCATTTGCCCGAAACGGCGTTTCCACTTGTAGAATGTTGCTTCATTAAAATGGTTAATAATAAATTTTTGCTTTCAATTCTCGCAAAATTTGTCTGAAATTTAAATACAAGTTGAAATTAACTGACAGAATTGAATTAAAAACATGGTCATTTGATAAATAATAAGCATCAACTCTTTTAAGTGAAAAAAGATCATCGCCCGCTTGCACTTTTCCCAACCTGGTTGAACAGGCTGTTCTAAAATGTTTTTCAGTAAGCTGCTTAACGGGTAAATTGTATTTACCATATGGATAAGCAAAATCCGTCACTTCAACTCCGAGACGTTCTTCAATGGTCAGTTTTGATTCGACTATTTCGCGCGCAGCTTTTTCGGTATTAAGTTTAGTTAAATCTGGATGCGTCCGGCTGTGAGCGGCAAACTCAATATTATTTTTACTTAGTTCTTTAATCTCATTCCAATCCATTAATTTGCTCTGCTCGAGTGCCGGTAAATTCCCCGACCAATCATTAAATTTACCGCAGTAATCGGTAATCAGAAAAACCGTTGCCGGGAATTTATATTCATTTAACGCCGGGAATGCAGTCGTGTAAAAATTTTGAAACCCGTCATCGAAAGTAAGAACTAGTGTTTTCGGCGGGAGAGGAACATTTTCGAGAAAACTTTTTCCAAGAGTCTTTAATGAAACGACATTAAAATTAGCATCGCCGAGAAATTGCATTTGTTTGCGAAACGTCTCCGGGCTGGTCGAGATAACCGAACCGCTATTATCAATCGAATGATAAGTTAAAATCGGTATCTTGGTTGTGTGGGCTTCATTCATGTCTATAAAATCATTTTTATACCAGATTTGTAATATTTCCAATAATATAAATGAGAAAAATTTATTAAATTTCAAAATTCAGCTTAAAAATTACCGTTTTTGTTTTGAATCATCTCAATCAGATTAAAATATTGCGTTAGATGCGCGTCTTCGTTCCAATACTTGAGAAATGCCGAATATCCATTATTTCCCAACTCATTCCGAAGTTCAGGTTTCTTTGCTAAACTCTCCAATGCCTCAACCAGTTCGCCCGGCGTATTATAAATATACCCTCCCCGGCTGTCTTCGACGACTTCCGGCAGCGGTCCGAGATTGTTGACGATGACGGGAGTTTTCATTGAAAAGGCTTCGATAATAATAATTCCAAAGGTTTCAAGGCAAATTGAAGGGACAACGACCGCAATCGCTTCGCGGTAAAGATTTCTCAGGCGATTCTGCTCGACTCTGCCGAGAAACTTGATATTCGCATTATCACTCGCAAGGTCTCGCAAGGTCTCCATATATTCGCCGTCTCCGGCAATCAATAAATCGTAGTTCTGTTTTTCCTTGAAAATCGGAATCACATTTTGCAGACCTTTGATTTTCTCTAATCGTCCGACAAATAGAAAGAAAGGACGCTGATTAATCTTTTCGCTTTGAAAATTCTCAGTTGTCTTCGTTGGCGTAGGCAAAAAATAAGGAATATGTTTAATGGGAATTTTAAGTCCCATTTCAAGATGCTTTTTTAAGGTAAAACGGCTGGGCGAGATAAAACAATCGACGTGCGGCAGCATTTTTTCAAGCAACCCTGTGTGCCGCCACAACTGCGGCGGTCTTTTTCCGGCTAATTGACAAGCCGTGCAGCTTTTTTTTGTGCAAACTTCGCGGTCAAACTTCCACAAAACGTGCATTGGACAAACCAGCCAGTGTTCGTGAGTCGTATAGAGTTTAACGGCGCTGCCTGAAGAGCCGTAGCTTAAAGCGGTAATCCCCATCAGAGACATATTGTGGTAATGAATTACATCATACTCACCACTTTCCAAACTGTTTTTAAGTTCTTTCTTAAAAAATGGAACGCCGGTTTGCTGGGTTAAAAGCGGCGAAAGAAAACCGGCACGACTTTTCAATCTGGTTACTGTCACGTTCGGGTGATTGGGATAATCGCCTTTCACGTCAGATGTTTGCAGAAGCGCATAAGCATCTCCGCTATGAAAAACATCAACTCGATGACCGCGCCGGGCAAGCTCATTGCTCAACCGGTAAACATACATTCCATCACCGCCGAAACTGTAAGGCGGGTAAAAGGTTGTTACCATGCAGAATTTGAGCGATGAGTTATTCATTTGAGAAATAGTTTTCTAACAATTTGCTTGAGAGTTAATTATTCCCCAATTCATTGAAAATAACCAGCATATCTTTAGCAGCTTTGTTCCATAGAAAATCTTTGGCTCGGGTTAATCCGGTTTGACTCATTTCTTTTCTAAGTGCTTGGTCGCTGAGAACTTGTCTCAAGGTTTCAGCCATATTTTCAGTATCGGTCGGGTCAAAAAAGAGTCCCGCTTTGCCGAGAACTTCCGGCAGAGAGCCGCGATGGCTTGCCGCAACCGGCGTTCCGCAAGCCATCGCTTCAACGGCTGGAAGTCCAAATCCTTCTTCGAGAGAGGGCAGCACAACCATACTCGTTGAGTTATAAAGGTGAGCTAATTCCAGATCTTCGATGTAACCTGTAAAGATAACCTTGTCCGATAAGCCGAGCCGGTCAATTTGTTTTTTCAATGAAGGATAAGCCGAAAAAAATGGGTCATCCTTATAATCTCCGACGAGAACCAATTTAACGCTTGAAAAATTAGCATTCTGAATGATTAGGTGGAAAGTATCTACCAAAGTATTCAGATTTTTATGTGGACTGATGCCGCCGACATACATCAGAAAAGGTTTATCCGGTTCTAGACCAAAGCGAGAAAGAGTTTGGTTTATTTCGCTGCCGGGCTGAAGAACGGAGAAAACAGAACGGGCAGCTTCCGAGACAACGCGCACTTTTGATTCGGGCAATTTGAAATACTCGATAATTTCCCGTTTTGAGTATTCGGAAACGGTCAGAATCAGATGTGCTTGGCGAATAGCCGTGTTTTGTTTTAATTTCCAGAACATTTTTAATCTGGAATTTGGAAAAACCAGTTCGGGATGATGGTCGGCGATTACATCGTGGACGGTCACGATAATTTTTGTGCGATTAAAAATAGGAAAATATGAATAAACCGCCGGAAAGAAAAACAAATCTATCTTATGACGCAAAACCTCGCGGCTCATTGACCATAAATCTTTCACCGAGCGTCGTCCCGAAGCCGATGCCGCTTCCATCGGCGAGACCTGCGTTTGAGCGATAATTGTTTTAACATTTGAGGGGAATTCGTTGCTTTCAGCAGATTCGCTGTCAATAAAAAACAGGTATTCATTTGTTTTGTCAACGGCAAGCACCGCTTCAAGTAGTTCCCGCGTAAATCGTCCAAAGCCTCTTCGGTTATTCCATGTACAGGCATCGACTCCAATTCTCATAATAGTTCGATAATATCCGAAAACTGAGTAATTTCATAAGTCTGACTCAATTAGTAACCTTTATAAAAAATGCCTGAGATAAATATCTTCTTGTCAGCACATCCCTAAAAAATCGAGAGGAAGACTATTAACTCATTCAAGCCAGAAATACAAAGAAGAAATCAAAATCAGGATTAACAGCGAGAAATTATGTGCGACAACACACGAAAGCAAAAACGTCAATTCGGGATAAGGGTTTGATTAGAATTTCATCGCGCGCTAAACACACAAGCAACAGTAGAGCACTAGCTTAAAATCCTTTTTCGCTGCTCATTACGATTTCTAAACGTTCTTTTATCCAGTCAAAAACCAGCCAACAAAAAGAATAAGGTAGTGTTTCACAATTTATGCTGGCGAAAATTATGATAATGAACATACAAATTTATCACCGCATCGTGCATTTCATCGTTCTTTGAAAAAGCAATTGTTTTTCGTCCGAGTCGCTTCAAATGAAGCCGGAAATTCAAGTTCATTCTTTCGATTCTTTGCGTTTTGTCTGTGCCGACATAATGCAAAGCCGAAGGCACATATTTCCGATAAGATTGCCACTCGTCAGAGGCGAATTCCGCCACGCGACTGTTGTGATACTTCTGCAGCAGTTCCCGGCAATTTTTATCGGTGCGTCTGCTATTGACAATTGCACCGATGCGGCGGGTTGAAGAAGTCAATCCAAGCCAAGTCCAACCCTGGTTTGATTTGCTCCCGACAAACGACCAAAACTCATCTAGTTCAACCGTTTGAGCTTTGGTCGGAGGACGCAGCCGGGGAAGTTTTTCCGCCGCTTGGCGAATCTGCTTCAGCATGGTATTCGCCGAAATCGAAAGCACCCGGCTGATGTCCCGAATGCCGAAACTGTTCAAAGTCATTTTCAAAATCAGACGGCGAATTTCAAGCCGGCAACCTTGATAAGTGTAATCGGTAATGAACTGCCGGTCGCTATCTTGACAACGATACTTTTGTTTTTTGTTTCCGGTTTTGCCATTCTTTTTCAGGTTGAAAGAAGAACAATGCGGACAAGTTATCTTTTCGAAACACACATTACTTTAGATGAC
>MWZA01000121.1 GCA_002050455.1 Acidobacteria bacterium 5-1 | reverse complement strand
GTTCTTCACCGACCGCAAAACTTTTTTGCGTGGCGAAAGGCGGGTCAATATAAACCAAATCTATTTTCGATTTTAGATTGTGTTTTTCAAGTAGAGTTTTGAGAACGAATAAATTATCGCCTTGTATCAATTTATTTTTGGACTCGTTCCAGTCGCTTAGAAAATCAACGGACAAAATCCGACAAATACACTTGGAACGAGCCAAAAGACGATTATACGGAAGAAGATATTGAACGCCTTTTCAAAAAGGTTGATAAAGACGGCAGAAAATACACGACAATTCCTTTGCACGCGCCGGGCGAAACTGTCAACGGCGCAACCAACAAAGAATGGCGCGGAATGAAGCCGCCGAAAGGTCGGCATTGGCGAAGCGAGCCGAAAGTATTAGAGCAATTGGAAAAAGAAGACTTGATTGAATGGTCAGCTAACGGCGTTCCGCGCAGGAAAATCTATGTTGACGAAAGAAACGGTAAGAAAAAACAAGATATTTGGGAATACAAAGACGCTCAATATCCGACTTATCCGACGGAAAAGAATATCGAAATGATTAAATCAATCATTTTAACTTCCTCAAATGAAAATGATTTAGTTTTAGATTGTTTTTGTGGTTCGGGAACGACACTTCAAGCGGCGCAGCAACTCGGAAGAAGATGGATTGGAATTGACCAATCAAACGAAGCGATAAAAGCGACTCAAAAAAGGCTGTCCGAAATGGAACAAGATTTATTTTCGGTTAATGCAAGATACCAATTTTTGCAAAGTGTTTAATCTTTTAATGATAGAAAGATAGCCGAATAAAATAATCAATTCACGGTTCTTTCGGGTCAACTGATTATCAATTTCAAAAAAGTCCGCAATCCGAAATCAATTATGAAAGCCGATTTGGGCGCGGACATTACGGGTTTGATAATTCAATCAATCGAAGGCGTAATCGCTAAAAACACGGGCGCGACGCTCGAAGAAATAAACGACGAACTGATTATCAGAGGTTCGGAACTCGGCTTTTTGGATGTTTTGAGTAAAAAATATCAAGACATCACGCCGTTTCTGCTGGCGAATTTTGATTATGACAGAGAAAACGAAAAATATCTTTTGAAGAAAAACACAAAGTTTCGTTCTGCAATTCCGATTGAGTTGCGGATAAGATTTTATCTCGTTTCGATGCTTCGCAGGTTTGCGCGTGAAGGAAAACCGACGCATTTCAGCGACATTATTTTGGAAATTATGCCGCTGCTTAGAAACGGCGTTACGCCCGACAACCAAACGATTCTCGGAGTTTTGGAAGATATTGCCGTGAGAGTCGGCGAAGATAGCTGGAAATTGAAAGAAGCGGGACAAGGACATTTGTTTGATAAGTTTTGATACGATAATCTAGATTTGCAAAAGTTTTCAGGGAAGCGAAAGCCGAAAGTTGTTTAAAGCGAACATTGTCCTAAGAAACTCTTATAAATCTTTTCGTATTAAAGATGGTGAGAAAAGTTTCTTATTGACCATTCATATTCGGAAGTAACCTTCGAACTCCTATTTTTTCAGTTCATCTTCAATCAACGCTCTTAAATCAAATTCGCCGAACCGCGCCAATTTTCTGCCGTTTACAAAAAAGGTCGGGGTTTGTCTGACGCCGAGGGTTTGTCCGTCGCGGCGGTCGCGTTCCAATTTCGCTTGATATCGGTTTTCTTTTACCGCGCTGTTTATTTTTCCTAAATCCAAACCCAATTCCATAGCGTATTTATCAAACAAAGCGTTGATGTCGGGTTTCGGCGCGGAAGTCGGCGCGCCGTGGCGTTCGCCCCATTCGGATTGTTTTCGAAACAGTAATTCCTGCATTTGCCAGTATTTTCCCTGTTCTCCGGCGGCTTCGGTGAGCGTCGCCGCCCGCATCGAATTCGGGTGAAGCGGCATATAGCGGACGACTAATCTGATTTTGCCGTCGTAATCTTTCATAATCTTTTTGACGACGGGAGCGAAAGCCGCGCACGATTCGCATTCGGGGTCTAAGAATTCGACTAGAGTAACGGGCGCGTCCGCCGCGCCGAGCGTCGGGCTGTCGGAGCGCACGAGAGTTTCGGCGTTAATGGAAGATTTTTCGCTGTTGCTGTTGCCGGTTACACGCGCGTTTTGAACCGAATTTCGATAGTAGCTCGCGCCGACGACCGCGACGATAACGACGACGATTGCAATCGCGGCTAAAATTTTGATTTCTTTATTCATAAAATAATTACTCCTTTGATTTATAAAACAACAGGCACAAACCGATGCTCACAAACGCCGCGAGCGCCATCATCGGTATGGTAACGAATCCGAGCCATTCGATTTGCACGGAAGTGCAGGAAATTCCCTGCGTGCAAGGCGTAATGCTGTCGGGAATGACGCCGTAGTAAAGCAGATTGTGATAAATGGAAACTGCCAGACCGCTCAAACAAACAGGCAGCGCGTAATACTTCATCCGCCGGTCGCGCAAAACGATGCTGACACCGATAATCAAAACGAGCGGATACATCGCAATCCTCTGATACCAGCACAAAACGCACGGCGGCAAATTCATCACTTCGCTAAAAAAAAGACTCCCGACCGTCGCCACCAGAGCAATTATCCAAGCCGTATAAGCCAAAGCCTCAAACAATTTCGTTTCCTGCGGATTTTCAATTTGTTCCGAATTTTCCATTCTTTATAATTTTACACGGTTTACAGACAAAAACGCGACTTAGAACAAGATGAAATCTAATTTTGGATTTTGGATTGACGGTTTGAAATCCAAAATCTAAAATCCAAAATCGAAAGGCGCGATTGTGGGCGGCTGCGTTTCCGCTTTGAAGTCGCGTTTCTGCCTCTGAATTGATAAACTTTTGATAGCATTTTTCAGGAGAGCGGCACGAGTCGCTGAGATTCGCCTGTGGCGGGCGTTATCCTTTGAACCTGCTACGGTTAATACAGACGAAGGGAGAAAAACAATGAGTGAAAATGACAAAAACGCGAGTTTAAAATCGCATTATCCGAGTTCGCGGAAAATCTACGTTGAAACAAACGGCTCGACCGTCAATCAAACAAAACATAATTTGCGCGTGCCATTCAGGGAAATCGCTTTGAGTCCGTCGAGAAATATGCAAGACAAACTCGAAGAAAACGCGCCCGTCAGAGTTTATGACACGAGCGGCGTTTGGACAGATGAAACTGTTAAATGTAATGTGCAGGAAGGTTTGCCGCAGCTTCGGCGCGAATGGATTTTGGCGCGTGAAGATGTCGAAGAATATGAACGGCGCGAAATTTTGCCGCAGGACAACGGTTATTTGACCAAAGGCGCGGAACAAGTCGCCAAAATTAAAGAACAGGGAAAACTCGAAGAATTTCCCGGGTTGAAACGCGCGCCGCTGAAAGCAAAAGCCGGAAAATGCGTAACGCAAATTCATTACGCGAGAAAAGGAATTGTCACGCCGGAAATGGAATACGTCGCCATTCGTGAAAATTTAGGACGGCAAATCGCGTTTGAAACTCTGGCAAACGGAAGCGAATCGGACAGAACCTCGCTTTATCATCAACACGCGGGCGAATCGTTCGGCGCGAGCGTTCCGAAATTTGTAACGCCCGAATTCGTCCGCGAAGAAGTCGCTCGCGGGCGGGCGATTATTCCAGCCAACATCAATCATCCCGAAAGCGAGCCGATGGCGATTGGCAGAAATTTTCTGGTTAAGATAAACGCCAATATCGGAAATTCGGCGATTGCATCTTCGATTGAAGAAGAAGTCGAAAAGATGCGCTGGGCGACGCTGTGGGGCGCGGACACGGTGATGGATTTGTCAACGGGCAAGAATATTCACGCAACGCGCGAATGGATTTTGCGAAACTCGCCCGTACCGATTGGGACTGTGCCGATTTATCAAGCACTCGAAAAAGTGAACGGCAAAGCCGAAGATTTGACTTGGGAAATTTACCGCGACACTTTGATTGAGCAAGCCGAACAGGGCGTTGATTATTTCACGATTCACGCGGGCGTTCGTCTGCCTTACATTCCGTTGACAGCCAAAAGAACAACCGGCATTGTCAGTCGCGGCGGCTCGATTATGGCGAAATGGTGTTTGTCGCATCACGAGGAAAGTTTTCTCTACACGCGATTCCGCGAGATTTGCGAGATTATGCGAACCTACGATGTTTCGTTTTCTTTGGGCGACGGTTTGCGTCCCGGTTCGATTGCCGACGCGAATGATGAAGCGCAGTTTGCCGAATTAGAAACTTTGGGTGAGCTAGCGAAAATCGCTTGGGAAATGGATTGCCAGACAATGATTGAAGGTCCGGGTCACGTGCCGATGCACTTGATAAAAGAAAATATGGACAAGCAGCTTGCGGTTTGCGGCGAAGCACCTTTTTATACGCTTGGACCATTGACAACCGACATCGCGCCGGGTTACGACCACATCACAAGCGGCATCGGCGCGGCGATGATTGGTTGGTTTGGCTGCGCGATGCTCTGTTACGTTACGCCGAAAGAACATCTCGGCTTGCCGAATAAAGACGACGTAAAAATCGGCGTGATAACTTACAAACTCGCAGCGCATGCGGCGGATTTGGCGAAAGGTCATCCGGCGGCGCAAATGCGCGACAACGCACTTTCAAAAGCGCGTTTTGAATTTCGCTGGGAAGACCAATTTAATTTAGCTCTCGACCCGGAAGTCGCCCGCGAATATCACGACGAAACGCTTCCGGCAGAAGGCGCGAAACTCGCGCATTTTTGCTCGATGTGCGGTCCGCATTTCTGCTCGATGAAAATTACGCAGGACGTTCGGGAATATGCCGCGCAACAAGGCGTTGAGGAAGAGAAGGCTCTAGCCGTCGGAATGGCGGAAAAAGCGGCGGAATTTTTCGCGTCGGGCGGCGAGATTTATCAAGGCAATCTGCCCGAAGGCGCGAAACACGACCATTGATTATTGATGAACTTGAATAAAAATGCGGAAGATTTTCCGCATTTTTATTGCCGCACGCCTTTTATATTAGTTTCTCAAGAGGATGCTTTCATAAATGTTCAAAGCCTTTATTTCAAAATCTGCTTATCTAAGTTCGCGGTGATTCGCCCGACCGGATAAAGTCCGATTCTTTTATCAAAATACGGCGAGCGTTCGTAAAAGAAATTCAGCCGCGCTCGTGGATTTTTTGCGAAATTTTCATCCTTTAGTTTTTCTTCAAATTCTTTTTTGAGTTCGGGATTTTTCGCCAGCATTTCACGCGCTAATTTCTCGACAACATAACCTTCGCCGTATTCTTTCTGCTCGAAAATCGCGCTGAAAAATCCCCAATACATAAACGAATCCGGCGAATCAGGCTCTAAAAGATGAATCGCCACGTTTGCCGCTGCTTGGTCAAGCGGAACAAGGACGGAATTTGCAGGAAATGTCCGCATTTCCTTAATCGGAACGGTTTTGTAGCTCATCGTATTATGACCTTCAAACGACACGGGCGACCACTTCGGCTCGGTCAAGCGATAGCTTTCGACTTCGATTGTCAAAGGTCTTCCGATGCGCTGAAACTCGATGCCGTGCGCCTGCAAAACGGCAATAACTTCCTGCCATTGCGGAGGAATAATGTAATAAAGCGGCGGCGCAACCGAAGCCGTAACTTTTGCTTCGTCGTATTGCGGAATCATAATGTTGAGCGGTTTTGTGCCGTAGATAATGCGTTTCGCACCGGAAATATCGCTGTCTTCGACTTTGTATTCAGTTCCTTTGAACGCAAACGGCGTTGAATTTTTTGTTATTTCCAAACGCAGAGGAAATTTGCGGTTTCTGTCGTAAGTTTTGCCGCGTTCAATCGTTTCTCCGTCAGCTTTTCGATTTGCTTCAAACAAACTCGCCTGGTTTTGATTTATTTCCTCAAGCGTGTAGCGCAAAATGTCGTAAGTTCCGCGAACACGGGATTTGTAAGGCTTATAACTGTGCGTTTCAATCAGCAAACCGATGCGATTTCTGAGCGGCGTGTAGCCTGTCGCAAAACGCGGCGTGGCGATAAATGTCGCCACGCCGCCGGTAACTTCGCGCCCGGCAAACTCGACATAATGCGTCAAAAGATTGCCTTCGGCTTCGACTTTTGGCACAATGTTTCCATCAAAATGCGTGTCCATCCAATTTTTCAAAAGCGGCGAAACTTCATCAAAATGCGCGTATTCATACGTTACGTTATACCTAAAATCTGCGCCGTCCGTTACGTGGCAGTCAATAAAAAAATCCGGCTTCCACTCGTTCCAGAGCGCAAGCCAAGCGCGTGTTTCGGGCGCGTCCGCCTTCATATAATCTCGATTTAAATTGAGATTTGTCGAAGTTCCGCGAAAACCCATTTCGTCAGGACCGTTTTGATTAATTCGGTTATATATTGAAGCGAGTTCGTGTCCGTCCACATTGTAAATCGGCACGAACAGAATCACGACATTTTTTAATAAATCGGCGCGTGTTTTGGTTATTGCAATATCCCGAAGCAGTGCAAATCCGGCATCTTTGCCGTCAATCTCGCCCGAATGAATTCCGGCTTGGATAAAAACAATCGCTTTGCCCTTCGCCCGCGCCGCTTCAAGTGTAAAAATTTTGTTATTTGAAACAATTAGCAATGGCAAATCTCTGCCTTCGCCGCTTTTGCCGAAGGATTTATATTCGATTAAAGGCGACGCTTTTGCCAATTTTTGCGCGAATGCGATTGTATCGGCATAACGCCAAGATTTCTGATAATTGGTTTGCTCGGCTAAAGTCTGCCAATCTGGCGGGACGTTTTTTGATTCGCTTTGCGCTGGTGTTTTCATAGAAAGTATGAAGATTAGAATAAGGAAAACGGCGATTGATTTCAGGTTAGAGAAATTCATAAATCAAAGTTTAATTACAGATGCACACAGATTAACACAGATAAATTAAACAAGATGAATAGGATTTACAGGACAAAATTAAAATAAAATCTGTGTGTGTCTGTATTAATCTGTGGTTTCAAAAAATGAACTTTCGTTGATATTCAACACTTTTATTTTATCCGAAAGATTCATTTCCTGCACTTTTTCGTGCAATAATCTCAAAGGTTCGCCCGGCGGCTCGTCCGACAAATCAAAACGCCCGAAGTGCATCGGAATTAAAAATTTTGCTTTTGCATCAATAAACGCTTGCACCGCTTCTTCCGGCGTGTTGTGATTCGGCTCCATAAACCAGCGCGGTTTGTATGCGCCGATGCCGATTAAAAAATAATCAATTTCAGGAAAAATCTCTCCGGCTTCTTTGTAATGCGAGCCGAAACCGCTATCACCGCTAAAATAAATTGTTTGACCCGCGCCTTGAATGACAAACGCGCCCCAGAGTCTTTCGTTCGTGTCGAAAAGCCCGCGCCGACACCAATGGCGAACAGGCAGAAAATAAATCTTTAAGCTATCATCCGGCAACTTGTACTGTTGAAACCATCCGGCAGTTTGTACTTCATTTGTGTCGGTAATCCAATCTTTCAGTAATTCGTTTATTCGCAAGCCGCCGTAAAACTTCGCTTCGGGAAATTTCTGCGCGATTTGCTTTATTGTTTCTTCATCGCAATGGTCGCGGTGATCGTGCGAAATCAGAATATAATCAACTCGTCTTATTTTCTCAATGGGCGAAGGCACATTGGCGAAAGTTTTGACAAGCGGAGGCTTGCCGAAAACCGGGTCGAGCAAGACATTTTTGCCGTTCAACCGAATAAAAAATCCCGCGTGTCCGAGCCAGAGAATGCCGTCTTTTTCGTTTTGTAAAAATTCGGTCGGGTCTAAAACTGCAAGTCTTACTTTGTCGTTTTGCTTTTCTTCTTTTTGCGGATTTCCGCTCAACTGCCATTTGAGCAAATTTTTTGTCGAAGGCAAAAAAGGAAATTCCGCATTTACAAATCTGCCTTTTTCATCAACCGGCGTGCCTTTCCAATCGGCTTTTATAGTCGGCAAATTCTCGTTTTTAACGTATTTTTCAATCACTGCCTTATCGTTTTCACTAATCAAAATTGCAATTAAAACGGCGAGCAGAATTACAGCCGAAACGGTAACAATTAAAATTTTTCTCATTCATTTTATTTTAACTTTGTTACTTAGCACTAGTGGCAATTGAAATAAAATTCTTTAAAGCTATTACCGGCAACTTGATTTACTTTAAGTAATTACCGTCAAAATCTAAAATAGCCGATTATTGTTTGTAATTGTACGCAGTAATCGGCTATTAGTTTTTAGGTTTTCGACAAATTTTAATCGCCTGTCATTGTTTTAGGTGGTTTGCTCGTGAGTTCCCGCCAAGTTACCGGATTGCTTCCATCATCTAATCTTATCATTGAAATCGCTCCGGGCGCAGGGCAAACTAAAGCGCAGAGATTGCAGCCGACACATTCTTCTTCGTCAACAATCGGAAAACGTTTTCCGTCAATTTCCGTAAAATCAAAACATTGATGCGCGCCGTCTTCGCAGGCGACGTAACAAAGATTGCAGCGAATACAATTTTCAAAATTGACGCGGGCGACGGTTTTGTATTTCAAATCGAGATTGCCCCAATCGGTTACGCGATTGACGGATTTTCCAATGATGTCATTAACCGAAGCAAAACCTTTATCGTCGAGATAATTGTTCAAACCGTCAATCATATCTTCAACGATGCGATAGCCGTAGTGCATCACGGCGGTGCAGACTTGGACGTTCGACGCGCCGAGCAATAAAAATTCCACCGCGTCGCGCCATGTGTTAATGCCGCCGATGCCGGAAATCGGAATGTTTATTTCCGCATCACGCGCGAGTTCCGAAACCATATTTAAAGCGATTGGTTTGACAGCAGTTCCGCAATAACCGCCGTGCGCCGCCATACCGTTGACGTTCGGAAAGGGTATCATCGTGTCAATGTCAACGCCCATCACGGAATTTATCGTGTTGATTAAAGAAAGCGCGTCCGCGCCGCCTTTCGTCGCGGCTCGTCCGGGCGGAATTATGTTCGTAACATTCGGCGTGAGTTTGACGATGACGGGCAGCGCGGAAACTTCCTTGACCCATTCCGTTACCATACAAGTATATTCGGGAACTTGCCCCATCGCCGCGCCCATTCCGCGCTCCGACATTCCGTGCGGGCAGCCGAAGTTTAATTCAAAACCGTCCGCGCCCGTGTCCTGCGCTCGTTTGACAATCTCGTGCCAAGCCTCGCGCTTCGATTCGACCATCAAAGAAACGATTACGGCATTGTTCGGATATTTCTTTTTGCACTCGTAGATTTCTTTTAAATTGACTTCAAGCGGTCGGTCGGTAATCAATTCAATATTATTCAAGCCAATCATTCTGGTCGCGCCGTTGTCCAAAGACGCGAGACGAGAACAGACATTGACAATCGGCTCGCCCAGAGTCTTCCAAACCGCGCCGCCCCAACCTGCATCAAAAGCGCGTTCCACCATCGAACCCATATTCGTCGGCGGTGCGCTCGCCAGCCAGAACGGATTCGGCGATTTGATGCCCGCAAAATTTGAAGTTAAATCTGCCATAATTTTTTATAATGAAAAATAATAATCTTTGATTTTCAACGCTATTTGCTTTCGACGCATTATTAAAAACTCAAAATAATCCTCAACGCCCATTTGCATTATTTCAGACGGAACACAATTCATTTTTAAGTTTTCCGATAATTCTTCTTCTGTTGAAATTCCGCTTAATTGTAAGTTGTTTTCGGCTATTTGCGTTTTGATTATTTCAAAATAATCTTTCGGCGGTTTATTTCCAATTCTGATATTTATTTCAGACTGCATATAAACGTAGTTTGCAATCTGGTTGTATTTTCCTCTGTCCAAGCCGTTTCTCTTTAAATAATCTTTTGGAAATAAATGATGAACATCGCCTTTATGCTCGATTAAATTGCTAACCAAAAGATTTTTAGACAAAAATCCTTTGTCTTTTGCTTTTACTTGCGAAGCCAAAAATACATTGAAATATGGACTGCTTGCCACCGAAGTATCTAAACTTTGAGGCAAAGCGGCATTCCAAAAAGCATCGGATAATTCGGCTTCTTCTTTCTCTTTCAAGTATTCGTCAAAAGGCTTTTCGGCGATTTGTTTAATGTCGAAATCAAAAAACGATTCGGACGAGCCTGAATATCTTCCTGTCAAAATTGAATAAACAAACCAACGCGGAACATAACTTTCGATTTGAACTTTGTTGACTCCCAATTCTCTAAGTTTCAAATAAAGAATATAGGCGAAATTCAAGGTGTTTTGAGAACGAATTAATTTTGATGAGATAAAGCCTGCTGATTTAATAATCATCAAAAACTGTTTGAAGTTAGTTTCATTTATGAAATTGTTTACGCCGTTTTTCAGCTTTGCAAAAGATTCTTCGGCTATTGAATCCTCAAACGTGCGCGTTTCAAAATTTCGTCCCGAAAGCAAACTAACTAAGTCTGATATTTTTCTGCGATTGAATTGTGAAGTGAATGCAACACGAATCAAATCTGTATATTCTGGGTCATATAAATCATCGTTTTCAATTTTTAACCATCGCATTTTTGCGAAAAATTCCGTTGCAGCAAATTCTCTATCATTGTCAACAATGTGTTGGTAAAATTCGGGAGCAATCGTCAGATGACAAAAATAATCTATCGCTTTTCTTAGTTCGTTGCCTTTATATTCCGTGTTGGTGGCAATTTTGCTCATTGCAAAATCAGCTTGACTTAGAACAACACCTTTTGAATTGATGCGGATAAAAATTTCCGTTACGGTTTCAATGTCTAAATCGTGGTTTAGTTCAATGAGTCCGATTTGTTTTTTTGGAATGTTCACCAAATTTGAGAATGCCGTTTCAACTTGGTTTTCATCAACCTCAGGATTTGCCGTCAAATAATTTCTTACAAGTTTTATTATTCCGATTGAGCCATTCAATGCTTCAGAAATATCAGGAAGCCATGTTTTGTCTTTCAGGATAGCCGGATTTTGAACTTCAAATTTTTCGCCCAAAGGATTGAAGGCAATTTTGATTTTTATTCGTTTGTAGGTTTTATCAATTACATATTTTCCCAAAACCGCGGCTGTTAGTGCTGTGATTCTCTGCTGACCGTCAATTAAAATTTTCTTTCCTAAACTCAAGCCGCCATTTTTCAACCGAATATCAGGATTTTGCCAAGTAATCACATAACCAACCGGATAACCTTGATATAAACTATCCATCAAATCCCGCACCTTTGAACTATCCCAAACAAATGGACGTTGGATTTCAGGAATAGCAATCGCTCCTGAATCTACCCAAGCCAAAAGGTTTCCAATCAGTTGTTGATTTACTTGATATTTCTGCATAAATATTTTGGTCTAAATCATCATAAGTTTTTCCTTCAAAGCCCGCAAAAATTCTTCGTTGTTCAAAATGTCGTTTTCAAGGCTGCCATTTTTCTTTGAATCGGTTTCCATAATTTTTCGCAGCTCGTTGTTGATTTGCGTTTGATACGGCGCGGCGTGCGGCGGCGCGGCACGTTTTCGGAAATACTCCAGAATGTCGCCGTCAATATAGAGTGAGATTTTTACTTTTGCTTCGCGCGGCTTAACGACGAAGCGCGAACGACGAACTTTGTATTTGCCGGGCTTGAGCATATCATCGTCAGTCCAACCTTTCGCCAGACCTTTTTGATATTCTTCTTCGGTAACCGTATAGGTTAATTCTTTATCGGTTGTATTCATTATAAATTTTCACCTGTTTGGCATCGGCTTTTCTCGCCGAAATAATACGAATAATTTCCTTTCGGACGGTGAAGGCGACAAACAAAAGTCTTTTCGAGGAAAGCGCGATAATCTGAAATCGAATTTCTGTGTCTGAATTTAGCTCGTCAAAAAGCTCGACCGCATTTTCATCTTCAAACGCCTTTTCCGCTTCTTCAAAACTTACACCGTGTTTTTTGAAGTTTTCAGCGTTCTTATTTTCGTCCCATTCAAACTCCATTTTCAATTATACCGATAAGTATAGATATATCAAGATAATTTATATCGCTCTTAAAAAGCAGCGCTCAAATCAATCATATGATTTTATTCCCAAATCTTCCGCCGGAATCGCCGGCTCATCATATGCCGCCGGAGTTACAGCGGGCATTTCGCCGTGAATTTTTTCGATAAACGGAAGGCGTGCGCCCGCAAATTCGACTTGTTCACCCGTTAAACTAAAGTGAATTCCTTGCGCCGCGAGTTTTCCGGTTTGCGCCGCGTCAACCGCTTCGCGCCCGCCGTTGACACAATCGCCGCCCGCGAAAATTTTCGGATTTGTCGTCTGCATCGTTTCGGTATTGACGACGATGCGACCTTTTTCATCAAGTTTGACATCGGGAATTTGCGACAAAAACGCGACGCTTTTTTGCTGTCCGATGGCTTTGATAATCATATCGCAAGGAATTTCAAAAACTTGGTTTGAGCCGTCCGTTTTCTCACACCGCAAAGACAAACCGTTTTCGCCCGCCGAAATCGCAAACGGCGCGGCTTGCCAGACAAATTCAACGCCATCTTTTTTCGCTAGTTCGTATTCGTATTCGTAAGCGGACATCTCTTTTGCGGTTTTCCGATAAACCATCAAAACTTTTTCCGCGCCCAATCTTTTCGCTTGCGTAACGGCATCAATCGCCGTATTGCCCGCGCCGACAACCGCAATCGTGTGCCCAAGCGGAACGCTTTTCCAATCGCGCGTTTTTATTCGCTCGATAAAATCCAAAGCGTCCATTACGCCGTTCAAATTTTCGCCTTCGATATTTAATTTATTCGTCGTGCCCAAACCAATACCGAGAAAAATCGCGTCGTGTTGTTTTTGCAAATCTTCAAACGAAACTTGATTTGAACCTTGAACTTTGAACTCGGAACTTTGAACTATTTCAGTTTCTAACTGAAATTTCACTCCGAGACGTTCAACTTGCCGCGCTTCGTCAACTGAAACGATTTGCGACATTTTGTATTCAGCCATTCCGTATGTGTCGAGTCCGCCGGGCAGAGGTTTTTTATCGTAAATTGTTACCGCGTAACCAAGCCGCGCCAAATATGCGGCGCAAGAAAGTCCTGCCGGACCCGAACCGATAATGCCGACAGATTTTCCGTTTGGCGTTCCGGCTTTCAAAACGTCGCGTTCGTTTCGCATCACAAAATCCGTCGCGTAACGCTGAAGTCGCCCAATCTCAATCGGCTTGTCCATTAAAGTTTTCTCGACGCATGCGCCTTCGCACAAAACTTCAACTGGACAAACGCGGGCGCAAGTCGCGCCAATCGGATTCGCGTCAAAAATCACACGCGCCGAACCCGTCAGATTTCCCGACGCGATTTTTTTGATAAACGAAGGCACGTCAATGTGCGTCGGACAAGCGTGTGTGCAGGGCGCGTCGTAGCAATACAGACAACGATTCGCCTCGAAAACCGCTTCGGCTTCGGACAAAGGCGGATTGATTTCCGCGAAATTACGTTCGATTTGTTCGATTGAAATGCTCATATTATTCATCAAAATTTTCCAACATTTCTTTGACCGTTTGTTCTAAAACCGGAATTTTATTAACCATCGCGTCCCAAACTATTTCATAATCAACGCCGAAATAACCGTGAATCAGACGGTCTCGCGCATTCCAGCAATTAAACGCCATTCAATTTGAGAATAGTTTTGGCGCGTTTCATCGGGAATTTGTTTGACTGCTTCGCCGATGATTTCAAGACTACGGACAAAAGCGCGTTTTAAAGTTTCATCGTTGAGGAATTGTTCTTTCGTCAGCCCGCTTGTGTTTTGTCCAAGATAACCGGCTTCGTCCAAAATATGCCGCAGATAATCACCGATTGATAAAGTCATATTCAACCTCGCGTAAAATTTTCGGACCGATGTGCGGACTGAGCGATTCGGGCGTTATCAAATCTACTTTTCTTTCCAGCAAATCTTCCAGAAAAAATCCGAGCCGCATAAAATTATCAAACGATTTTTGCCCGCTCTCGAATTCCACCAACAAATCAACATCGCTTTGATTCGTTTGTCGTCCGTGCAGAAAAGAACCGAACAATCCGAAACGCTTGACACCAAAGCGGCGAATTTCCGTTTGATGTTCGCGCAATCGTGAGAAAATTTGATTTTTGTCTTGAACGGTCATTTCAAAAATTCTTTAATTTCTAACTTCAGATTTTCCAGGGAATCCATCGCGGGACGATTTTGCAATAATTTTGATATGATTCGCCGAACTTCCGCCTCAATATCGGTTCTTCGTAAAGAATAACCAAGAGAAAAAAGAAAGCGAATACAACGGCTGTGTATTCCAATAGCCGCAATGATTCAAAAAACAATCCTTCGCCAAGAAGTATTGATAAAATTCCGACATACATCGGATTTCTAACATAACGATAAAGTCCGCGCACAACAAGTTCTTTTGGTGAGTCAAACGGAGCAGGTGTTCCTCTACCGGCAAAGGTGAAATCCCAAGCGCACCACAAATAAATTGCCACACCGACTAAGAAAATAAAAACTCCAAAGTATCGAAAAACGCCTAGTTGGAGCGGAGACAATGCGGAACGCGAAAATAGTAACCAATACGGAACTAAGACCGTAACTGTTCCCGGCACAAGAAACGTAAAAATTATAGTTCTTAGTAAAATCACCGTTACCTCTCTGAATTCCTAATCCGCCACGATTTGCCCGTAAGCGTCGGGTCGCCGGTCGCGGAAAAACTGCCAGGTGTTTCTCACTTCACGAATCATATCGAAATTCAAATCGGCGACGACGAGTTCGTCTTTATCACGCGCGGCTTCGGCGACGATTTGCCCGCGCGGGTCGCAGAAATAGCTTTGACCGTAAAATTCACCGATGTTCCAGGGCGCTTCGTAACCGACGCGGTTGATTGCGCCGACGAAATAGCCGTTGGCGACGGCGTGCGCGGGTTGTTCTAATTTCCAGAGATATTCGCTCAAACCCGCGACGGTTGCCGACGGATTAAAAATAATTTCCGCGCCGTTTAAACCGAGACATCTCGCGCCTTCGGGAAAATGGCGGTCGTAGCAAATATAAACGCCGATGCGGGCAAACGCCGTGTCGAAACACGGATAGCCCAAATTTCCGGGACGAAAATAAAACTTTTCCCAAAAACCGGGCGCAACGTGCGGAATATGAGTTTTGCGATATTTCCCTAAATATTTTCCGTCGGCATCAATCACCGCCGCCGAATTGTAGTAAACGCCGGACATTTCTTCTTCGTAAATCGGCACAATCAAAACCATTCCCGCTTGCTTGGCGACATCCTGCATCAATTTTACAGTTTTGCCATCGGGAATTTTTTCAACCGCTTCATACCAGCGCGTCTGCTGTTCGGCGCAGAAATAAGGCGTGGTAAAAATTTCTTGAAAACAGAGCATCTGCACGCCTTGTTTCGCCGCGTCTTCGACCATTTTCATCTGATTTTCGATGTTCGCTTTTTTGATTTCCTCAATCGGCGCATCAGTCGGCGCGATATTGTGCGCTTGAATCAGACCGCATTTTATAATTCTTGACATAATTATTCTTCCTTTAAACTTTGATGACTATTCATTAAAATATAATAAACCACAAAACCAATCGCAAACGTAACAAACCAAGCGTAAGTATAAAGCGAATCGAAAAAATTAGGTTCGGCAACTTGTCCGCCCGGCGTGGTTGCGGCGCGGATGAATCCCGGAACAACGGGCAAAATTGCGATAACAAGCGCGACAATCGCCCGCCAGTTAAAGCCGTTTGAATACGCATAAATCCCGTCGGTTTTAAAGAGCGCGGCGAGATTTAATTTTTGGCGGCGCAAAATCCAGTAATCGCAGATTAAAATTCCGGCAATCGCGCCCATCAAGCCCGAATAACCGATGAGCCAAGTGAAAATATACGCGCCCATCGAACTCATCAATTGCCACGGCATCATCAAAATTCCGACAACCGCCGTAATCAATCCGCCTGTAACATAAGAAATAAGTTTCGGGTTGAGATTCGAGAAATCGTTTGACGGCGAAACGACGTTTGCCGCCATATTCGTCGTCAATTGTGCGATGAATATTACAATCATCGCAAACAAAATAACAAATACGCTGTCGAATTTTTGAATCAATTTCACCGGGTCGGCAATTGCTTCGCCATAGATAATCAAAGACGCGCTTGTTACGGCAACGCCGATAAAAGCGAACGCCGTCATCGTCAACGGCAAGCCGAGTGCTTGTCCGAGCATCTGCGATTTTTGCGATTTTGCGTAGCGCGTAAAATCGGGAATATTCAAACTCAAAGTCGCCCAATAACCGACTGAAGCCGTCAACGCGCCGGGAAAAATCGTCCAGAAATTTTGCGTTTGTTTTTGCAGAGCCGAAGACCCCGCCAAAACATTTCCCAAACCGCCCGACTTCCACGTCGCCCAAGTTAACAAAACCAAACCGCCGAGCAATAAAAGCGGAGCCGCCCAAGATTCAAGATGCTTGATGCCTTCAATTCCTTTTAAAATAATGAAAACCTGAATCAGCCAGAACAGCAAAAACGCCAGCCAAGTGTGAACGGCAATGTCTAAAACGGTTGCGCCGCCGAACAGATTTGCCCAGCCGCCCCAGATTGCTGAAAAAAGCGCATCAATCGCCGTGCCGCCAATCCAAGTTTGAATCCCGAACCAGCCGCAAGCGACAATCGCCCGCAAAATCGCCGGAATATTCGCTCCCTTTGTCCCGAACGAAGCGCGGCACAAAACGGGAAACGAAACGCCGTATTTCGTTCCGGCATGCGCGTTCAAAACCATCGGAATCAGCACGATGCAGTTGCCCAAAAGAATCGTCAACATCGCCTGCCACCAATTCATTCCCGCTTCAATAAAACCGCCGGCAAGCGTGTAAGTCGTAATGACGACGCTCATCCCGATCCACAGCGCGGCAATGTTCCACGTTGACCACGTGCGCTCTTTTATCGAAGTCGGCGCGAGGTCTTTGTTCCATAGAGGGCTTGCGGAAACGTCTTCGCGCAATTCTTCAAAATCGCGCTGTGTTACGGCAATATCTGTATTCACAATGTCAGTAGCCATATTTGCAGATTAAATTATTCAGGTATCTTCCTAGTTTCAAAAAATGTTCAAGCGCAACTCGCCTTCGTGTTCGTCATCTCAAATCGCAACGTCCGTCTTTGGGTTAGATTGTTTTGGTTTCCGCCATTGATTTTTTACCTTATTTTATACTTTATTTTATTTGAGTGGTTTGATAATTCACTAGTTGCCATTGCCCGTCTCGTTTTACCCAAGTGTCTGTGAACAACAACTGCAAACCGTAATTTTCCTCTTTCTTTTTGCCTTTTATCGAAAGGCGACCTGTAACAACGGCGGTATCTCCATAAATTCTTACTTTCATATCTTCGGGAGAATCGGACTGAACGTCAATATCACCGGATGCAACATCATTTATAGTTTGAGTCTTGTCAATGATCCTGCCGGAACTTTCGATACCAACAAAGTTATCGGCTATAATTCGCTTAAGTCCGGCAATGTCCTTTTTGACCGTCAACGTCCTCCATTCGCGCTCCATTTGCATTATGGTTTGCTCGATATTTTCACTCGTTGTCTCAGGAACACTAGAAAAATGCGTAGCGATTATCTGCCATTTGCCTTCGCGTTTATTAAACGTATCCAGAAAATAATACGAACGATTTCCGCCATTCGTCAGCACCTTGATATTTCCCGTAATCCGAACCTTCATTTCTTCCGGCTTTAATTTCGGGTCAATCATTTCAACCGTTTCCCGCGCTCGGTTTTTAACCACATCGTTTTCAAAAGGAATCACGATTAATTTGCCATTAAAAAATTGTTCGAGCCACGCCTTGTCTTGATTCAAACTTGCCGTCAGCCAATCGCTTTCAAATTGCCATAGCCGCTGCACAATTTTGTCGCTCTGCTTTAACTCGTCTTGTTTTTGACCGAGTGCTGAAACGAGTATTACAGCCATTAACGCCGTCATTACAACTATTCGCTTCATAAAATGCTCCTCTTTGTTCAAACATTAACGTGCGTTCCGCGCTTCAAAAATTGCCCGCCGCCCGCTTTGTCCTCGTATTCGCCATTTTTAATCCAGAACGCTCGTCTGAATATTGGACGCTCATAAAATTATTCGGGAAATGCGAGTCTGGTTAATCTCGCCATTATATCATTCAAATAATCGCGCAAATCGCCGACGGAAACTCCGCCCGGCGGAGTTAAATCTTCGCCAAATTTAATTTGGCTTAAAATCCACGCAAGTTGCGCCGGAGTCAAACCCGAATCTTTCTGTTACGCGACCGCAAGCGCGTCTTCAATTTTGAAACCCGCGTTTTCGAGTTCGCGCACATCAACCAAACCGCGGATTTCCGAACGCGACAACAAAGCGCAGAGTTTGTTCGCCAGAATTTCTTCGGGCGAATCAATGCGGATTCCACTTATCTCGCGTTTTTCCGTTTCGAGTTGGAAAACATATTCCCGAACCAAATCAACCACAACGGCTTCATCGCCGCGCTTGACCAGAAGCCGCCGAAAATCAGGCGCGGTTTGAATCGCTTCGACGCTTGAGTTTAATTGTTTGGCAACATCTTTGACAATCGCAAAACCGTTTTCAATTTCGTTTTCGAGCGTGAATAAATCAAGGTCGAAAGTTTCCCGATGTCCGAGATAAAACCCGACCAAAGCCGCGCCGCCGGTCAGATAAAAACGATTTTCACGCCCGAAAAACTCGCGCAAAAAATCTTTTTGTAAATCGCTGAGTCCGGCTTTAGCCAAGCAAACCTTCCTTTTCCCAAAACTCAAACAAAAACTTCCAAAACCCGCGCCGCCGTCCGAGTTGCGGCACAATTTCATTCCATCTGCGCCAGATTTCTTGCGGCGTAGTGAATTTCCAAACATCCGTATCCCGCACCTCGCGCAAAATCTTGGCGAGCAGCCGCGTCTTCTCTGCCGCCGAAGCCGAAATCAATCGCCGTTTTAATTCGGCAACCGTCATCGGCTCGTCCCACAGAAAATAAGGAACTGCCGACGCTTTTTCCAAATCTGTTGAAAGAAAATTATCCATTAAACATTGACGCACGTTCCGCGTTTCAAAAATTGCCCGTCGCCTTGCTTTCTTTTATGCTCGCCGATATAAACTAACTTTTCACGGCTTCGACAATGCTGAAAGGCGATTTTGTCGGAACAATGCGTGTCAGTCTAAAACCCGATGATTCCAGCAGTTCTCTATACTCAACTTCGGTGCGTTCCTTGCCGCCGGTTGCAATAAGCATCTGAACGTCCATTACTTTTGACGGACTCGGCGCATTGCCTTCCGGGACAACCATTTCGACAATCAGGACTTTACCTTTTTCGTTCATTGCCGAATGAATGTTTTGCAGGATTTTTACGCTTTCGTCGTCGTTCCAATCGTGAATGATGTGCTTCATTATGTAAATGTCCGCGCCTGCCGGAACGCTTTCAAAAAAATCACCCGGAACAAGTTCAACGCGGTGATTGATGTCTTGCTTTTTAAGCGACTCGCCCGCCCCGTCAACGACTGTAGATTGGTCAAATAAAACTCCCTGCAAATGCGGATTGGCTTTCAAAATCGCGGCAAGCAAAAATCCATGACCGCCGGCGATATCAACCAGTTTGCCGGCGTCGGAAAAATCGTAAGCCTCGACAATCGGCGGAATAACCGAAGATGAAAGATTTACCATAGCGCGGCTAAACAACGCTTCGTCTTCCGGGTTACCAGACAGAAACTCGAAAAGCGGTATACCGTGAGCTTTCTCCTGCGCGGTTTCGCCCGTTTTGACGCTATGCCTTAATTCACCATAATTGCGCCAATTCCATTCTTCACCCTGCATAATCGCCACGTCGCGCATCGAGTTCGGCGCGTCCTGCCGCAACAGTTCAGCAATCGGTGTCAGCTCGAACTTCTGGTCAGCAGTTTCCGAAAAGATGCCGACACTTGCTAGAAGTCGAAGAACGCGATACAAGGACAGCGCGTGCGTTTCCGTTTCGGCGGCGAGTTCTTCAGCGGTTTGCGGTTTTTCCACGAGTAAATCGGCAATACCAATTTTTGCCGCAATTGAAATACTCTGCTGCATCAACCCGCCAAACAACATCTGTGACAAAATCGCATCAGGCGGAAGCTGCGGCATTGCTGTTTTGTTTTCATTATTCATATTTTTATCTATCTCCTTTTTTCAAATGTTCACGCAAGTTCCGCGTTTCAGAAATCGCCCGTCGCCCGCCTTTCCTTTATGCTCACCGTTTTCCGGCGCGGTCGCGCTTTTTTCGTAGATTTCGCTTCAATCGGTTTCGCGGGCGAGGGTGACGGCTTTTTTCAGCCGCATCGCTTTTCCTTCGCTGAATGCCGTCTCGAACGCTTCATCGCCGATTGCGGCGCGCGCCTCTTCTGTGTAGCGGTCAAAAAAGATTTGGTCAGCTTTGTCTGATTTGGAACCGATTGCGTCGTTGATTGCCTGCGCCGCGCCGAAAAGTTGCGCCGCTTTCTCCATATCTCCGGCGGCGACCGCCAACGCCGCAAATGTCCCCAGCGCATTTCCTGTGAGTATTTTATCTCCTAACTCCTCGCTGATTTTGAGCGATTCGAGAGCATACAAACGGGCTGCCTTGTAATCTCTCTGAAAGCAGGCAGCCGCTGCCAGATTGAGCGTGAAAACCGAAATTGATGATTTTGCCGATTCTTGTCT
>MWZA01000053.1 GCA_002050455.1 Acidobacteria bacterium 5-1 | reverse complement strand
GTGTGGAAACAGGCAACATTCCGCGTAGTAATTTTTGTTTCGCCGAAATCGGAGCGAACAAAGCCGAAACACTAGCAAAACGTATTTCCGGTGCGTGGGGAATCGAAACGGGTTTCGTCAAAGAAGGATTTCGCCCTGAACTTTTGCAGAGTAAAAATGACGATTGGAACACTCAATCTTCAAATTCAAACAAACTGATTTTTCTGGTCGGCTGTGTTGACAATCATCTTGCAAGACGGGAAATACACAAAACTCTCAAGTTATATAACGAGCAAAGATACGGCGACTCCAGACCGCGCCTGTGGTGGATTGACGGCGGAAACGGACGCGATACCGGACAAATTTTAATCGGCAACCGATTGAGCGGTAAAGAAATCTGCGAAGCGGCGCAAAAATCTCCGATTCTCTCACTTTTGCCCGCACCGAGTTTGCAGCATCCAGACCTTTTACGCGGCAGCGAAAAACCCGTCATTAATCGTGGGCAAACGGGTGATGAGATAACCTGTGCCGAACGAATTCGTCGTGGTGAACAAAGCCTGAATGTCAACCAAAGAGTCGCGGTAGAAATGGCGGAGATGCTCGCGGAATTGCTTTTGACTCAAACCCTGAAACGCTTTGCAACATATTTTGATTTGGAATCCGGCGCAAGCCGCTCAGTTTACAATACGCCCGAAGCAATTTCAGCGGCGAATTACAAGCCAAAGCGGAAATCAAAAAATAATCGGAAATAAAATTAAAAGCGGCAGGTAAATATAGGCATTTACCGGAAAAAATTATGGACCAATCAACAAATATGACAAATTTTAACGGCAACAATTTGGCAAACGATATTTGGGCGATGATGGGCGAGGCAGAAAATAAACCTACAGCCGCACCAACGGCAAGTATTGTCAATTTGGAGGAAAATCAAATTGAAAATGCACCTGATCTTGCGTCCGAAATTTTGAGCAAACTCGAACAAAAGAAGGAAACAGCCGCCGCGCATCTTGGCATTTCAGCGGCGGAAGTCGAAACTATGCCTTTTGACTTGACCGCGCTCGAACATGCGGGAATTTTTCTCAATGTTGATGCAACCGGATTTTCGGTTTTGAGTCGCCAGCTTGACTGGCATTCTCTCGGCATCGAACTTCCGAAAGACAAGGCGGTTTATTTAAGCCCTCCGCGCACGGGACTGCTTCCCGACGATTACCGCAAACCTCTGCAACGGGCGGCATCGCAGGCGCATAATGCACTTGACCGTTACAGTTTTCGTTTTAATCTTTGCGAAACCGTGCTTGGCTCAAGCGAATATCGCTGGATTCCGTTCGCCGCTTTTGAAGCGTTTGAAAAGGAATTCGCCGCCGCGATGGAAACTCTCGCACGGGCGAAAGCCAAAGTGGTTGAAGATTATGCGGAAATTCTCGAAACGCTGCGGGAAACTTTCCGGTTGCTTGCGACCGATTCCGCCGAACGGCTGGCGGCAACGCAGACAGATGATGAGCCGTTTGACCGCGATGAGTTTATCCAAACAACGGTTGCGCGGGCGATGCAGATGATTCCGACTATTCAAACAATTCGGGACGGAATGCGAATCGAGATGCGACCGAAGGTTATTCTTTTAGGTTCGGAAATGCGGGCGGAGCAAGTAAAATCAGCAAAACTTCAATTTGAAACCGAATCAACTCAAAAAGCACAAACGGAAATTGCTATCGAGATTCAAGCGAAAAAGGAAATCAATGAGATTAAAGTCAATGCCGCCTTTGAAGACGAAAAACGCGAGCAGGAATTAAAAGAACGTATCAGGCAAATCAAAATCGAAGCGGTGAAAAGGGAAATGGAAGAGAGAATTTCGCCGCTCAAAGAAGGTTTCGACCAGCTTAACAACACGATTTACGAAGCCGCTAAAGAAATGGCGGAAAGATTAAATGATTCAAAATTCGTTCCCGGCGGCACGGCGAAAAAGGCGCGTGAGATGTATCGGTGGTTCAAACTGATGAATTTCACGAACGATGCTGAAGTCGAAATGGTTCTCGCCGAACTCGATAAAATCGCCAGTAAAGAGGCGAAAAAGAGAACGCCAGCCGAGATGAAAGAAGCCGTTGATGCGGTAATTCTCGCCACTTCAAAACGCGCCCGAAAACTGCTCAAAACCGAACAACTCGACGCACTCGAATTGTAACGGGCGCGGATTAATTTTTATGCCTCAAATTATCAAAAAGTGTTTTCTTTATCACTGCGATTCGTCAATCAATTCGGATAAAGTTTTCAATCTTTTCCTGATTGATAACGAAAACGGCTCTTACAGCACAGTTAGCGAATACGGGCGCAGCGAAACCAAACTGAATGTTAAACCGCTTGTGGAAGATTGCTCACTACCCGTGGCAGAGAGTCGTTATTCCGCGAAACGATTTGAAAAGGTTCATCATAAAAAAACGCCCTACATCGAAACTTTTAATTGTTCTTACAGCCCGACGGTCAAAAAATACGGTTTAACAAAAGAGCCGGAAACCACCACGTTTCAATCTGCCAAAGTAATAGATTTCAAACCGGCAGATACAAGCCAAAAATCGTCATCGGCACTCGTAAATGAAAGCGGTGAGCAAACGGCAGCAAAAACGGTTGAGCGACGCTCGAAGCAAATCGGCGTGTTGAACTTGAATCAACTCGACGCGCTCGAATTTTAAGCCAAATTAGTTTTCAAAATTTCCTGTCTAAGATGAAAAATCAATCAAGCGAAACAAAACTGCTCGAAGAACTCGACACGCTCATCCGGGCGCGTTACACCCTACTTGCCGTTAATACTTACGAGGAAGAACGGCTTAAAGAATGTCTGCTAGAACTGATGAGTTTTGACAAACACCGCGAAAAACCGCTGTATTTCTGGAGTCGAACAAACGGCATTGTCAAAATCATTGACGAAAACACTGGCGGCGTTCCGCTTATAGAAGCCAAAGTCATCCCGGAAACACAAGACCCGCTTTCCGCACTCGAATATATCGCCGCGCAAGCTACCGGAATCTTTCTGCTGTGCGATTTTGCGCCGTATATTGCGCCTTACGGACAGGAAGACCCGGTGCTGGTTCGTCTTTTGAGAGAAGTTGCGTGGAAACTCAAAATCACGAAAGCGACGGTTCTGTTCGCCGGACCGAATTTTCCCGACATCAAAACGCTTGAAAAAGAAGTATCGGCGATTGAACTTGATTTGCCGCAGGAAGATGAAATTATCAACGCGCTTGACATCCAACTCGAAAAATTCGAGAAGAACGGCATAAACACAAGCGTCACCGAAGACACGCGCGGCAATCTCGTGCAGGCACTTCTCGGACTGACAAATGATGAAATCTCGAATGTCATTGCCAAAGCGACGATCAGTTGCAATGGTTTAACCGAAGACGCGCTCGCCATAATTTTGGATGAGAAGAAAAAAGTAATTCGCGGCAGTTCCGCCCTGACTTATATTCATCCCGAACCGGCAAATTCACTCGGCGGCTATCAAAGTCTGCGCGAAATTCTGAAGAAAGCGGCGCACACTTTTTCGCCTGAAGCAAAGGCGCGGCACGTTGAACCGTGCAAAGGAATTTTGCTCGTCGGCTTGCCGGGCTGCGGCAAGGATTTGTGCAAACGGGTCGCGTCTTCGATCACCAATCGCGCACTGCTCGATCTTGATTTCGGCTCGATTATGGGCGAAGGCGGCGGAGTCATCGGGCAGTCGGCGATTTCGATAAAACGCGCCCTTTCGATTGCCACGACCGTCAAAGGCATCCTGGGAATTTCGGAGTTTGAAAAAGCCGTGTCGGGAATGAAATCGTCAAACAAAACCGACGGCGGCGAAACGGCGCGGACGATTTCTTATCTTCTCAATTGGATGCAGGACAACCAAGACGTGCTTGTTTTCGCCACCGCTAACGATGTTCGCGATCTTGAATCTGAACAATTCCGCATCGGGCGTTTTTCTTATATTCATTTTGTTGATTTGCCGACCAAAGAAGACCGTCAGGAGATTTTCCGCGTCCATTTACAAAAACGCTCACTCAAGCCGGAAGATTTCGATTTGGACGTTTTGGCGGAAAAAGCTGAACAATTTTCCGGCGCAGAAATCGAAGGAGCGGTTAAAGACGCGGTTCTCGAAGCCTTTATTGACGGCAATCGAGCCGCGAACACCAAAGATGTTATTAGTGCTATCGGCGGCATCACGCCGACCGCCGAAATGATGAAAACCAAAATTGACGAAATCCGTGAATGGGCAAAAAACAATATCAAAGGCAGCCGTTCCGCTTCAAATGTCAGTCAGGTAACAAGCACGACCGCGACGCGAGTTTTGGAAATTTAAGCGGCGGGTAAATTACGGATTGAATTTAGAAAATCGGGGTATTCAAAAGTTATGAGCAAATATATGGCGTTCACCGATTCAGCTTTCAAAGACCGCGAGTGTCTTCTGAATGCGCTTTCCGAATGTGGTTATTCGGAAGTCGAAGAAGGCGAAGCACTGTCGCTTTACGGCTATCAAGGCGACAGGCGACCGGAAACGGCGCAATTGGTCGTCCGCCGAAAATTCATCGGCAGCGCGTCCAACGATTTGGGTTTTCAGAAAACCGACGCGGGCTATGTTCCCGTTATCAGCGAGTTCGATCAGCGAACAATGATGAGTGGCAAGTTTTTAACTAATCTGCGGACAAACTACAATCTCAAATCGGCGGAAAAACTCGCCCGTAGTTTGCGCGGAACACTTCACCAAGAACGTATCGGCTCAACGATAAAGATTCGCATTAAATACTAAAAATTTATGGCACATATTATTGAAGTCATCAGAAATTCTGAAGCTGAAGCGCGTTCATTTTTGGACGCGCTTTTTTATTCGGACTCGGTTTCGGCAATCGGTCATCGCTCGGATGATTCGGGAAAGATACGAACTGTTGCCGTTAATTGGGACGCTGACGAGGAAAGTGAACTCGACGAGCAAGTTTCGCAGATGATAATGGATTCGCTTGATACGGGCGAGGATCTGGACGAAATTACGGCTTACTGCCGATTATTTCCCGAAACCGTTTCGTATCAACCGGAACTGACAGATATTGAGTAATAAAACAGGAGTTAAAAATTAATGCCGGAAATTGAAATTGAAATTAACTTGGAGTCGGGCGAGATGGAAACAGAAATTAAAGGCATCGCCGGACCTGCTTGCGAGAAAACTGCCGAAGCGATTAAAAAAGTCTTCGGTAATCCCGCACGCGATGAGAGAACCCGCGAATATAACATTCAGCCGCAAATTAAGCGGCAGATAAAAGGAAAATAATTTTCAAAAAAAATTGAACTTTTAAAATTATGCAAATAGTTGCCATCGGAAAACCGCTTTTTGAAGAACGCGGCGAACTGCCTGAAGCCGTCGAATACAGTTACCAATCGGGCGATCATACGCTTCTTCTGTCAATGAAAAATATGCATCCGCAGGAAATCGAGGCTGTCCGCGAGGCGGAAGCCGAATTCGGACTTTACTGCGAAAACGGGGTTATGTTTCTGCTCTATCGTTTCGGAGATGCGTTGCCGTGGTCGGACTCCGCATTTTCGTGGTGGAATGTCGCGGAAGAAGACCGCCGAATTCCCGCACCGCAGTCTAATCCGGCGGAACGCATTCTGCTGAAAATCATTCTTGTCGAATCGGTAACCGGCATTGTTAAAGCAATCAGAGTAACGACGCTTTCGCCTGATTTTACTGAAAAGCTACACACGGCAATTCGTGAACAAGCGGTGGGCGATGAACTTTCCAGAGATGAATTTGTCGCCCGTAGTTTATCTATCTACAAAAACCGAACGCCTGCGGAACTTGCCGCAAACGCCATTGTCAAGACAAAGGGCGGCGAATAAGTGCGAGGTAAAATCAAAATGCCGGAAATTACTTTTATTGTTGATGAACTGCAAGACGCGATTTTGGTCGAGGACAATCAAGATTACAGGTTGGATGCGACTCATCATTTACGCTCGGTTTTGGGTGAAGGTCAAGAAATCGGCTGCGCTCGTCCGCTTGAAATTATTAAGCCGCCGATTGCATCACCCGAAGAAACGGCGGAAAGAACCAGCGTCCGCATTGCAGGTTATTATCACAACTCTTTAACGGAAGGACCGGGCAGACGCAGTTCGGTCTTATTTCAATTCTGCCCGTTAAAATGCAAAGGCTGTTATGTGCCGCAGCTCCACGACAAAAAATCAGGTACATCAGTTTCAGTTAAAAGATTAGCCGAATTGCTTCTCGACTCAGAATATAAACGCGATGGGGTAACTATTTTGGGCGGCGAACCGTTCGCCCAAACTGACGGATTGTTCGCTTTGGTCAAGGAATTACGCAAGCAGGGTTGCCCTCATATTGTTTGTTACAGCGGTTATACGCTTAAAGCCTTAATCGAAAAATCCGCGAAGCAACCGTTAATCAGTGCGGTTTTGAACGAAATTGACATTTTAATTGATGGAGCATACATCGAATCGCTCGCAGGCGGTGCGGGATTATGGACGGGCAGCGGCAATCAGCGCGTGATTGATTTGGCAGCAACAAAACAACAGAATCAAATCGTTTTATATTCGTGATTACCAATATAAAAACTCTTGATTCATTTATTTTTTAATGTAGTCTGGATTGGACGGACCAGGCGCAAAAAGTTCTCTTTTACATTATTTTTGGCATCTGTGTTTGTTACTCCCCACTCATCTGCCAGAAATCTCTCAACACGGATTACGTCTGTTGGTTCTGCCGCCCTCCCGCCAATTTTCACAAACGGTCCGTCGGTTTCAGTTAAGATACGCTCCGGGGGAATTCGGCTAATAATTTTTTTTCCATTTATGCTTTCCGTCATTGAAGGATTAATAGAAAAGTAATGACCTTTCTGCAAGACTCTATCTAAAACATTTAAACTTCCGCTATACCAATGAAACACGACCGGGAACGGGTAATTTGTCTCTTCTAAAATATCTAACACGGCACTTTCAGCCCGTCGGGAATGCACGGTGATAAATTTTCGTTTGTTTTTTAAGGCTTGAAATACAAACTTGAACGAATCAGTTTGCGTAGCTTTCGTTTCAAAACCCGCACGAGAAAAATCCAAACCGATTTCACCGATATATGAAGTTTTGTCAATCAGTTGCTCGAACCGGGAAAGTTCGGAAGAATGCTGGTTTGCCAAAAGAGGATGTAATCCTAAAGCGAGGCGAATTTGGCTAAATGCTTTGATATGCGGATACGCTTTCTCAAAAGCTGACGGCAAATTTGTAACCGCTATTGCTAAAACCCGCGCCCGATTTGCTCTATCAGCTACTTCTGTCGGACGGTCATACAAATCAATATGGCAGTGAGTATCAATCATTTCTTTTCAGCCGGTAAATTAATCGCCCACATAACATTTTTATCCGCTTTATCTTGAATAAGAGATTTTACTTCATTTAATCCACGCTCAATCATTTGCGCTCGTTCTTCAAGCCGTTCAACAGATGCTACAGCGAGAATATCTCTTTGAAAATCCGCCGTCGTTTTGCCGCTTTTGAGAGCATCAATCATCGCCCGAAAATCATTTGCACTATTTGTTTTATCATCATATTTGATTTCGCCCGAACAAACATCAATTCCATAAGTTGCCGCTTTATCGAAACCAACTTTATGGAATGCGGCTCTCCGTATTAAACACGGAATGCAGTAGCCGCAATTTTTGACTTCGCGCCCTCTGCGAATCCATAGCTGTTTTCTTGATGAATGGGAACAGGAAACCGAATTAACTATAAGCGATGAGAGCAATTTCGTATTTAAACAATCGGAAACACATTCTCCCTTTGTTTTTAATTCGAGCGGATTGATAATCGAATTTTCGATTCCTAATTTATCAAGAACAATTCTAACTTTTTTCAAATAGTATGGATGCATTGTTCGCGTGCTGCAAGAGCCGGCTCTCGAAGGTGTCAGAGGTATATTCATAGCGATAAAACCGTTTTCAGGCATATAAAGTGGAGTTTTACTGCTTACTGCTCTGGCAGCATACAAACCAAGAGCGATAAAAACAAATGATCGGCTTCGCAATGTGTTCTCCATTGCTTTTAGAGGTTTATGGCTAACTCTGATTTGCAATAATTCCGCTTTCTGCGGATAGTTCAAAGAAATTTTGTCAAATAAATCCTTTTGCGGTTTTTTTGCACCGGGTGCATCGTAATGTCCGATCAAGCGAATGCCCTTAAAATTACTGTTTTCTAAAAGGTTTATCGCTCCGATTAAAGAATCAACTCCGCCCGAAAACAGACATACGGCATCAATTTCTTTAAGGACAGGCGGTAAAGGTTTTCTCCTGATTTTTGGTTTCGGCTTTTGGAAAATTTGTTCTTTTCTTTTTCTAAAAGAAATTTGCCAGTTGTCACCTGTCAGAAAGTCCAGCGTTTGTTTGAGATCAGTCTTTACATTTTGCCACTTTTTCAGTTCTGACACCGGTATCTCGACATATAGATCGCGCGTCCAAAAATCAGTTGCAAAGCTTCGAGAAACATTTTTATCAATTACATAACACAAGCTTGCTACTAAAAGTAGATCAAGCGTCGTGTCGTCAGGAATACCGCAGCTTGAATAAATTGAACCGAACGGCAAATCAAGAATTCTGCTTAATTCTAAAACCGGAAAATCAACCATAACTTGTGCAAGTCCGTCATCACGGCGGTTAGTTTCATCAATTTGAACATCAATATTCATTTTTTTAGGTGAAAATTTCTAAAGTGTTTTGCATTATTTGTTGAGTTAAGCGTAATCCTGCCTGCCCGCTCCAATTTGTATTAGCTGTATCTGAACTAACGAATTTCAATTCTAACTCGGAAAATATGTAATCTCTAATGGATTTTAATCCTTTGTCAGCTTGAACGAATGTAAAGTTTTTCCGCCACGTTTCATAGAAATCGCGGGTGAACATCCGTAATAAATATTTACAAAAAAAGTTTGCAAGAATTTTGGAAATACCTTGCGTATCTATTTGTCGAGTCAAAGCCGCTTCAACATCTTCGTAGGTTTGAGTGTTTTCAAGTAATTCTTCATTGATTTGGTCAAGTGCCGTTCTAACGGCTTCATCGTCGAGTGTGCTGGCTGGAGCGGCAAAGGCATCAAGCAAACCACGGGTAACTTCCGCAGCGGATTTCCCGATAAGATGTTCCAGCCCTCTCTCACGAAGCGTCTGCGTTAGACCGACGCGACTAACGCCGGAAAGAAAACCGCCTAGCTGCCTTCCGGTGTTGCTGGCGGCACGACCAACTCTACCGCCGCCGCTACTTCCGCCTCCACCGCTGCGACTTCCTCCATCCGCCCTTTCGCCGCCTGTTCCGAAAGCTATATTTTCGTTTCCGCCGATTGCCCGCAAATAACGTCTTACTAATAGTTCGGGAGAATGATCCGATTGATTCTGTCCGTCGTTTTCGCCTTCGCTTTTGATGAATTTATTAGCTTCCCTTTTTAGCGGTGTCCATTCGCCGCCGGTCGGCATTCCGTATCCTTTTGATGTTCCCATTAATCTTTTCTCCCTAACGCCGCCGCCTTGCCGATTTTAGATTGAGGGTGCTTTTTGATGTATAAATCAAGAAGTTTTTGCCCCTCATCTGTAAGTTTTTCATCAATTTTTCCGATCATTTCAATTTTAGAAGCTACTGCTGCCGGAATTTCATCCGCAGAAACCTCACGAGTTACTTTTAGGAGAACAATGCCTGCCCTTTCTACTTTATTTTTCGCTAACTTCGTTAATGCGTCATAGCCGACCACTTCATCGGGATGGCTTTTGATCTGTTGTTGCAATAAGCCTAATAATGATTCTCGATCTGGTTCAATGAGAGTTTGCGCTTCTCTAGTGGCTAATTCTTGTTCACCGGCATTATCGCTTACCAAACTGTCGAATAGTCGTCTCACAATCGGCGCAACCATATTAACGCCAACCAAAGTAGAACTTGTGCGATCTCTCATCAGCCAGAAATAATCGCGCAAATCTACATTCCTTAGCGATGGCTGCATTTGCAGCCATTTTTCTAAGGATGTCGTCTGCCAATCGCTCAAATTATCTTCTTTTTCAATTGGCTTTGCACCTTTTATTTTGAGCGCGATTTCTTCTAGTTTTTTTAGTTTTTCCGGCTTTCCTTCTTCAACCGTCTGCCAATCACTCAAATCTTTGAAACGATATTCGTTTGAATACTCCAAAACCATAAGTTTAGCCAAAACGTCGTCTTTTATTTTAATTCCGGCAACTTCCGCTAATTTTCTTCGCAACAGCATCGCGTTGAGCATTCGTTTGACTTGTCTCGGATTGCCTTTCAATCCTTCGGTTACGACTTGTGCAATCGCGTTACTCCAAGTGAGTTGCTGTAACAATTCTTTAGACAATTTTTCTTCGCCTAAAACCTCTTTAATTGCTCCGAGTTGATAGGATGAATAAAAATTTTGCTTTCGTCTTATCGCCCAATCATTAATCACGCATTTGTTTTTGTCCTCGTCTAAAAACTTTTGACAAGCTAAAAGGTTGATGTAAGTTTCAATTTCGGCAGGCGACAAACGCGGCAAATGATAAGGAATTTGAATCAGTTTTTCGAGATAATCTTTTGTCAATTCCTCAACTTCTTCTTTTGAAACCTCATCATTTCCTATCTGCCTTCTAACATACCGAGTTCCAATGGCGTGGCGAACGATGCGCGGGTCTGCGCCGATAACAAAAGCGGTTCGCGGCACGAGGACAAAAAGTTTTATGGCTTCGAGTGTTTCGATAATGCTTTCCGGCAGACATCTATCCAAGTCATCTATAAGAATTACGAGTGATTTAATTTTTGTTTCTTTCAGCAACTTTTCAAAGTCATCACGGAATTTTCTGACTTCGAGTAAGTCTGATTTTTCTTTGGATTCTTTAATTAATTCTGACCAATTTACTAAATCATCTTTGTCTGCTTTTCCTTTATCAACTTCTTCGTCGGATGAACTTCCGGCAGTCATCATATTTCCGGCAACGGCGGTGATGATGCCGGGAGTAGCATCGCCGAAAAGGTACGTCATTAGTAAGGGCAATCCGAACCTTGCCCCGATTTTGCCGCCTGCTTTAGCAACGCCGGCGTAGTTGACTCTCTTGAGTAAACCTACAACAGAGTCCTTTGCTCTTTCACCGAACCGCTCGTGTTCGCCTAATTGAATCAAAATTGAAGAAAGCAGTGCTGTTTTGGCATCTTCGTAACCTTCAAACATCCAGCCGTTAAAATAAAGGCAGACAACATCTTTATATTGCTCGTCTTCAAGGTCTTGTTGGAGCATTTGCATTATGCTGGATTTGCCGCCGCCCCAATCACCGAAAACTCCCAACACAACGGGGAGAAGATTTTCATCGGTAACCACACTCCGAATCAAATCGGCGTGAATTTTGAACCCTATTAAATCAGTTTTAGTTTCGTTATCTGTCCACATTGTTTTCAGAAAAAAAGGTTTAAAAAAACAGCAAAAAATAGATGTAAGATAATTTCATATGCTAACAAGTAATTTTACTTGTTAAACATTGTTCCTGCAAAGATTAAATAAATTATGCTGCATCAGATCAAGATATTAAATTCTCAGATATCATCAGCAATAAAATGGTTTTAGTTTATCCGATGGATAAACTTTCGTCGGTGTCTTCCTGAAGAATGTCGAGATAAGAGCTGTAAACAAAAAGACGGTCGCGTTTTTTGCCGGTTGCCTCAGAAACTAAGCCGATATTTTGCAGATTATCAATCGCGCTTCTGATGGTCGGAGCGGTCAAATCCAAGTCATCCGCCGCCGCCGCAACCGATACGACAGGTTTTCTCTGCAAAAGCGAATGAACGCGCAGAGCGTTTCCGGCGGATCTTCCTAAAGATTCAATTTTAATGCGGTCTTCGGCGAAAATCTCTAAGATGTTTGTCGCCGTCTGCACGGCTTCTTCCGCCGTTTCTTCGACACCTTCGAGAAAAAACAACAGCCATTCTTCCCAAGTTCCTTCGGTTCGCACTTTTTGCAATAGTTCGTAGTAAATTTCCCGGTGGCGTTTGAAATATAAACTCAAGTAAAGCGTCGGCTCGGAAACGGCATTTTCGGCGCATAACAGCAATGTGATGAGCAGTCTTCCGACGCGCCCGTTGCCGTCTAAAAATGGATGGATCGTTTCAAACTGAACGTGCGACAGCGCAGCTTTAATCAGCGTCGGAGTTTTTTCGGGCTGATCGTGCAGAAACTTTTCCAAATTGCTCAGACAATCCGACAGATTTTCCAGCGGCGGCGGAACAAACCGTGCGTTTCCGGGACGAGTGCCGCCGATCCAATTCTGCGAGCGGCGAAATTCGCCCGGCTGTTTGGTGCTGCCGCGTCCCGTTTCGAGCAAAACTTCGTGAACTTCCCGAAGTAGCCTCAAACTCAGCGGAAAGCCTTCACGTAATCTTTTAACGCCGTGATTAACGGCGGCGACATAGCGGGAAACTTCTTCGACATCTTCGATAGGAACACCCGGCATTTCCTTTTGTTCATAGAGTAGTAGATCGGAGAGGGAACTTTGTGTGCCTTCGATTTGCGATGACAACACGGCTTCTTTCCGCACAAACCAATAAACAAATAGGGAAACATCCGGCAAAAAACGTGATAATCCGTCGAGTTTTCCAAGAGCGCGGTTCGCCCGTTCGAGCCGATCAAAATGTTCGCCGGTTAAATCCAGCGGCGGCACGGGCGGTAAGGCATTCGGCACGAATGCTTTGAACGACTCGCCGACAGTCGAGCAATTAACGAGAAATCCGGTGCGGTTTGATTTTAGCTGCATATCTTAAGAAAGAAATTTTCTTTGTAAAACTCACTAAAAAAAGATAACACAAAATCTTTTCTTAGTGAACGGGAGAAAATAAAAAAGCGGCAAGCAAAAAGCAAATTATGAAACCGGTCGGGCACGCACAAATTAGTGCTAAAACTTACAGCGGCGACTGGGCTGATTACATCGAAATTCACTCCTTTTTAGATCCGAGTAAATCGGCTTGCGCCCACTTTAAGCACCGCTTTTTGCTGCATCACGCCGAAGGCATTGAGTTAGCCGTCCGAATTTTCGGCGAAACTATAACCAATAGTGAAAACAGAATAATTTTGACCAAACAGATTCTTACCGATCATTTAATCGAGGATGTCGGACGAATTGTAACAATTGAAGATTGGGTGCGGGATTTAATGCCGAAGCAAAATAGTTCGTTTTATAAATTTCTGGCGAAAAAGCGTGAGCAAATTGAAAATGATGCGGCAGGTGGCGAACGAAAACTCTTTGAGGCATTTGGTCTCAAGCGGGAAGATATTGCTGCCATCAAAAACTTTATGGCGTTTCCGCTTGAAACTTGCGATCATCCCGCCGCTTTGCTCATTTCACATAATTCGTTTGCCGTTTTTCTTGCCGAAAAGATTTTCGGTTATGCCTTTCTCAAAAATAAAAAAGAACGTGCAGATAATTCTAAAAAGCAGTTAGTCGCCGTGCGGGAAGTTTTTGAACGGTTAATTTTTTTGCGATTGAAAACAATTTACTCTCCGGCGGAAATCATCGCCCGCACCGAATCAAAGACGTGGATGCGCGGCGCGAACGCCGGACACGCCCAAGCAGAAAAGAAGCGGTTAGCAAATTTGTAGAAATTTAGGGCGTAAACTCTAAAGAGCAAATTCATCTTTTACGCACAAACAAATATAAAACTTATGATAAATACCGTATCTTGCACACCGGACGAAGCTAAAGATTTAATCAATGGACTTCGCCGATTAAAAATCAGTTTTATGCTGTGGGGCGCAACCGGAGTCGGCAAATCCGAAACGGTGCGCCAACTGGCTCAAGACTTAAACGCTGAGTTGCGCGACATCAGGCTCTGCCAAAAACTGCCGAGTGACATCGGCGGTTTGCCCGCACTTGACCACAAAACAAAGCAAACCGTTTTTTATCCGCCCGCGTTTCTTGATGCCCGAACGGATAAAAAGAATGTAATTTTGTTTTTTGATGAAATCTCGCTTGCTCCCGAAGATACGCGCAGTGCGGTTTTGGGCATCCTTGAAGAGCGGCGGCAGGGCAAAGTTGAAATCCCCGATAACTGGATAATTGTTGCGGCTGGAAATCGTCCTGAAGATTTAGCAAACGCCCGTGGTTTGGGCGCGGCGGCGAATCGTCGTTTGCTCCACATTGTCATCGAACCGCAACTCGAAGCGACCTTAGCGTATTTTATAAAAATCGGCGTGATCCCGGAAGTTTTAGCTTTTCTGAAAGTCTTTCCGCAACATCTATCGGGCGAAGAATCGGCACGCTCGCAGAAACACGAACTTTATCCGCGTCCCGCGTCTTGGAAAAAGGTTTCGGATATTTTCAAAGAATTGCGAAAAGCCGAAAGGCGCGTTAAACATCTCGCAATTGCCGGAATAATCGGTGATTCGGTTGCCGCTGAGTTTATGCTGCTTGCCGAAGAAATCAAAAATATGAAATCGGTTGACGAACTACTCGAAATTCAGAGCAAAACTCCGGCGAGAATAGGAAAGTATCTGCCCGATACCATTAACGGATTATACGCGCTGTCTTTCGCGATTGCGACAAGTGCAAGTTCCGATACGGCAATTCAGCTTTTAGAACTTATCAATCGGTTCGATGAACAAAAGGATGCGCGGTTTGCCGGTTTGCCGATGCGCGATTTGCAGACGATGGCGGGAAGTCTTCTGCTTGATAAAGCTTGGAAATCGGGGTGGAAAGTGGAAAATTCAAACGCATTTTGGCGATACAACGAAAAGCGTGAAAATGTAAGCGGCAACAAAACGGTTTCCGCGATAAATGTTGTCGCCGCCGTCGCTTAAAAGGCTAGTAAAAATTCAAAAATAATTTCTTTACATTTTCCCGAATTACAAGATTATGCTGGAAAGACTAAACCGTTCCGAATCAAGCCGAATGCGTCTTGATTTAGAATCGGCGATTGAGTATTTGCCGGGACTGGCGAGCCTCGCGCTGTGGTGCAGATTCGCCGATACTGACGAACAAGCAATCGCCTTCACCGACGGCAGTACGATTTATGCCGGAGCGGACTATGAAAATTTTGACGTAAAAGAGCGAAGATTCATCTGTCTGCACGAGATTCTCCATATCGCGCTTTGTCATCCACAGAGATTTGCGGAACTGGAAAAACGCGAAACCGTCAGCTTCAACCCGAAACTTTTGAATATTGCCGCCGATGCAATTATCAATGGGAGTTTGGAGAACTTGACCGGAATTGAAACTCCATCTGATGCTTGGACATTGGCAAGAATCTGGCAGTGTTTGGAGAAAAGCGAGGACGTGGCGAATCCAGATACATCTAACAAAAACTCCGCTCATTATTCATACAACACATCTTTATCGCAGCAGCCGAGAAAAATAGCAAATCTGACGCGGGGCGATTTCGTCAAAATTAATCGCTGGTCGTGTGAAGAACTCTATTATTTTCTAAAAACAAGATGCCAAACAGAAACCGAGTTTTACACAATTTTAGTAGATTTTGACGCGAAGGATTCGCTCGCCGGTGATTTGCGCCGGAAAGAATGCAAAACGTGCAATCCGAGTGATTCGCAGTCGGCATTAGCGGAAGCAAGTGAGGAAAAACGAAACTGGCAGCAGCGTTTGAACCTTTTACGCGGAAGTGCGCCGGAACTGCTCGAAAGACTCGCCGGAGAATTGCCGCGTGTGGAAACGCCGTGGGAACAGGTTTTCCGCAATGTCGTGCAGACGGCTTTTAAGGAAGCTATACAAACAAATTATTCGCGTCCGTCGCGGAGATGGCTTGCTCTCGAAAAAGATTACGCCGCGGAAGCAGGAGTGAATCTGCCGTTTGCACCTGATACATTCAAAAAACGCGGAACACGGCTCACCGTTGCACTTGATACTTCTGGTTCGATTGACCGCGAACTTTTGAGCAGATTCTTAGCCGAGATTGCCGCACTTTGCGAGTTCAATCAGCGAATTTTGGTTTTGATCGTCGGCGATGCGGTGGTTCACAAAATCGTAGAGATTGACTGGCGGAATGCGACAGCGGAACTCTCTGCAATCAAATACACGGGCGGCGGCGGAACGGATTTCCGCCCCGTTATTGAAGCGGCTTCGGAATATAAGCCGGACGCACTTGTTTATCTCACCGATCTTTACGGCGAAGCAGGCGACGAGCCTGACTTTCCGGTTATTTGGACAACTCACGGTGCGGCGGGAAAAGTCCCGTGGGGCGAGCAAATTGAGCTGAAGTAAAAATTTTCCGAATGAAAACTTCATATTGCCCGTGCGGGCGTTTCCTTTCGCCCGAAAAAATCAAGCGGCGAGAAGGCGCGCGAACTTCAAACACTAATTTCAGATTAAAACTGCTTCTCGCGTTTGTAATGGAAAACGAGGTCAAACTTTCAGCATTGCGCGAGAGATTCCGCCGCGCGCCTGTCCGCCCGAAGGGATTAAGGTTTTTCTCGGAACTCAAGCCAGAAGCGCAGGAATTCGCGGTCTCTCAAGAGCGAGACAGTCCCGACCGTTTTGATTGGGACGATGCCGAATTTTTGACCGAAGATTTCAAAACGCAGCTTGCGGAACGCGGTTTTGAGGAAACGGAAGTGTATTGGAGTCTGGGATGTTGCCAGGGCGACGGCGTGGCGTTTTACGGGCGCGTTCACGCGGAAAGTCTTAAAGAAAAAGATTGCGGGGCGAAGCGTCTGATTGCCGCGCTTGAAGCGACGGGCGACAGTCTTTACATCGAAATTACGGGCGCAAACAATCATTACCATCATTGGAATTCGATGACGGTCGAAATCGAGTTTGAAAATGAAACGGAGGACGAAGATTTACCGGCGCGTTTGAAAATCGCTCGACCCTTTTTGCGCGAAAGCCTTGAAGAATACCTCGCCGATAGAGTGAAAGAAATCAGCCGCGAGTTGGAAAAATCAGGTTACGCCGAAATCGAATACCGCTACGATGAGGAGACGATTCGGAATGACTTAACCGAACGCGAACACTTATACGAAAAAGACGGCACGCGGACGATGACGGAATTCGAGTTCTGCGAATGGTCGAAAGCGAAAAGGTCCGCGCCCGTTACAATTCAAACCTAGCCAAAAACAAAAATCAAAAATTATGGAATTTATCATCAACCCTTCGCTTCTCAAAGAGGAGCTTGGACTGCTCACGCCGGTCATCGAGCGCAAAGCGACGATACCAGTCTTGAGCAAAATCAAAATGGAAACAAACGCGTCAGGCGAACTCGCTCTGACCGCAACCGATTTGGACGTGACGGTGCGTTCTTTGCAGGTAACTGACGTTTTGCAAAGCGGCTCGATTCTCGTCGAAGGCAGAAAACTGTATGACATCAGCCGGGAACTCCCGAACGAGCCGATTCATTTCCAACTCAATAAGACTGGTCAAATCGAGATTCGTTACAAAAAAGGACGGCACAAATTAGGTATTGTCGAAAGCTCGCAATTCCCGGAAGTTCCCGTCCAAAAACAGTCGGGCGTGCGCGTTCCGTCGGTGATTTTGCGCGAGGCGATTCGCCGCACGGCGTTTGCGGTGACGACCGAGCAGAGTCGTTTTACCATCAGCGGCGCGAAAATCGTGATTGACGACCAGAGTTTGACGACGGTCGCAACCGACGGGCATCGGCTCGCTTTTACGCGCTTTCCGCTCGTCAATTCAACAGGACAAAAACTCGATTTGCTCGTGCCGAAAAAGTCGCTCGCGCAGCTCGAAGATTTGCTCGACCGCGAAATCCGCCGCGACGCGGAAAGCCAGATCGAAATCGGTGACACGGGCAATCAGCTTTGTTTTGCGGTCGGCAATCACAGCTTGTTCTCGCGCACGCTCACCGGCACATTTCCGAACTGGGAAATGGTTTTGCCGAAAAATTTCGTTTACACGGCTGAAATCAGCACGGAGGATTTTCGCCGCTCGCTGTCGCGCGTAACTCTGACCGCCGACGACCGCAACTATTCGGTGACGATGGAAATCGAGGCGGGGAAATTGACGCTCAAATCGAATACTGCGGAAGGCGAAGCGCAGGAAGAAATGCTCGCCGCGCTCAATGGGGAAAACGGGCAGAATGTTCACTCATTGCGTTTCAACAGCCGATATCTGATGGATTTTTTGCAAGTCGTCTCGAAGGCGGGCAGTCCGACGTTTTCGCTCGGTTTTAATGACGGGAATTCGCCGTTCGAGCTGTTTTTGCCGACGGAGCGCGAAGGCTACCGTTACGTGCTGATGCCGCTCAGAGGCGAATAACCGTCGAGAGAATGACTATGTTTGATGCTGCTGTTATCGGTGAAACGCCGGATGCCGGAATTGCGAACGGCGAAAACCGAACCGAGAAGACCGATTCAATAGTTTTGAAAGGCGGTTTTTCGACGAGCGATCAATCATACAAATTTGAAATCAAGTCGGACGGCACGGGCGAGATTTTTTACTCGGATTTTGAAGGCGACCGGGAAGAGTTCGCACACGAAATCAAAGTCGAAAAACTCGCCGCGGAAATCGAAGAAGCAATTAAAGAGCAAATCGCTTTGCAGTCAGGGCAAAATGCGCTAGAGGATTCCGAGATTGAAAGTATCCGCGAAGAAGTTTCTGGCGAGATGCTCGAAGAAGTTTTCTGGGAGGAGATCAACCAGACGCTCGAAGACCCGTTTTTCCGTTCCTTTTACGACGATGGCGAATGGGGCAAGGAATTTCAGACAGAGCGCGGTACGGTTGATGAATTTATCGAATTTCTGGAGTTGTGCGTGTTGACCGAAAGAGAAATTCTTACCGGAGGCGAAGATTATCTGGTCGTCGAGGCGGAAACCGAATTTGATTTGGCGGGCATCAGCGGGTGTAGCTATTACAGCGAGCGATTAGAGGAACTCGTCGGAATAGTGTGCGCTCATTTTAAGCCGAGCGGGTTCAGATACGACTACAACGACGGCTGTTACGACCGCAGTTCAGGCTATTCGATGTCATCGGAATCGGTCAGCGTTTCTTTGTGGGAATCTGCGAGCGCTCCGGCGCGTGAGAAAATGCTCGCCAATGTTCGGCTCAAGAAAAAACTCGCCGCGATGGAAGTCTTGCCGGAAGCGATTGAAAGGCTCACGGCGTTTTAGATTACCCGAAAAATTTATAGGCAGGCTTTGCCGATGGAGTCTGGACCGTTATTAGCAATTAAGCCAAACCCGCCTCGTCAGTCGGCTCATCCGACTCGAACTGTTTGATATGGTAGGAAGCGTCGGGAAAGCTGGCGATAATTTCCAATTTTCCGCCGAGTGCTTTGATGAACGCCCTTAAAGTTGAAACGTGCATATCCGAACGTCTTTCGAGGCGCGAGATCGCTGCCTGTTTTTTATTGAGCAGTTCGGCTAATTCCTCCTGGCTGATGTCAAGCGCGCCGCGCAGTTCGTTCAGGCGGATTTCCCGGCGCAGTTCGCGGGCGATTTCTTTGGATCGCTCTTTTGCGGCAGGCGACATTTTGGCTCGTAAATTTTTGAACGATTTAGCCATTTTTCGATTTCTCCTTCTCTAATGTTTCCAAATGTTCAGCGTATAGCGCGTCGGCGATTGGAACAAATTCTTCATACCAGCGATTATTGCCGGTTTTATCGCCACCGACGAGTAGGATAGCCATTCGGCGCGGGTCGAAAGCGTATAAAACTCTGTATGGTCTGCCTCTGTGCTGCGCTCTTAATTCCCGCATTTGCGAATGCTTCGAACCTTTGATGTCCGACGAATAAGGAAACCCTAACGCAACTCCGAATTCTTCCAACATTCTCACGTAAGCATCAACGGTTGCCTGCTCGTCTTCATTTAGCGTGTTCCACCAATCTTCAAATTCGTCCGTATATTCCACTTCGCAGGGCATAATTTATATTACATCAATGTAATATAAAGTCAACTTCTTTTGAACAACCGAAAAACTATGAACGAAGCGATTATCTGCAAGCCGAGTCCGGTCAAAACTCTCACTATTTCACGCGCTCCGCTGCGAGAGTTGCTGAATTTTTTGATTTATGGTCGTTACCCGGAGCTTCTGAACGAGCGGGCGCGACGGCAGCCGTGCATTTCTTTTGAGAAAAGGCTGCCGACCGTTAACAACTTGAAGGACTTTCTTGGAGCGGAAAAGTGCGATAAGAACAAAAAGCTGTTTTTCGATTGCAAGAAAAGAGAAAATCAAGCCGCCGTTTTGCTGCACAATCAAGGAGCGCAGTTTTGGATTCATTACTTTCGCTGCGGCATCGGATTGGTCAATTTGTCGTTTTTCAGCCAGCTCGCCAGCGCAGAAGGTTCGCTTTTGAGCCGAACTCATAGTGTTACGCACTCGAATCAATATCAATGGTTCGCGCGCGATCTCAAGCCGAGTGTTTTCGTCAGCGAAATTTCCGAAGCGCGAATTGAGCGGTTGGGCAATTATTTCATTGAGCGGGTGAATCCGGCGCTCATCAGTCCGTATTCGATTTATTTTGAAAGTCCGCAAATCGAAGAGCCGTATAAGTTCGTTTCTGGCAGTCTTGGGCGACTCAAAGAAGTTTTGATGTGGACTTGCTTCGTTTGCGAGGGACTCAAGCGCGAAAGAGAGCCGAGTGGAAAAACGTGGGTTAGCCCGTACGTAACCATTAACTGCGGCCGTTTTGCTGCACAATCAAGGAGCGCAGTTTTGGATTCATTACTTTCGCTGCGGCATCGGATTGGTCAATTTGTCGTTTTTCAGCCAGCTCGCCAGCGCAGAAGGTTCGCTTTTGAGCCGAACTC
>MWZA01000202.1 GCA_002050455.1 Acidobacteria bacterium 5-1 | reverse complement strand
ATATTGCAACGATTGGTTAAATCAACCGTCAAAACCGCGCCGCGTCCGTATTTAATCGTTGACGAGCCGTGATTATGCAGTTTTTCGTCATTGTGCGCCTGAATATCACGTCCGGGGAAGTTGGCTTCGATGTGCTGCAGGAATTTGGAATCAATCGCCATCAAATCTTCAAAATGCCCGTGGTCAGGACAATCTTTAATCATCCAGATTTGACCGTCGCGTTCGATAATTTGCGCTTTAATTTCACCGACTTTTTCGTTGACTAAAATCCCGACTTCCTTTTTACCGCTCAAAATATCTTCGCGGGCTTCAATCACGCAATTCGGACAAAGCGAATCAGTTGTGCGCGGAAAACCCAGCGTCGGTTTCGTTTTCTGCCAAGACTTAAGCAATGGCTTATCCGACCACTTCGGTATAAAAGACGGATTCGGTTTATATTTATTAACGGCTTTGACGGCGTTAAATATGCCGCTTGCAATGTAAGTCAAGCCTTTTTCAAAATGTTTTATAGGTTTCATAATTTATTTTCTCCAAAAGGAAAATTTCATATTTGTTGTTTCAGAGTAATTTTCCGCTTGTTCTTAAGCAACAAAATAGTTAAATTTTATGTATGTTAGAATAGCTAAAAAGTTTGGGTCATTTTGCGGAAAATTGACTTATATCCTTCATTTTATAATAAGCAATAGTTGTGCCGTTTAATATATAGAAAGTATGTTGTCTATTTTCAACAAGATAAGTAAAATAATTCACCTGTCAATGCAATAAACCTTTTGCGGCAAAATGATACAGAACACTACTGAAGCAATAAAAGTCGCTTTCTGATACATTATTTAAATTTGTTTTTTATTGTTTTAAATTAATTTGAAATTATTAATTTAACAATTAAACTTTTGTTTAAGGATTTTCCACACATCCGATTAGCTAATTATTCTTATTGTTTTGTAATCTTCAAGTCAAAACGCAATCTTATTTAACTTCGTGGATTTTCGTTCTCTTTTTGTTCACCTTTAAGCACTTACTTTAACGAACACTTGAAGAAAGCCTTACAAACTCCTGAAAACAAAAGGTTTTTTATGTGAAAAAAAATCTTTACATCTAATTTCCTTTATGCTAAATTTGCTTTCACCTTATGGGAGAATTTCCTAAGATTTCATTTTTCCCGTTTCGAACATTATTTTTAACAAGCAGGTTTTAGTCTTGGAAACAATATTAAAAGGGATTCTGCCGAAATGATTTTATGGCTATACGCTTTGGAACTTCGGGTTGGAGAGCAATAATCGCCGATGATTTCACATTTGAAAATGTGCGTCTTGTAACCGAAGCGATTTGCAGTTATTTGACAAAAAACTTAAGCGATGGGCAAAAGACTTTAATAGTTGGACACGATTCGCGTTTTATGGGTGAGAAGTTTTCGGAAGCTGCCGCCGAAATTGCCAAACAAAAAGGTTTCCGCATTTTACTGTGCGACCATCCAACGCCGACACCGGCGATTTCACAGGCTATCAGAAGTGAAAAAGCGGTTGGCGCAATGAATTTTACGGCTTCGCACAATCCGCCGGAATATCAAGGCATAAAGTTTTCAACCTCCGATGGCGCGCCTGCGCTGCCTGAAATCACGAAGCAGATTGAAGAAATCATTGGAAACACGCCGCAAGTGAAAGACAAAGACGGCGGGTCAATTGAAAAATATGATGCGCGTCCAAAATACTTGGACGATTTGAAAACAAAAGTCAGGTTTGACCAAATTGCAAACGCCAAAGGCAAATATGCTTACGACGCACTTTGGGGAACAGGTCGCGGTTATTTGGATAAAATACTGCGCGACAACGGCTTAGAGGTTAGAACAATTCACGATTGGCGTGATGTAACATTTGGCGGAAGTTCACCCGAACCCAGCGAAAAACATCTTGAGGAACTTCGTGAAGCAGTTAAAACAAAGGGTTTTACGCTCGGACTTGCCACCGACGGCGACGGCGACAGATTCGGAATAATAGACAGCAACGGCGAATTTATCACGCCAAATGAATTAGTCGCACTTTTATCGGATTATTTGGCAGAAAGTCGCGGTTGGACAGAAGGACTCGCACGAAGCGTTGCCACATCGCACCTAATTGACAAAGTAGCCGAAAATCGCGGCTTGAAATTATACGAAACGCCGGTTGGATTTAAATTTATCGGCGAATTGATAAACGAGGACAAAATTATTTTGGGCGGAGAAGAATCCGCAGGTCTTTCAATCAAAGGACATTATCCCGAAAAAGACGGCATTATTGCCTGTCTGTTGGCGGCGGAAGCGGTCGCCGCACGCGGAAAAAGTTTGACTGAACAGTTAAATGAACTTTACAGCCGCGTCGGGAAACTTGAATCAGGCAGAATCGGCGTTAAATTAACCGATGAAATTGCCAAAAGTTTAACAGAAAAGCTGCGGCAAGAACCGGCGGAAATCGGCGGGCGCAGAGTTGAAAAAATAAATCGAATAGACGGCGTGAAGTTTATTTTTACAGATAGCAGTTGGATGCTGATGCGTCCTTCAGGAACAGAACCATTAGTCAGAATTTACGCCGAAACTAAAAACGTACAAGATTTGGAGGTGTTACTTGAGCAAGGTCGTCGCTACTTATTGGGATAATTCATCCGCAATTTCAATGCCCGCAAAAACCCGCGCAAAAACAGCGCGGCGCACTGAAACTGCAACTCCACAATGGTTTGTTTTCGCTATCATTGCTTCGATTACTTTTATGCTTTGCATGGCGATTAACTTACGCGCTTATACGGAAATGAGTTCAGAAATTGAGCAGAATGAACGTCTAAGCGTTGAACTGGAAAGATTGACCAATGAAAATTTGGCAATCCAAGAAGAGATTAATAATTTAAAAACCGACCCGCGCACGATTGAGCGTGAAGCCCGAAAAATCGGGTTGGGTCGTCCGAATGAAAAGATTCTCGTGCCGATAAATTAAGTTGCGGAGATTTTTTTTATCAGCACATTATGCCTGCCCGCTAATTATCCGCCTTTTGCCTATCCGCTCCGCTTTTGCCTACAGCTAAACCAGCCGAAAACCGCGGCTTATGTTTTCCCGAGCATAAGCCGCACTTCTCTTTTACATAAAATATTTTTGCTAAAATTGACCGTTTGACAGATTCTTAACAATATGAATAAATTGTAATTGTTAGAAAATTTGAACGATGCCCAAACAAAAATGTAAAAATCAAGTCGGTTATTGTGATTATATAAAATCACGCGGACTTGAATTGTGTGCGGCGTATAGACAAATCTAACGGTTATTCGCTAATTTACAAAGATTCAGTCGGTTGTGAAATTATTTTGGTAAATATCACAACCGATTTTCTTTTGGTCAGAGAGTTAAAAAGAGAATGAAACTTTATTTGGAATCGCACATCGGGAACACGCCTCTGATACGTCTGCGCCGAATTGTCAGTGATGTGCCGAAAAACATTGAAGTTTATGGCAAAGCCGAACATCTCAATCCGGGCGGTTCGGTCAAAGACCGGGCGGCTTTGGCAATGATTTTAGCAGGTGAACGAAGCGGAAAATTAAACAAAGGTAAAACGATTTTGGATGCGACCAGCGGCAACACCGGTATTACTTACGCAATGATTGGCGCGGTTCGCGGTTATTCGGTAACGCTGTGTTTGCCGAAAAACGCCAGCCTTGAGCGTAAAAGAATTTTGCGGCTTTACGGTGCGGAAATCATCGAAACCGACGCGATGAACGGAACTGACGGAGCGCAAATTGTCGCCAAAGAATTAGCCGCTGAATATCCGAACAGATACTTTTACCCCGACCAATACAACAACGAAGCTAATTGGAAGGCGCATTACGAAACAACCGCACCGGAGATTTGGCGGCAAACCGAAGGGCGCGTAACGCATTTCGTCGCCGGACTCGGAACATCGGGAACATTCGTCGGAACGACGCGCCGTTTGAAAGAATTTAATCCGCAACTGCAAGCCGTAGCAATGCAGCCCGATTCGCCGTTACACGGTTTAGAAGGAATGAAATATATGCCGACGGCGATTGTGCCGGGAATTTATGACGCGGATTTGGCGGACAAAAATGTTGAAGTCGCCACCGAAGACGCGCAAGAAATGGCGCGAACATTAGCCCGCGAAGAAGGTTTGTTTGTCGGCATCAGTTCCGGCGCGAATGTTTTTGCCGCATTGCATTTGGCGAAAACACTAAAAGATGATGCAGTTATTGTTACCGTTCTTTGCGACGGCGGCGACAAGTATTTAAGCGAAAGTTTTTGGGACGCACCGCAGATGTCAGTTCTTTAAAAAGTTCATTTTGAGATTATATTTCGCAAAGGTTAAGATAGCGCAATGAGCAAACCTGCAATTACAACACAATTGGTTCACGCCGGAGAAAGACGACCTTTGCCCGTCGGATTACCGGTTGCAAATCCCATTTACACGACAGCAACTTATACTTACGATTCGATGGCGGAAATTGATAAGATATTCGCCGGTGACGCGCCCGATTATATTTATTCGCGCAACGGCAATCCGACGGTAGCGGCTTTGGAAGAGGCGATGACCGTTATCGAAGACGGCACAGCGGCGTTTGCTTATTCTTCGGGAATGGCGGCACTTCACGCGGCGTTATTCGCCTGCGAATTGTCGCCCGGCGCGATTGTTTTGGCTTCGGCAGATTTATACGGCGCGAGTTTTGAGTTGCTGTATAAAATTTTTGGCATCTTCGGAGTGAAAACCGTAACGGCGGATTTTTCGGACATAAACGCCTTGCGCGAAAAGGTTGCGCAAATCAAACCGCGTGTTTTATTGGCGGAAACGATTTCAAATCCGCTTTTGAAAATTTGCGACATCGAGGCTTGCGCTGAAATCGCGCACGAAGTCGGAGCGCGGCTTATTGTTGACAACACTTTCGCCACGCCTTTTCTGTGTCAACCGCTAAAATTCGGCGCGGATTTTGCGGTTCACAGCGCGACAAAATATTTGGGCGGTCATACCGACGCGATGGGCGGCGTTGTCGTCGCCGGAGAAGAACTCGACCGTCCGGCATTGATTGGCGTGATGAAACTTGTCGGCGGAGTTTTGAGCGTTTGGGAAGCGCATCAGATTTTGCGCGGAATAAAAACGCTCGCTTTGCGTATAGAAAGACAGTGTGCAAACGCAAACTGTTTGGCGGAATATCTGTCAAATCATCAAAAAGTTGAAACCGTTTTTTATCCGGGATTAAATTCGTCTGCTGAAGCAAAAGTCATTCGGCGTGTTTTGCGCGAACCGTTTGGCGGTGCGCTGGTTTCCATCAAACTTATAGAAAACACGCGGGAAGCGGCTTTTCGCTTTATGGACGCTTTGAATTTATGTGTGCGGGCGACGAGTTTGGGCGATGTTTTTACAAGCGTTTCGCATCCCGCCATTTCTTCGCACCGAGAACTTTCGCCCGCCAAACGCGCGAACTTGGGCATCAGCGACGGACTTGTACGGATTTCTGTCGGCATTGAAGATGCCGCGGACATTATCGCGGATATTGAACAGGCTTTATTCAAGTAAAAAAGGCAAAAGTAATTTTGCGTTGTCATTAAAAACAATAATGATTTATCTAAACGAAGAATATAAAAAGCAAATCGAAGCGCACGGCGAGCGTGATTATCCGCACGAATGTTGTGGTTTGCTCATCGGGCGTTTTGATGAAGACGGGCGCAAAGTTATCGTTGAAACTTTTCCGCTTGAAAACGCCCGTGAAGCAGAAGCGCGGCATAATCGCACTTTGATTTTGCCGGAAGACGTAATGCGCGGTGAGCGTTACGCTCGCAAGAAAAAACTTGATGTCGTCGGCAATTATCATTCGCATCCCGATTGTCCCGCCGTTCCGTCCCAATATGATTTAGACCACGCTTTGCCTGTTTGGTCATATATCATCGTTTCGGTTGTCGAAGGCAAAGCGGCGGAAATGTTTTCGTGGGAAATGGAAAATGACCGTTCAAAATTTAACGAAGAGGAAATTAAGAAAGAAGAAATTTAACCACAGATGAACACAGATAAAAGCAAATAAATTAACAGGGATAAAGAGGATTAAAGGGATTTTTATAAATTTTTTTATCTTTGTCTATCCCCTTCATCCCTGTTGATTTTCTTCGCGTTCTCTGTGGTGAAAAAAACTTTTTTAGCTATCAAGGAGTATTAAATTATGGCAGTAACAATCGTAATTCCGACACCTTTGCGGCAATTTGCCGATGGAAATACGGAAATTGAAGTCGAAGCCGCAACCGCGGGCGAGGCTTTAGACCAATTAACAACGCAGTTTGCTGATTTACGCAAGCATCTTTTTAATGAACAGGACGCTTTGCGAAACTTTGTCAATGTCTATGTCGGCGACGAAGACATTCGGCATCTCGACGGTGCGGCAACGCCATTAAAAGACGGCGAAACGCTGATGATTGTGCCTTCAATTGCGGGCGGAAACATCGCAACGGAAGCAAAAATCGCCGACGATTTGCCGACGCTGGGCAGCGACGAATATACACGTTACAGCCGGCATCTGATTTTGCCCGAAGTCGGACTCGAAGGACAGCGCAAACTAAAAGCGGCAAAAGTTTTGATGATTGGAACGGGCGGTTTAGGTTCGCCTTTGGGTTTGTATCTCGCGGCGGCAGGTGTCGGCACAATCGGTTTGGTTGATTTCGACGTGGTTGACAAATCCAATCTTCAACGGCAAATCATTCACGGCACAAAAGATGTTGGGCGACCAAAAATCGAATCGGCGCGCGAACGTCTCAAAGACATCAATCCGAATACAAAAATTGACGCTTACGAAACGCGCTTAACAAGTGAAAACGCGCTCGAACTTTTTAAAGATTATGATGTCGTAGTTGACGGCACTGACAACTTTCCGACGCGCTATTTGGTTAATGATGCTTGCGTTTTGACAAAAAAGCCGAATGTTTATGGCTCAATTTTTCGGTTTGAAGGGCAAGCGAGCGTCTTTTGGGCGGAAAAAGGCGCGTGTTACCGATGTCTTTATCCCGAACCGCCGCCGCCCGGACTTGTGCCGTCGTGCGCCGAAGGCGGAGTTTTGGGCGTTTTGCCCGGCATCGTCGGCACGATTCAGGCGAATGAAGTTATCAAAGTAATTTTAGGCGCGGAAGGAATTTTATTAAATCGTCTGCTTTTGTTTGACGCTTGGCAAATGAAATTCCGCGAACTAAAACTTCGCAAAAATCCCGATTGTCCGATTTGCGGCGACAATCCGACAATCAAAGAATTAATTGATTACGAAGAATTTTGCGGTTTGCGCCAGCCTGAACAAACTCAATCGCCGATTTTGGAAGAAATCACGGCGACGGAGTTGAAAAATTGGTTGGAAAATGAAAAAGATGTGCAAGTGATTGACGTGCGCGAACCGCACGAATATGAAATTGCCAAAATTCCGAATACAAAGTTGATTCCGTTGGGCGAAGTTGTCAAACGGGCAAATGAAATTGACGCGACGCGCACAACGGTTGTGCATTGTAAAGGCGGCGTAAGAAGCGCAAAAGCGATTGAAGCCTTGCAAAAAGAAGGATTTGCGGGACGGCTTATCAACTTAAAAGGCGGCATCGCGGCTTGGTCGGACGAAGTTGACGCAACCGTGCCGAAATACTAAATTCGGTTCACATAAGCGCGGAATCAATCGCATAATTTATTGTAATCTGCGGTGCGAGATGAAAAGGATTGCCGCAAAAGGGCGCAGAAAACACAAAACATAAATGAATTTTGTCCGTTTTTGCGGCAAAAATTATCTGAAAGTTTTTATATCGAACCAAGAATGAGCAGTTACCGAATTTTCTATTCGCCTTATTATTACGCCGACATTGGCGAAGGTCATGTTTTTCCGATAAAGAAATTTGAACTCGTGCGCGACAAACTTCTTGCCGAAGGAACTTTGCAAAATGATGAAATAAGCGAGCCGCAACCGGCAAAAATCGAGGGTTTATTACTTATTCACACGGAAGATTACATAACGCGCCTTGTTGACGGAACTTTGACGGCGAAGGAAGTTCGCAAACTTGGTTTGCCTTGGACAAAATCGTTGGTGCAGCGTTCGTTTCTGGCGGTTTCAGGCACAATCAATGCTTCATTTCACGCTTTAGAAACGGGATTTTCGTCAAATCTCGCGGGTGGAACACATCACGCTTTTCCCGATAGAGGCGAAGGTTTCTGTGTTTTAAATGATGTCGCCGTTGCCGTCAGAGTTTTGCAAAAAGAAAAACTTGCAACACGATTTTTAATCGTTGATTGCGACGTTCATCAAGGCAACGGCACGGCTTTTATTTTCAAAGACGAAGAAGAGGTTTTCACATTTTCGATGCACGGCGCGAAAAATTATCCGCTCTTTAAAGAAAAATCCAACCTCGACATAGAACTGCCCGACAGAACTTCCGATGCCGAATATCTTGAAATCTTAAACGAAGCACTGCCGCGTGTTTTCTTGCACAATCCCGATATTATTTTTTACTTAGGCGGAGCAGACCCGTTTGAAAAAGACAAACTCGGACGGCTCGGTTTAACGATGCAAGGTTTGCGGCAAAGAGATGAAACGGTTTTGGAATTTGCCAAACGGCGCGAAGTTCCGATTGTTACCGTTATGTCCGGCGGTTACGCTTTAGATATAAATGACACGGTGGAAATTCATTGCAACACAATTCGGGCGGTGAAAAAGATTTTTGCCAAAACGCAAAATGCTTTTGTTTAATTTCTCCTGTTTTTACCGGCGAGTCCATTTCATTTCAATTTCAATTTCCTCTTCATCGCCTTGACGCTCATACTCAAACTCAATAGTTGCATACGGCGGCACATAAATGCGTTCACCGCCAATCTGTATTTCAAAAGTTTTTTCCGCCTCTAAAGCATCAGCCAAACGCCGCAATTTATCTACAACTTCACTAGTCGGGTAAATCTTCTCAACGTCCACCGTGTCTTCTGCTGTTTCATTTGACATAATTTTTCTCCTAAAAATATAAAAATTTCTCTATCATGCATTTTCTTACCTTAAGAATTGAATCACGCTTTTTAGCTAAATTAAACTTCTTATTTTTCAATGAACTGAGGAATCAGTCCAACAACCTTTTCAACTACCGATTTTTCGCTCTTAAAAGCCAGCATTTTAACGGCTTCATCAATTTTAACCCAACGCGCTTCGGCGACTTCGTGGTCGTGATTTTCCGTTTCGCCCGAAAGATATTTCATCAGAAAAAAGTGCACTAATTTATGAAACCGCACGCGCTCGCCATTTTTTGTGCCGTAATACCAATACTCGATTGTTTCGATTTTATCAAGCAAATCGGTTTCGATGCCTGCTTCTTCGCGCACTTCGCGCAGTGCCGCCGTTTCATTTGTTTCGCCTTTATCAACGATGCCCTTTGGAAGCTGCCAGCGGCGGGTCGGTTTAACGGAAATTATTGCTATTTCAAAATCAGAATCGTTCTGACGAAATGCCACGCCGCCCGCAGAAATTTGTTCGACTGTCAGAATAGATTTATCCGCGCGTTTGTCGTTCATTGGCTTAATGCTTGTTCAATCGCTTTGTCTAAATCATATTTAATTTTCAAATCATAGCCAACAAATTTTTGCACCAAATTGCCGTTGCGGTCAAAAACGGCGGTTTGCGGAATTTCACTTCGATTGCCGAAAATAATTTGCATCAACGCATCTTCGGGAGTTGCCAGAGCATAATTTATTTTAAGTTTTTCAACAAACGCGGGAATTTTCGGCAGGTCTTCATCGCCGCCGACATTTAACCCGATAATTTGCAGTTTTTCCGTGCCGTATTTTGTTTGCAGTTCATTTAAATGCGGAATTTCTTCTAGACACGGCGGGCAATACGTCGCCCAAAAATCCAACACGACAACTTTTCCCTGCAAATCTTTGAGTTTTTGCTCTTTACCGTCAAAACCCGTCCAAATCATTTCGCCAATCGGCTTTGACGGCGGAAGAGGAACATTATTTATTGAAACAGGTTCATTAGACATGGAAACCGGCGCGGCGGCGGGACGACACGCCGAAAGGCAAAAGGCAAAAGGTAAAAGACAAAAGACAAAAAATCTCATTTAATATATTTTATACAAATTTTCACGCAAAGACGCAAAGAGCGCAAAGAAATTGACTCAAAAAATTAATAAATTTCTCTCTCGAAACAATTTACCATTTACCGTTTACCATTTACTATTAACCCGTGAGTTTTTATCCGCCGAAAATCAACGAAAAGTTTCAGCGTCCGCAAAATGTTGGCAAAACGAAAGGCGCAAACGCCGTCGGAACGAGCGCGAGTTTCGTGTGCGGCGCGTTTGTGCGTGTTTATTTGCGGATTGAACTTAAAACCAAAAAAATTCTTGACGCAAAATTCAATTCAAACGGCTGCGGATTTTTGATTGCGGCGGCAGATGTTTTAACGGAAAAAATTGTCGGAGAACGATTGGTTGAACTTCACGGCTTGGATAAAGAAACTTTGCAAGCAAACATCGAACGCGAACTCGAAAAATTTCCCGCGCATCGCACACACTGTTTGGAATTATGTTTGGAAGTGCTGCAAGCGGCGTTTGCCGATTTTCGCGCTTTTCAGATTGAAGAATTTACGGGCGAAAAGGCTTTGATTTGCACTTGTTTCGGCGTGTCGGAAGAAACAATTGAAAATGTGATAAAAGAAAATTCGCTTGAAACCATCGAAGAAGTTACAAAAATTTGTAGCGCGGGCGGCGGCTGCGGTTCGTGTCAGCCGTTGATTCAAGAGATTTTAGACATTTATCAGCGCGAATCGTAAATAGTCTAAACGTAGAGGCGAGAAAGAGAGCGAAAACATTAATTTTTTAACTAAAACCTTTCGTGCTATAATGCAGACGATTGATTTTTATTTTTGTAGAGGAATGTTTTTAGAAGCTATTTCAAAAATGCTGAATAAAATTTTGAGACAGCTTTTAATTAAAAAATTAAAATTCAAAAATGGACGACCCTGCTAGTATATTTTTAATGTTCGCCGCTGAAACCGGCGCAGTTTCCGAACCTGTAACATTTGCTTCCACCGTCTTTAACATTTTTCTTGTCATTTTCTTGGTGCTTGCCAACGGATTTTTCGTTGCCTCTGAGTTCGCGCTCGTCGCCGTCAGAAAATCGCGTATCGAAGCACTTGTCGCCGAAGGAAGCAAACCCGCTGAACGACTTTTGGGCTTGCTCAATAATCTCAACGCCTACATTTCCGCCACGCAGCTTGGTATTACGCTGGCATCGCTCGGACTAGGTTGGATTGGTGAACCGGCTGTGGCGAGTTTGCTTGAGCCTGTGTTAATTCGTTTGGGTGATGCAACAGGTTTGGCATTTCTTTCTTCGGGAACGGTTTTGCATACGGTTTCTTTTACCATCGCATTTTCCTTCATTACGTTTCTGCACATCGTTTTTGGCGAATTAGCACCGAAAACCGTCGCGCTCGAACTGGCGGAAAGAGTTTCGCTTATCATAGCATTACCCTTACAAATTTTTTACAAAATTTTTAATTATCCGATTCGATTGCTTGATTGGACCGGCACAAAAACCGTCCGGCTTTTCGGGTTGCATCCTTCCGGCGAACACGGCTCGAGTTATACCGAAGACGAAATCCGCCAACTGATAAAAGTTTCGCAGGAAAGCGGACACTTAAATGAAGAAGAACGAAAACTCATCAATCAGGTTTTCGAGTTTAGCGAAACAACCGTCAAAGAAGCGATGATTCCGCGCACGGAAATTGTGGCGATTCCCGAAAGTTCGACGCTTGAACAAATTGCCGGAGCGTTTCGCCAACACGGATATTCGCGTCTTCCCGTTTATCGCGGTTCGCTTGACGATATTGTCGGCGTTCTGTATGGCAAGGACATTATGCAGTATTTGCTCGTCAAACCACGGATGTTCAAACTCGAACGGGTTTTGAAAAAGCCTTTTTATGTGGTTGATACGGCGCGGCTTGAAGACGTTTTGCGGCAAATGCAGAAAGAGAAATTTCACTTCGGTTTTGTGGTTGATGAACACGGCGGCGTTGAGGGAATTATCACGCTCGAAGACCTTTTGGAAGAAATTGTCGGTGATATTTCCGACGAACACGACGAAGAAGTCAACGAACAAATTCATCAGGAAACCGACGGAAGCTATATTTTGGACGGAAGTGTGGCAATCAGAGATTTGAATCGCCGTCTACATCTGAATTTGCCGGTTTCTGAAAGCTACACAACGGTTGCCGGATTTTTAATGAGCGAAGCCGGACAGATTTTGACCGAAGGCGAAAGTGTGCGGTTTAACGGACATATTTTTAAGGTCGAAAAGGTTTATAAACGCCGAATTCTGAAAGTTCGGATGGAAGAAAGCTGAGAATCGCCAAATTTTAAAAGTTCAGCTTAAAGCCCGCTTGGTTCATTTTTTTCTACAAAACTGTCGGCGCGTCCGAATGCGGCACGAAGCATTTTCTACATCTGGCTTCATATTTTCCGCTTGCGCCAACCTCGACTCGCGCGTCCGATTCAAACGTGCGCTGCGAATAATTGGCGGTTTGCCCGCAGACAACGCAGATGGCGTGAGTTTTCGTAATAAATTCCGCGATCGAGAGAAGCTGCGGCATCGGCTCAAATGGTTTGCCCGTATAATCTTGGTCAAGTCCGGCAATAATCACACGCTTGCCTTGATTGGCGAGTTCATTGACGGCTTGGATAATTTCCATATCGAAAAATTGTCCTTCGTCAATTCCGATAACTTCCGTATCAGGCTCAATCTGAGCGAGGATTTCCTTTGCCGTCATCACGGGTTTTGAAATATGCGTCATTCCCGAATGTGAAGCGATTTGCTCAATCGAATAGCGGTCGTCAATCTTTGGTTTGAAAACCTGCACCTTTTGCCGCGCAATCTGAGCGCGTCTTAATCTTCTAATCAATTCTTCCGATTTGCCGGAAAACATCGAACCGACAATAACTTCTATCCAACCCGTCCCGTTCTGCCTGTTTTTGCGGCGTTCTTCAGTATTGTCGAATGCGTATTCTTCAACCATTTTTTATGCTTGATTTTCCCTTTTTATGATTTGAAAACGCTTAGATTATCACAAGGAACGGTCGAAAGTCTAAATTACAAAAATATTTTCGCAAGAGGCATAGTTAATTTGAGCGAAAATTTAACAAAACATTGACCAGCATCGGATTTCCGCGCTTGACTTTACTGCGAAAAACCGACTGCGGTAAAGGATCATCCTGCGTTAGAGCAGCCGGCTCTTCGACCAAGCCTTTGGCGACATCTTGACCGGCAGTTTGTTCAACCGGCGTAATTGTTTGTCCGACACTTCCTTCTTGTTCAAATAAAGTTGTGTTGACTTCCCACTGCTTGAGCCAACTTGTAAATTGAGCCATCGGTAAATCTATCGCTTTTGTCTTCAGCATTGATTCGTCAATTAAAATCTTTGGAGAAATAATGACAGTTAAAATCTCGCCAACCTGTTTTTTCTCCGACTGATTAGCCTTCACTGTGAAAACCTTTGCGGAAGATTCAGGTATAAAAATTAAATCGCCCGCCTCAACAGGACTATTTCTGCTATTGGTTTGCAGAGTCGGATAAATTAATTTCGGAACACCATAAGTGCCGTCGCTGTAGAGTTCACGATTAACTACATAAAGATAGCCGCTGTGGGAAAGCGATTCGATACTTAGCCGGATTTTTTCACCGATTGCCAGCGGGACATCTAATCCCATTCTTTCCAGAGTGTATTCGGAATTTTGAACTTTGCCGCCTATTTTTTCTTCAACCAATTCTTTTGCGGCGTCTGTTTCGGTTGCCGGGCGGTGTTTCCAGACGGTAAAACCAAGAAGTCCGTCCATTATACCTTTCGGTGCAGCTTTGACAGGTGCTTTTGCTATCGGCTTGGTTCGCGGAGTTTTAACAACTCGGTAAAAGCGTTTTTTGGGTTTTTCATTTTTGTTAGACTTTACGCTTGGTTTTCTCGCAATCAAACCGGCATTTTGGCTCAACAATGATTTTGCCGGCGGTCGTTTCTTTATCAATTCTACAGATTGAATGCTCTTTGATTCTTCTTCTTGAGCAAAACATTTGATTGTCCCGCTCAGGCAAACAAAAATCCCGAGCGTAAAAAGCAAACAAAAGATTCTTAACTTACTTGTGTTTATCATAATTTTCTCTCCTTAACTCTATTTTAATCGAGGTTTATTATCTTACCTCTGATATAATTAACGAATTCGGGTCTGTTTCTCTTCGATAAAAGACTCGCGGACGCTGAGTTCCTTTACCTTTAAATGATTGTTGTTCTACTTCCTCTTCTTCCAAACCTTTTCCTTCTTCCGTTTTCAAAAGACCGCTAGTTACCTCTTGCCGCAATTGCGGGACACGGTTTGTTGCATAATCAAACCATTCCCGAATTGATACTCGTCCGTCTTTCGGAGTTATATCCGCTACCGAAGTTTTTAATCCCTCTTCAATTAGCGCATACGACAAATAACTGCGTTTTAAGGCTTTGGAAACATAAGCCGATTCTACACTTTGCGAAGCGGTGAGAATAAACATTCCTTTATCATACGCTAGCTGGGCAAGCCCTTTGGTATTCATCGGACCGCGCCGTTTATCTTCCGCCTCCAAAGCCTGTCCTGAATTACAAGCGTCCACTATTAAAAGCAAGTAACCGGCATCAATTTCACGGAATACCTGCTCCATCTCGACATCGGAAATACTGTGATTCAGCAAGGTTTCCAGTCTTTCTGCATTTAACGGCAGATTTGGATCGCTGTATCCCAAATCATGCGGAAGAACATAAAAATGTCCGTTTTGAGATGTCCCGTGACCGGAGAAAAAGATGGCTATCGTATCTTCGGGCTGAGCGCGCTGCAGCTTGGCAAGCACAGGTGATAAAGTTTTTGAAGGTTGTTCATCCTTAATTCCGGCAAGCCGTTTGAAAACGGTAAGTATATTTTCTTTCGTTGCATCCTGATTAAAAAGCGGAACTGTCTCGATGCGTTCGTATTGTTTTAACGCAGATTGTTTGCTTAACAGTTGTTCGCCAAATTCCAGGGCATCGAGTTTAACATAACTCAGATTATATTTTGGATTGGAATATTCGCTGACTCCGATAGCAATAATGTAAAGAACACCTTTGCGTTTCAGGCTGTCTGAGCCGTTAATTTTCAGGAGCGCGTTACTGCTTTTGATGTTTTCGTTGTTAAACGCATATGCGGTCAGTTGATTTTGCCCGTTCACCACTGAAACAGTGGTTTCCAGTTCTTTGCCTAAAACATCTCCCGACCACAATTTAACCAATGTTCCGTTTCTGAAAAGGCGAACATCACGCGCTCCGCTGCCGGTTTGATAACTATTGCCGGGCGGAACTTCCGAAACTTCCACTTTTATTTTGATTTGACGCTCGGAAACGGAATTATCCGCATTTTTCACGTCGGCAGTCGAAATTTTTACGGCAGGCTGGCGGCGGTCTTTACTGGAAATATCGCTGGTCGAAGGTAATTTTTGTCCGGCTAATAAATCAGCCAACAGACCGGGTGACCAAAATTCTTGAAAAAACACTTCGACGGGTTTAACATTAAAAGTGTTTTTTCCGAATCGCCAGAGAAGTTGATTCCAGGCGGATGTTGAACCGTCAAAAAAACCTTCCGGCGTAACTGCTAACCAATCATCACTGTTTTTCAAAGAAATCAATGTCGCCAGACGGTTTCCGGTTTCCTTTTTCCAGATAATGATACTTCCGTCTTCACTGCCCGAAGCCAGCCATTGTCCGTCTGCCGTATAGGACACAGAAGAAACCGTTCCGACATGACCGGTCATAGTGCGTTCTTCTTGACCGTTTGCAACATTCCAGAAGCGCACGGTTTTATCCCGACTAACTGAAGCTATTTGTTTTCCGTCAGGACTAAACGAAACGGAATTTATTTCCCCCGTGTGTCCTATCAGTGTTTTCAGCAAACGTCCCGTTGCTGTTTCCCACACGCGAACTGTTTTATCGATACTTCCCGACGCTAAAATCCGTCCGTCCGGGCTGAAAGCGACGGAATCAACCTTACCTATATGGTCTTCCAAAGTGCGTAACGGAGTTTGAGTGCGAACATCCCATAATTTTATGGTTTTATCCATACTGCCGGAAGCAATTATTTGTTCGTCAGGGCTTATCGAAACCGATGTAACTTCACCGGCGTGTCCGTCGAGAGCACCGATTTGACTTTTTGTTTCTAAATTCCACAATTTGATTGTCCGGTCAATACCGCCGGAAACAAGCAATCGCCCTTTACTGCCGATAGCCAAAGTGCCGACCGAACCCGTATTACTGGGAAGTGTGTAAAGAGATTTTCCGATTAAAACATCCCAAACTTTGATTGTTCCGTCAATACTGGCGGAAACTAATCTCTGGTTGTCAGGATGAAAAACCACACAGGTAACAAAACCGGTATGACCTGTCAGTGGCGATAATCCCTGACCTGTTTGAAGATCCCACAGTTTGACCGTGTTATCAATACTTGCCGCCGCCAGCCAATGGCGGTCAGAGCTAAAAGCTACTCCGGCTAAACCGCTTGTATGATTTTCAAGCGTTTTAAGTTTTTCACCCGTTTTGGCATCAAATAAAGCAGCTGTTCGGTCGCCGTTACCGGTTGCCATAAATTTTTTGTCCGAACTGAAAACAGCCGACTCTGCTTCGTCAGCCGAATCCTCATTTGCCGGTTGAGCGACAGAACTTAATTCACGTCCGTTTGCCGTATCCCAGATTTTAACAACACGGTTGGAGTCGGCTGATATAATTTTTCCGTCGGGTATAAAATTAAGCGTCAAGATTTTGCCGGTGTGATTTTTAAAAACGGACAATTCGCGCCCGCTGGATGTTTTCCACACTCTGACCGTTTTATCAAAACTCCCGGAAGCCAAACTTTCACCGTCTTCGCTAAACTCCAGAACTTTTATTTTGTCCGTGTGTAATTTCAGGTTTTTTGTTCTCCGCCCTTTATTAACATCCCAAATTTTAACGGTATTATCGGAACTTCCCGAAGCCAAAAATCTGCCGTCCCGACTAAATGCCAACGCAGAAACTGCGCTGGTATGCTCGGCAAGTTTGGGTAATTCCTGACCGCTTGCCATACCCCGGATTATTACTGTGCCGCCGGAACTGCCGACGGCTAGTTTTTGTCCGTCAGAGCTAAAAGCAATCGCTTCGACCGAGCCGTCTGGAACGGCAAACGACCTGAGTTCTTTTCCGCTTTCAACCTCCCAAATTTTTACTGTTTTATCATTGCCGCCAGAAGCTAATAAACGTCCGTCTGTACTACAAGCCAGAGCCTTGATAGCTCCTGTATGACCAATCAGAGCGCGTAATTCACGTCCTGTTTCAAACTCCCAAATTTTGACAGTGTTATCAACGCTGCCGGACGCAACCCATTGATTATCAGGACTAAAAGCTACCGCTTCGACGGCTTTGCTATGACCGGTCTGCAATACCAACTCAGGCTTGACTTGTTCTGTTTCAGCCGATTTTGCTACTGCATTTGAAACAAACTTACTGCCGCTCGCTCCAAAAACTGCGATAATTATAGCCAAAGTGAACAACAGATGCTTTTTCATAATCTCTTTAATCCGTTTATATTGTAGAAAGATAAAGTAAGTTTGCTATTGCTAAACGCTAATATTCCAACAGCAACAGCAAACTTCCTTCCCATTCTCCAACTACCTCAGGGCGTATTTGGATTCTCTACCGGTTTGTCGGTCCCTAAACCAAATAATGTCCCATTAAACTGTGCATTGTTCGTACACGACAAGATATACCATATGCCGTTCGACGGGCGAAACACCGCGACATCCGCTTTCTTGTCTCCGTTGTAGTCAGCCGCCACCGGAATGTCTCCGCTCGTTCCAAACGCCACTCCCGTAAAACCTGCCGTGCTTTGCCGCAGATACCACACACCATTACTTGGTCTGAAGACGGCAACATCCGTTTTGCCGTCGCCGTCGTAATCAGCAGGCATCGGTTTGTCGTTTGAATCACCAAATGCTATGCCCGTAAAGCCGAGTGTGCTTTGCTGAATATACCAAGTGCCGCTTCGATAAACGGCATAATCGGCTTTTCCGTCGCCATCGTAATCGCCGACCACGGGTTTGTCGCCATTCTGACCAAATGCTAACGAGTTGGGCAGATTGGTTGCCAGATTAAAGGTATGCCACGTGCCGGTTGACGGACGGAAAACAGCAAGTTCGGCTTTGCCGTCGCCGTCAAAATCGGCAGGCTGCGGAATATCAGTTGCCACACCGAAAGCTATGCCGGTAAAGCCTCCCGTGCTTTGCTGCAGATACCAGACACCATTCGATGGACGATAGACGGCAATATCAGTTTTGCCGTCGCCGTCGTAGTCCGCCGCCACCGGAATATCTTCCGCCGCGCCGAAAGCTACTCCGGTAAAGCCCGCCGTGCTTTGCTGCAGATACCAGACACCGTTTGACGGACGATAGACGGCAATATCAGCCTTGCCGTCGCCGTCAAAGTCAAAGCGCGTCCGGTGCGTGCCGGGTGCTGCCGCCTGATTGATGGTGAACGTCTGTCCGCCGAGCGTAATAGTCGCCGTGCGTGCCACTCCCTGATTGTTTGCCACCGTAAAGTTGACCACTCCGTTACTGGCACTTAGACTGATCATACAGTTATCGGATGCCACCGCCGCTAACGGGCAGCCGCCGCTTGACGCTGTTACATTGAAACTGCCTGTGCCGCCCGTCGCCGGATAGATTGGACCACTCGTTGCGCTGAAACTATATGTGCAACCCTCGGCTTGCGTAACCGTAAAACTCTGTCCGCCGACAATAATGCTGCCGGAGCGCGCCGAGCCGTTATTTTGCGGAACGGTGAACTGCACCTTTCCGTTGCCAACACTGTTGCCGGAGTTGACGGTAATCCATTCGCTGTTACTGCCATTTGTCGCCGTCCACTCGCAACCCTGACTTGTTGTTGCCGTTACGCTAAACTCACCTGGACCGCCATTTGCAAGAAAATTGCCGTTGCCGGAAAATGAATAGGTGCAAGTTTGCGCCGAAAAATTAAGAGTGGCTCCGGGTGCTATCAATGTGACGGTTTGCGGTTGGAAGATGAAACCAGCTCGTGCCGTTTTCAGCATGTAGCTAAGACCGGGAGCGAGATTTGCAAACACATAATTTCCGTTCGCATCGCTTGTTGTTCGAGCAGTCATAGCACCGGAGAAAATGTCAATTGTCGCACCGCCTAAGCCTTGCCCGTTGACTAAAACTCGCCCGCCGATGTTATATGTCGGTGCCGTCATAGCAGTAATTGCGTTAGCCGAAGCCGGACCGGTATCGTTAGTAAGCGGGTTTTCAAGATCCAATACGGGAACCAAAAAAGCCTTGTTCGGCGCAGACGGTACTATCTGATGCACCGTGTTGGGCTGAGTCACACATTCGTAAAGAACTCGCATCATCCCGCCCGGTCCTCCCGGCTGGAGTGTTGGGTTTGGACAATCTACCGGTGCTACTGAGCTGCTACTGCCGGTTGAAGCGATCTGCACCCGTAATGCTGCTAACTCTTCCAGCGTGCTGATGCCGTGGATGAATCCTCTAAATTTTCTCGGAATTGTATTAGTAGCATTCGAGGTTTGGTTTTGACCACTACCTGACTGCCCTGCGCCTTCCATTAGCTCGTTGAAGGCAGCAGACGAGTTGTTAATTATATAACCCGACGGTTGCCAGGTGATACCACTGGGACCGGAAATAGTAACTACATAAATAGCGTTGTCTTCCGGCAAATCGAATTCATACACGCCGAGCGAAACGGGAATGCCGTTAATCGATGCTCCCGTACCGTCTTGCCGTCTGGCAACAACTGATTCGGGCGTTATCGGCGAAGCAAAACCGTTAAAGTTTTGTAAGTAGAGGCGGAACAAACGACGGAAAGGACTATAACCCAGTCGAATATTGCCGTTGCTGCCGTTCTTGCCGTCAACCGCGATTTTATACTCAACGCCGCCGGTGGCGCGGAAGTTGACTTTACTGGTGTTGTCGAAACTCGTTGTATTATCGTTTTCGGCAATTGGTGTCAGAGCATTGACACTCGAACCGGTATAAATCGCTAACACGGTGTCAAAATCACTGCCGGAAGTGGTAAAGCTGTATAAACCGCTGTCCGGCGCAGTCCATTTATACCAAACCGACTTGCTCGCGGTGCTACCGGCGTGTATCGGTTCGCCCGATTCAGCCGTCGTATTAAAGTTACGTCCTTCAATGTTGCCGGAAATACCCGGCAGTGGAATAGCTTGCGCGAAAAAGTCGTTTGCGGGCGGACTGATACCAAATTGTTTGACTGTATGAGTTTGTCCGGCAACGGTAATCGTCCCGTTCCGGTCTGTCAAACCGGTGTAAGGGTCAACGCGGAAGGTAACTCTGCCGCCGCTGTTGGAGACTATTTGAATATGTCCGTCATTAGCTCCGACTGTTGCCAAAACGGACGGACAACCATTTCCTGTCAGCACATCAAAGAAAAAGATGCCACCGCCCGGCGCAACATTCGTGTTCGTCGGAGACGGCGTGTAAGTGCAGGTTATCGCCGGCTGTAGAGACAGCGAAAGCGTATAAGTTCCAAAGCTGTCGAGCGTGGCTGCGCGAATGGTGTAAGTTCCGGTCAAGGTCAGTTGGAAAAAACCATTAGAAGGAATTCGCGCATTGCTACTGCCGGAGTTTGATGCAATTACCGTTATTCCGTCAGGCGCAACAAGTTGCAGGAAAGGCTGAATACCGCTTGTACCGCTCGAATCTAAAG
>MWZA01000160.1 GCA_002050455.1 Acidobacteria bacterium 5-1 | reverse complement strand
ACCATAGGCGCATAACTTTGTATTCTACTGAACTACAGTTTTCTTATACAGAATTTTTATACTCTGTTTTTTATTCGAATGTCAATAAAAACTGACTTCCACGCATTTTTAGTTTGATTTCTCTATCAGAACACAATTCCGCATAATTAATTAGGCGGAATCATTATATTAAGGAGGTATTACGAAACGCCGCGAAAAGTTTTGCGGTGAAGAGCGCATGCACCGTGCGTTCGTAAGGCTTCAAAATGAACTTTCGTGCCGTATCCGGCGTGTTTGGCAAAACCGTAGACGGGATATATTTCGCCTAATTCGCACATTAAATTATCACGATAAACTTTGGCGAGGATGGAAGCGGCGGCGATTGAAGCAGAAACTGTGTCGCCTCTGATAATGGCTTTTTGTGGAAGTGAAATTTCTTTGAGTTCGAGAGCATCAATAAGTAAAAAATCAGCTTTGAGCTGCAGATTTTCGATGGCAAGACACATCGCTTTTTTGGTTGCTTGCAGAATGTTAATGCGGTCAATTTCGTCGGCTTCGACTTGTCCGACGGCGTAAGCTAAAGTCATTTGCTTGAGTTCTTCAGCGATTTGTTCACGTTTTTTCGCCGACAGCTTTTTTGAATCGTTCAGATCTTCGGGCAAAGGTTTGGAAATATCCAAAATGCAAGCCGCCGCGACGACTGCGCCTGCCAGACAACCGCGCCCGACTTCATCAACTCCGGCGACGAAGTTATAACCGTCAGCGATTGCCTGATGTTCAAAATCAAGAGAGATTTGCGATTTTATTTTGTCCTTCGTCATTGGTCATTAGTCCTTTGTCCTTTGAGTTGTAGATGTTTAATTAACCTGCAAAGGACAAAAGACAAAGGACAAAAAGCTAAATCTACTTTGCTCTGGCAGCTTTTTCGGCTTTTTTGTGCGACCACGTATCGCGTTCTTTAATGCGGGCGGCTTTACCACGCAAATCGCGCAAGTAGTAAAGTTTGGCACGTCGGACTCTACCTCGGCGCGTAACTTCGATGTGGTCAATAACGGTGGCGTGAAGCGGGAAAATACGCTCAACGCCAACGCCGAAACTCACCTTTCGGACAGTTATGGTTTCGCGGATACCGCCGTGTTTGCGGGCGATAACCACGCCTTCATATGCTTGCAGACGCTCTTTCGCGCCTTCCTGAATCCGAACGTGGACGCGAATATTGTCGCCCGGCTGGAAATCTGGAATATTATCTCTAATTTGCAATTGTTCAATGTTGTCTAAGCGGTTCATATTAACTCCGTTTGTCCTTTGTCATTAGTCCTTTGTCCTTCGCAAATACAAAAAGCGAAGGACAAAGGACTAATGACAAAGAGCTAAATCATTTTAATAAATCTTCTCTATTTAATCTCGTCTTTTCCAATGCTTTTTCTTTACGCCATTTTTCGATTTCGGCGTGGTTTCCGTTTAATAAAACTTCCGGCACAAGCATTCCGCGAAAATCTGCCGGGCGCGTATAATGCGGACAATCAAGCAGACCGTCGGAAAAAGAATCGTTTTCGGCGGACGTTTCGCTTCCCAAAGCCTGCGGCAAAAGGCGCGTAATCGCGTCAACCAAAACAATTGCGGCAGGTTCGCCGCCTGACAAAACATAATCGCCGATGGAAATCTCATCCGTTACGAGTGCTTCATTTACTCTCTCATCAACGCCTTCATAACGTCCGCAAATCAAAACAATATGCTTTGCGTTTTCGGCAAATTCTTTCGCTGCCGATTGCTTGAAAACGCGACCTTGCGGCGAAAGCAAAATAACTTTTGTGCCGTCAGAATAATCTTCGCGCTTGCCGACTAAATTTTCAATTGCGGCAAAAATCGGCTCACACTTTAAAATCATTCCGTCGCCACCGCCAAAAGGTCTATCGTCAACTACTCGGTGTTTATCGGTTGTAAATTTGCGGATGTCGTGAATGTTTATCTCAACGATTTCCGCGAGTTTCGCCCGACGAATTATTCCAAAATCAAAGACCTCTGTGAAAAATTCGGGAAAAATTGTCAGAACATCAATCTTTAGCATTTTGTCCTTTGTCCTTTGTTCTTTGCGGTTTCTGAAGGACGCAGTACTAATGACAAAGGACTAAAATTCTAATAATCCATCAGGAACATCTACGCGAATCAGTTTATTTTCAACATCGACATCAATGCAAATCGTTTCGGCAAAAGGAATCAGATATTCTTTTTCCGTGCCTTTAACGACCAGAATTTCCGTGCCGCCGGTTCGCACCAACTCTTGAACCCTGCCGAGTTTTTCGCCTTTGACGGTTTCGACTTCGCAATTTTCGAGTTCCCAATCGAAAAACTCATCTTCTTCAAGTTCAACAGATTCGCTTTCGGGAATGCAGATGTCGCAGTTTCGCCAGTTTTCTGCCGCTTCAATCGAATCAACACCTTTGAATTTTAAGATAACGCGACCTTTTTGAAACCAAAATTTTTCGAGTTCGAGTTCAGAAGTTTTGCCGTCCGCGTCAACCGCGAAAACTCTTTCCAAATTGTCAAATCTTTCGGGAAAGTCGGTCAGCAAATCGGCGACAAGTTCGCCGCGCAAGCCGCGTGTTTTCACCGTTTTTGCAATCGTAACTAAATCTTCGTCCATAACGAAGCTAAGCGTTTTCCACTAAATCCAAAACAAAACGCTTGCCGTGTTTTTGCCCGGCGTAGAAAAGCAAACTGCGGATGGCTTTAACTGTGCGACCTTCACGTCCGATGATTCTGCCCATGTCGCCTTCGGCAACGCGCACTTGGAAAACGGCTGATTTATCGCGCACAGTTTCCGAAACTTCAACCGCTTCTTTGTCACTGACCAAAGCGGTTATAATTTTTTCGACAGCTTCTTTCATAAGTTTGGAAAAGCCGGAAAGAATTTAATGACCTGCAATTTCCGGTTCAAAAACCGATTTTAGACGCTTGCTTCCGACTCGGTTTCTTCCGATTTTGCCTCGTCAGGCGCGGTTTCTTCTGCTTTAGTTTCTTCCGCGTTTTCAGTTTCTGCCTTTTCTGCTTCAGCTTTTTCGGCTTCAATTCTTGCGGCTTCGGCTTTCTCTACCTCAGCCTTTTCAGCTTCGGTTTTTCTCGCATCGGCTTCAGCTCTCTTTGCTTCGGCTTTAGCGGTTTTCTCGGCTTCTGCCTTTGCTGCTCTTGCCTCCAACGCTTCGGCTTTTTCCTCTTCCGTTTGTGCCGGATTATGCTTAATCAAACTCGCCACGGTTTCGGTCGGCTGCGCTCCGACGCTTATCCAATAACTGACGCGCTCGTGATTTAAATCAACTTCCGCCGGATTAGTCATCGGGTTGTATGTGCCGACGTTTTCCAAATATTTTCCGTCGCGTTTGCTCCGTTTTTCCTTGACTACCACGCGATAGAAAGGTTTTTTCTTCGCGCCCATTCTCATTAAACTAATTGCTAACATAATTTTTAAATTGATAATTGATAATTGATAATGAAAAATTGAAATTATCAATTATCAATTATCAATTTATCTTTTCTTCTTGTGTCTTTTCTTTTTCTTCAGCCTTTTCGATAAGGAATCTTTTGTTCCTTCATAATTATTATCAAAATCTTCTTGTCCGCCGCCGTTCATTCCGCCGAGCAAACCGCTTAAACCGCCGCCAAGACCGTCCATCATTCCGCCGAGTCCGCCCATTGCTTTGCCCGCAAGTTTGCTGAACATTCCGCCGCGATTCATCTGCGCCATCATTTTTTTCATCTGCTCGTATTGACGAATCAGTTGATTTACTTCGGCTATCGTCGAACCCGAACCTTTGGCGATGCGTGTTTTACGGCTGGCATCAATAATTTTATGATTTCTGCGCTCGCCCTTTGTCATCGAATCAATAATAGCTTCGGTGCGCTTCATCTGTCCTTCGACCTCTTCGGATTGCTCGTCGGAAATCTGCAAGCCGCCCATCATTTGTTCGGGCAGCATCTTCATTATCTTCGACATCGAGCCGAGTTTTTTAAATTGTCCGAGTTGGGCGCGAAAATCTTCGAGCGTAAATTGATTGCTCGTCATTTTTTCGAGCTGTTTTTGCGCCTCATCCTCGTCAATCTTTCCTTGAACTTCTTCGATAAGCGACAAAACATCGCCCATTCCCAAGATTCTCTGCGCTATTCTATCGGGGTAAAACGGCTCAATCGCGTCGTATTTTTCGCCGACACCGACAAATTTTACCGGCTGACCGATAACTTGTTTGATTGATAATGCCGCGCCGCCGCGAGCATCGCCGTCCATTTTTGTTAAAATTACGCCCGTAATTCCGACCCGTTTATGAAATTCTTCGGCAGAACGCACGGCATCTTGTCCGGTCATCGCGTCGGCGACAAACAAAACCTCGACCGGGCGCGTTTCGGCTTTGATTTGTTCGAGTTCGACCATTAAATCGTCGTCAATATGCAGACGACCTGCCGTGTCAATCAGCAGCGTATCAAAACCCGTTTCCTGCGCGTATTTGTATGCGCCGCGCACAAGCGTCATCGGGTCATTTGTTTCTTTGTCCTGATAAACGGCTTGCCCGACTGCGCCGCCGACAATTCTTAACTGTTCACGCGCCGCCGGACGATAAACGTCAACCGAAACCAGCAGCGGTTTGCGCTCTTGGTTTTTTGCCAGCCAATTAGAAATTTTTCCCGTCGAAGTCGTTTTACCCGAACCCTGCAAACCGACAACCATCACGACATTCGGAATCTGCTTGGTAAAAACCAACCGCGACGAAGTCCCGCCCATTAATTCGACAAGCTCATCATAAACAATTTTAACGACCTGCTCGTGCGGCTTTAAGTCTTGCCAAACTTCCTGACCTTCGGCTTTTATGCGAACATTCTCAACAAAATCTTTGGCGACTTTATAATTTACGTCGGCTTCGAGCAGAGCCATCCGAATCTCACGCAAGGCAATATCAACATGCTCAGGCGTAAGTTTGCCTTGACCACGCAGATTTTTCAGCGATTTCTTTAACTTGTCGGATAAAGACTCGAACATATAAACACACTTCCAGCAATAGAGCCGAAACTATATATACTAATGGCTGAACAAAAAAGTGTCAAATCAATTAAGAATCAAGTAGTGTCCTAAAAGGTGTGTTGCCGAAATAAATCCAGCCTGTTATATTTTCTTATGCTAACCTCTTGATTATGCCTTATTTATAGAAAGCCGTTTTTTAATTAACTTTAGAAAAATCAAATTTATAAAAGTATAAAAGGAAAATGAAAATTAAAAGCCAGACAAATCTACACTGTTTATCTTCAATGAAAACACTATTATTTATATTGACAATTTTACTAAGCTATAACTGCATTTCGGCGCAGGAAAAGAAAATTGAATTCGAGATTCCCGTTGAAATTTCATTCAAGGATTATAAAAAATTACCCGCACGCGATCATACAAAAGTCGGGGAGCTTTCCGACAAAGAAGTTGAACCCGCCCAAAACGCTGCCGCTGCTGTCATTGACGGCGAGCAGGAGGAGAAAGCGCGTTTTGCGCCTGTCGAAACCGAAAACAAACTGCGCGTTAAAGAAACAGATACAGATGCGGCAGATATAAAAGAAGTTTCCGGCGGGGAAAATCTTTCTGACACAAAAGATGAAGAAGATAAAGAAAAGTTTCACTGGAAACCTGCTTTAATTGAATCGGGAGTTTTTCTAGGTCTTCAGCACGCCTTTAGAATGACACAGGAAAAAACTACGCGGGAACTGGGCGGAAAATTCTTCCGCGATTGGGCGCGATCGGTAAAGAATCTTCGCGGTTGGGAAGACGGAGACAGTTTTTTTACAAACTATATTGCACACCCCGGACAGGGAGGAATTACGGGAAGAATTTTTATAAATAACAGCGATATGGCAAAAAAGCAGGAATTCGGCAAATCAAAAAAGTACTGGGAAAGCCGGTTTAAGGCGATGGCTTGGTCAGCCGTTTGGAGTACGCAGTTTGAGTTAGGTCCGATTAGTGAAGCCTCTCTCGGCAACGTCGGTCTGCGTGAAAAGCGCGGGCATAGCACGATGTCCTGGGCGGATTTAATTATGACTCCCGTAGGCGGCACCGGACTCGTGATTGCGGAAGACGCTGTTGACAAGTATTTTTTAAGGAACTGGCTTGAAAAGAAAACCGCCAATAAAATTACAATCAGGATATTTCGCAGTTTCTTTACTCCGACAACCAGCATTGCAAATCTCTTGCGCAGAAGACCGCCGTGGAGTCGAGATAATCGCTGACTGATATTGAAGGTTTTGGCGGTATGACTTTTTCGTAAAAATTAATAATTCAGAAATGCGAAAAGTAGGACACTGCAAAAAATTTATAAGCATTGACAACCCGCGCCGAAAAGTCAAAAAATTTTCTTGCAAAATGTTGTATTTCGTTTTTTGCTCAATTAACCAAAGACCTTCTTATTTATTAATCCGCAATACCCAATTTTTCAATCGCCGCAAAAACATTTTCGGGTTTCACGCTTAAAATACATTTCGGCTCGCCAAATTCGCCGCAAAAATAACCGTCGCACGGCTGACAAGACATTTTTTCATAAACGATTTCATTCGGCGCGTCCGTCCAAGGTCGCCAGTGGTTGATATTTGACGAGCCGAAAATCACCACGCTCGGCGTTTGCACTGCTGCCGCAATGTGCGCGATTCCCGAATCGTTGCCAATAAATATTTTTGCCTTTGATACTAAAGCTGTAATTTCGGGCAAAGTTAAGTCCTCAAAAGTTAAAACAGGAACTCTGGAAAGTTTTTTAAGATTTTCCAGAACTCCGCGCTCATTTTTGGCGGCAACGGCAATTGTATTAAAACCCTTTTCGCTCAAAAATTCCGCGACACGCGCAAAATTTTCCGTCGCCCATTGTTTTGTATCAAAGGCTGCTGTCGGATGAACCAACGCGATTTTGGATTTTGGATTTTGGATTTTGGATTTCGTAAGTTTGTCTTCAATCGAATGTCGCGCGGATTCAGTTACAACCAAACGGCTTTTCGGTCTGTCGTCAACCGGAACGCCGACAAATCCTAACAGCGCAAGCTGCTGTTCGGCGGAATGCGTATGTTCCTGCCGCCAAAAGTCCGATGCCGAAGAAAGCAGATGGTTGTAGAGAAAATTGTATTGATAATTCTGATAACCGACGCGATGACGCGCACCGCTGGCGCGAACAAAAAATGTCGCCGTCGTTCCGCCGTGCAGATTAAACGCGACATCGTATTTGTTTCGGCGCAAATTTAGAGCCGTTTCGATTCGGGATTTTTGACTTTTGCGCGAAACGCTCAGAACATTATCAATCGCATCAAAGCCTTCTAAAACCGGCGCGACCCAATCTTCGAGCAAAATATCAATCTGTGTTTCGGGCAAAAATCTTCTTAAAGTGATGAGCGAAGGCGTTGATAAAACCGTATCGCCGATTGAGCGCAGACGCACAACCAAAACGCGATTTACTTTTGTCCAATCAGTTATCATAATGGAAAATTGAAAACGGAAAGCGGAAAAATTCTGTCTTTATCTTCCATTTTCCATTATCCGTTTTTCATTTCTCCGCCGTTGCTTCTTCAACCAGCATCACGGGAATTTCATCGCGTATCGGATAAACCAACGCGCATTCGGGATTTTCGCACTTCAAACCGCTTTGGTCAGTTTTTAATTTGACCTTCGATTTACATTTTGGACATCGAAGAATTTCTAAAAGTTCGGGACTGATTGCCATAAAAATTGTTTCTCCAAGTAATTGATTGTTTAAAATTTATGATTTAGACATTGTTTTGTAAATAAGCAGCTTTAGCTAAAGAATTAAACAATGTTTCAGTTTGTATATTTTAACGGTTAGAAAGAAAATCCGAAAGTTTTGATGGCGGCTTTTTCCTTTTTGCTATTTTATCTGTATAATTCGGAAGTTTGTTAGAAGGCTGTGCCGCGGAAGGCAACCAAGACTTTATTGATTGAATCAAAGTTCGCGTATTTATCCAACTTGAAAAAGCCCGATTTTATTATAAAGTTATTATTTTTAGTTTGAAGTTTTAAGGGCAAAAATTATAATATGGCTTTTCACAGCCAAACAAATTGCGATAATAAAGGAAATCAGTTTTATGCAAAATCTTCGTGCTTTCGGATTTATCTTATTAAGTCTTATATTTTTAGTTGTGCCTGCATCTGCTAAATCCGACGAAATTGCTAAAGATAGTAAAGATACTCTGAGAGCGGAAACTGCCGCTCAACAGCAACTGGTCGAATCGGTGGACATTCAAGGTAATCGTCGTTTGAAAGATGAAGACCTGCTTTATTATATAAAAACCCGTCCGGGCGATGTTTTTAATCAGGCACAACTTGAACGCGATTTGCAGGAACTTCTTTCGCTGAACTTTTTTGACAAAGTTGAAAGCCGCGTTTCGACTTCGCCGGGCGTGCGCGGCGGTGTCGATGTTATTTTTGAAGTCAAAGAATTGCCGATTATTCGTGATTTACAGTTTGAAGGCTTAAAAGCCGTTCCCGAATCGGATGTTTTAAAGGCTTTCCGCGAACAGCGCGTCGGTATTTCCAAAGAATCGGTTTACAATCCGGTCAACGCTCAAAAGGGAATTCGCGTCATCCGCGAACTGCTTGCCTCAAAAGGTTATCCAAATGCAAAAGTTACTGTCAAAGAAGATGAGGTTTCGGCAATTTCAACGGCGATAACCTTCGATGTTGACCAAGGCAATCGTTCCCGCATTGTTGATATTGAATTTGAGGGTAACGAGGTTTTCTCGGACGGCGAACTTCGCCGTCAACTCAAACTTGTTCAAGAAACCGGACTTATCTCACGTTTTCAAGGACAAGACATTCTAGACCTGAGAAAACTTGAATACGATTTAAATAAAAATGTGCGGAGCTATATGTTCTCGAAGGGTTATTTCCAAGCGCGAATCGGCGAGCCGCAAGTTGTCGGTCTTGGTTATAAACGCACCGGAATTCCGATTCTCGGCACTTTGCCGCTTCCGCTGATTTCTTCTAAGGACGACACATTAAAAATTATTATTCCCGTTACGGAAGGGAAAATTTTCCGCGTTGGCGAACTAAAGGTTGAAGGAAATTCAATTTTTTCCGAACAACAGATTTTAAGTGGCGTAGGTTTGAAAACAGGTGATATTGCCAATGGCAAACGACTGATAGACGCGGTTAACGAAGATTTGAAAAGAGCATACGGCTCGCAGGGATTTGTGCTTTACAATGCCGAATTTGACCCAGTATTTAAGGATAATCCGAACAATCCGAAAGAAGGAATCGTTGACATCACCATTACGATTGACGAAGGCAAACAATTTCGCTTGCGCCGCCTTGAATTTACCGGCAATACGTTCACCCGCGACCGAGTTTTGCGCCGCGAATTTTTGATAAACGAAGGCGATATTTACAATCAGGCGGCACTTGAAACTTCGGTTCTGAGAATTAATCAAACGCAGTATTTTGACCCGGTGGATAAAGACCAAGACGTTGAAATCCGCACCGATGAAGAACAGGGCGATGTTGATTTAATCGTTAAAGTCAGAGAAAAAGGCAGACAGCAAATCTCTTTTAACGGCGGAATTTCTGGCATCGGCGGAACATTTTTCGGTTTGGAATACTCAACCAACAACCTTTTAGGACGCGGCGAAGTTCTTTCATTTCAATTTGGATTAGGAAACGTTCAGCAAAGTTTTCAATTTTCCTTTCAAGAGCCTTATTTCCGCGACCGACCAATCTCGGTTGGCTTTACGCTTTTCGCCAGCCGTTATAAATACTTTGGTGAAGGAACATTTCTTTCGCAGAATCAAGATTTGTTTAACGATGCCTTGAATCCAAGCGGAGCATTGATTACGGAAGACAGCAATCTCTTTACTCAAAGCACTTACGGTGCATCCGTTTTTGCCACCGCGCCGCTTTCGGAGTTTTTGCCGAAAAGAAGATTTTCCAGACTTTCGCGTATCGGTTTAACTTATCAATTTTCAGCGACATCTATTAAAGAGCCTGAGGCAAACAGTTCAAACGACCCAACTCGTTTTATTCCGGTTCTTTTTTCGCAACCGAACATTATCACCAGCCGCGTTACACCGACTTTTGTTTATGATTCGCGTGAGCCTTCGGCAAACGGCATTGACACTTTGCGCGGAAGACAAATTACCGCTTCGTTTTCTTTGGCGGGTTTGGGCGGTGATGTCAGAACTTATCAGCCGACGGTTTCTTATACGCAATTTATTCCCGTCAGACGTAAAAAATCAAACAACGCGGAGGTTTTCGGTTTTCGTCTGTTGGCAGGAACAATCGGAAGTTTTGCGACAACAGACAAAATTAGAAACGCCAATTCGTTAGCTTTCATCGGCGGAGTTCCTTATTATGAGCGTTATCGTTTGGGAAGTGAATATGACATTCGCGGTTATGACCGCCGCTCAATCGGTCCGCTTGCGCCATTGGATAGGTTTATTACCAGCCGTAATGTTGTCGTCGCCAGCAATATTAATGGCACACCGACACCAATTTCCGGCTTAAATAGCGATTTAGTTAATGAATTGGCTCAATTTGGAGCTTTTACCGGTGCGGGCGGAGCAAATCCGGCATTTATTTCAACGACTTATCAAATAATTCCCGGTGATACGCAGCTTTTAGGAAACTTCGAATATCGCATTCCGGTTTTTGGTCCGGTTTCTTTGGCAGCTTTTGCTGATGTCGGCACGGCATTCAATTTAAGAAAAACCGGTTCGGAAAACATCAATAGTAATTTCTTGTCGGACGATTTGTTAATTGGCGCAGGAACATTAAACCAGCTTTTTCTGCGAAATAATCCCAGACTTGAAGGCAGTTTCGGATTTCCCGTCTTGTTTAATGATCACGTTTTGACGACTGACGAATTTATAAGAAATTTCTGCCGCGGCAATCGGTTTGGCTGCCCGGTAAGTCTGCCGCAAGGTTTGCAGGCGTTTAATCTACGCGGCGAAGCGCAAAATAACACAGTTTTGCGGGTTAATGACAGTTTATTCGACAGCATCGGAGATTTTCGCACAAGCGTCGGGATGGAACTTCGTGTCCAAGTTCCGGTGGTGAATGTGCCGTTTCGCTTGATTTATTATTATAATCCGACGGCGAAAATAGGAGCTATCGAAGGTGCACCGGGTGTGTTTTTACCCGAAAAAAGAAGCGGTTTCCGTTTTACGGTCGGAAGAACTTTCTAAAAATTTGAGTTACAAAATATAAAAACAAGCGGTAAGTTTTCTGAAATTGACAATTACTTTGTTGGTAATTTACTATTGCTTTCTTTTTATTTTTCGTCAAAATCACAAGCAACAATTTTCAAAAATTAAGATTCTAAAAGGCATCAGTTAAAAAGCTAGACAGCCTTTATAAGTTTAAGGAGTATTACAAAAAATGAGAACATTTCGTTTAATTGCCGTCAGTTTTATCTTTGCGGCTATCTTTGCGGTATCGGCTTTTGCCCAAGCACCGGCGGCAGACGGTAAAGTCGGTTTAATTAACTCGCTCGCCTTTGATGACAAAGAAGGCATTACTAAATATATTAGTGCTTTGAATAGTCTGGAGGCTGAATTTAAACAACCCCAAACGGATTTAAATAATTCAATTACTAAATATCAAGCACTTCAAAAGGAACTTCAAGGTTTTCAGGAAATGGCTTCAAAAGGCACTAAAATTCCCATTTCTGACGCTGAAGTTCAAAGGAAGGCTGCCGACCTCGATAAATTGGGTCGTGATATAAAATTCAAACAAGAAGATGCCAAAGCACAATATCAGCGACGTTATCAAGCGGTCGTCGGTCCGATTTATCAGGATATTATGAAAGCCTTGCAAGACTTCACCATCCAAAAAGGATATGCCGTTATTTTAGACGGAGCTAAATTGGAAGAAGCCGGAATCTTGATGGGATTTAATGGTAAATTTGATATAACCAAAGAATTTATCACTTTTTATAATGCGCGTCCGGCAAGCACGGCAACGGTTGTCAAACCTAAATAAAGCAAGTATTCAGTCAATAGTCAGCAGTCGGCGGAAGAAATTTTTCCGGCTTCTGACTTTCTGTCATTTGTATCCCAAATTTTATGACCCTGCTTGATTCACGCGCCATTCAAGAAATTTTGCCGCATCGTTATCCGTTTTTGCTGGTTGATAAAATTATCGAACTCGTGCCGCGTCAAAAAATTGTCGGAATCAAGCAGGTAACAATCAACGAATACTTTTTTCAAGGACATTTTCCTGACGCGCCCGTAATGCCGGGCGTTTTGATTATTGAAGCGTTAGCGCAAGTCGGCGCGATTCTCGCGCTTCGGGAGTTTGAAGACCGCACCGACAAAATCCCTTTTTTCAGCGGCATTGACAAAGCCAGATTTCGCCGTCCGGTTGTGCCGGGCGACACGCTTGTTTTGGAAGTTACGGCTTTGAGAGTCGGAACTAAAGTGCAGAAAATGCGTGGGCTTGCACGAGTTGACGGACAAATTACCGCCGAAGCCGAAATAATGTGCATCATCGGCAAACGCGAATCAAAAAAGCAAAATAATATAGAACAATAATATGGAAAGAATAAGATTATCCTATTCCGAAGCGATTCTTTACATTACTCTTTTTAATATGGGTTTAGGCATTTTGTTTGGCTTAATTCCTTTAATTTTAGGTTTTTATAAAAATAATCGTAAATACGGCGTTTTCGGTTTTTTCTGTTCAATTGTCGGAGGCGCGATATTAGGTGTCATTTTATCAATTCCGGCTGCCGCCATCTTCTCTTGGTTGATATTGAGAAGTTCTAAGCCGGTTGAAGCCGCTGTTGTAGATGAAAAGCCCGTTGATGTTTCAATTAAAAATTCTGAAAATCCTTAAATTCTGCCTTCCTTTATGTCTTCTTTCATCCACGAGAGCGCAATTGTCAGCCCGAAAGCCAAAATCGGTGCGGATTGCTGCATCGGCGCATACTCAACCGTCGGCGATGAAGTAATTTTAGGCGACAGAGTGCATCTGGAATCGCACGTCGTCATCGGCGGCAAAACTTCAATCGGCGACGAAACGCGCATTTTTCCGTTTGTTTCAATCGGACTTGCGCCGCAGGATTTGAAATACGCGGGCGAACCAACCGCGACGGAAATCGGCAAACGCAATCACATCCGCGAATTCGTAACCGTTCATCGCGGCACCAGCGGCGGCGGCGATTTGACAAAAATCGGCGACGATAATTTGCTGATGGCGCAAGCGCACATTGCACACGATTGTATAATCGGAAACGAAGTGATAATGGCAAACGCGGCAACACTGGCAGGTCATGTTGAAATTGCTGACCGTGCAAATATCGGCGCGTATTCCGGCATTCATCAATATTGCCGTATCGGAGTTGAAGCATTTGTCGGCGGTTATTCGGTTGTTGTCAAAGACGCGATGCCGTTTGCGACGATTCAGGGAAATCACGCCAAATGTTACGGTTTGAACCGTGTCGGAATGAAACGTCGCGGCTATTCAAAAGACACAATTTCAAAACTGCATCACGCCTTTCACCTTTTGCTTTCCTCAAAACTCAATACGCAGCAAGCCGTCGAAAGAATCAAACAAGAAATCAAAGACTGTGCGGAAGTTGATTTGCTGGTTGATTTTATAGAAACCACTAAACGCGGCGTTGTAAAATAATCAACCATTAAACCGGAACAGCTTCATCAAAGCGGTTTCTTCGGGTTCAAATCCAGTTTTAATTTTTTCGATTTGGCGCGTTCTTTTCGGCTTAAATTCCTCAATTGTTACGCCTTCTTTATAAGATTCAATAACCTTCGGGTGGATGTAGGACGCGCGGCAAATCGTCGGCGTGTTGCCGAGTTGTGCGGCAACATTTTTAACGGCTTTACAGATATTTTTTTTCAAAACTTTTTCTTCTTCAGCCGTGCCGATTTCCGCAAGTTCCAACGCGGCGAGCAAAGTTCCGCCCCACGTGCGAAAATCCTTTGCGGAAAACTCCGGCGTAGTTACCGTTTTTAGGTATTCGTTAATTTCTTTAGATTTAATCGGATGCGGTTTTCCGTCTTCGTCCAAATAATTAAAGAGTTTTCGTGCGCCGCCAATTGCTTTTAAATCCTGCATAACGGCGGCAAGTTCTTTGTCAACCAAAATTTTCCGTTGTTTGATGTGATGTTTTCCGACAAAACTAAAAACGAGCTTGCCACCGCGTTTTATTTCAAGATGCCGATTTTGCAAGGTTGTGATGCCGTAAGTTTTGTGTTGTTTGACGCTTTTCGGCGAACCGATGCGCATATAAAGCGAGTTTATCAAGCGCGTCATCAAAGCAAGAACCTTCTCACGCGGAAAGCCGTCGAGTTCGAGATGTTCATTCGTTATCCGTCTCAGTTTCGGCAGATATTCACCGAATTTTTCTATTTTCTCAAACTTCTCCCTTTCCTGTTTTTTTCTGAAATTTTGGTGATAAAGATACTGCACACGCCCGCTTGTGTCCATTCCGACGGCTTGCAGTTTGTTGCTTTCCGAAGGCGAAATTCGCACATATTTCCACGCGGGCGGAATTGCCAGTGATTTTATTCTTTCAAGATGGTTTTCGTCTTTTATTTGTTTTGCGTCAACATCAACATATCGAAAACCGCTTTTCTTTCCGCCTTTCCTCCGCCACCATTTGGCGCGTCTTCCTTTTGTGATAGTTTCCTTTGCTTTCTTCTCGTCAAAATCCTGATTCTTTTTCGGCATAATTTCTTCCCTTTTTCGCTCTTTTATCAAAATATAACTTCTGATTTTTAATTACAAGCAAAAAGTTTTAAGATTTACGTAAATCGTTATAAAGACAGAGCTTAGTTGTCGCAAACCATCTTATTTTTTTGTTAATAAAAGCAACTTGTTTCATTGATGAAACATCAAAATAGATGTATAATAAAGATGTAGGAGATGATAAAAATATGAATAAAACTTTATTTGAAATGGAAGAACACGAAACGATTCAGAGCAAAAAAGATATGATTTTGTCGCTGTTTAATTCTGGCACGAAGGAAATCGAAACGATTGCGGCAATTTCCGGCGCAAAACCGAGTTATGTCGGTTCTGTTCTGCAAAAAGAAGGTTTAATAGATAATTATTTTGACCTTTACACTTCGACGGCGCATCCGATGAATATTTATTCAAAACATTTTCAGGGCAAACTTGGATTTAAGGATGTTTTCACGGCACGTCAAAGTATGCGGAATTTGGAACAATCTTATAATTATTTTGCCACCCAGCAAGACCGTGCCGGACAGCATCACACGCTTGAAATGGCTTTGACGATGCTTGACCGCGCACGATGGACGGGAAAACTCGAAGAAGCGGAAATTTATCGTCGCTGGTTGGTCGGCAAATTGAGCAAGTCTTTTGTTGACAACATAAGACCGATGGAAATCAGGCAGGAAAAAGAAGAAAGAACCGATGAAATTAAGTTGAAACTTGCCGCATAAAATTTTTTGCCAAACTTGTTTCACAGTTGAAACAAGTTTCTGTAAATAGTAAAATATTATTTCAGCAAAAAACAAAAAAGGGATTTATAAATGGCTTTAGAATTAGTGGAAAGTCCCGTCCGGCAAAATGGTTTAATTGTCGGGCAAGCAATGCTTGAAGATGTTTCGGCGGAGTTGAGTCTGCGTCCGAAATGTTTGTCTGAATATATCGGGCAAACAAAGATTGTCAACAATTTAAAGATTTTCTTGAAAGCGGCTTTGCTGCGCAGCGAAGCACTCGACCACGTTTTGTTGTTTGGTCCGCCCGGACTTGGCAAAACGAGTTTGGCGGTGATTATTGCCAACGAACTCGGTGCAAGTTTGAAAACGGTTCACGCGCCTTCGGTAGAAAAGTCCGGTGATTTGGCGGCGATTTTGACAAATCTGGAAGAAGGCGACGTGCTTTTTATTGACGAAATTCACCGTTTAAAGCCGCAGATTGAGGAAATTCTTTATCCAGCGATGGAAGATTACAATTTGGATTTGATGATTGGTGAAGGCACGGCGGCGCGTTCAATTAGAATTGAACTGCCCAAATTTACGCTCGCCGGCGCGACCAAGCGCGCCGGAATGATTTCCGCGCCGTTGCGCGGGCGTTTCGGAATCGTTAATCATTTGGATTTTTATCCGAAAAAGGATTTGGAAGTTATTATCCATCGCTCGGCGGAAATTCTAAAATTAGAAATTGAAGCCACCGGCGCGGACGAACTCGCCAAACGCGCCCGTGGAACGCCGCGAATTGCTAATCGTTTGCTTCGTCGCGTGCGCGATTACGCCGAAGTTTTGGGCGACGGACGAATTACCGGCAAACTCACGCAACGCGCTCTTGATGAAATGGAAGTAGATCGTTTCGGGCTTGACGAGGTTGACCGCAAACTGCTGTTGAGTATTATCGAAAAATTTGACGGCGGACCGGTCGGAGTCGGGACAATTTCTGCATCAATCAGCGAAGACCGCGAATCAATCGAAGAAGTTATCGAACCTTATTTAATTCAGGTCGGCTTTTTAAATCGCACGCCGCGCGGACGGATTGTAACGAATGCGGCTTACCGGCATTTCGGTTTTGAGTTGCCGGTGTTTGAGCAAGTTCAAGCGAAAGCAAGTTAAGATTTAATTATTAACAGGGACAGACAGTATTGACAGGGATAAATTTATTTAATCAATAAACTTTTATCCTGTTTATCCTGTCCATCCCTGTTAATGTTATTTAACTGGATTTCCTTCCGCGTCAAGATAAACAATCGAATCGCCCAAACCTTTAATTGATTTGAGTTTTGGCTCAATCACTTTTCTATCGCCGACAATCAAAATCGCCATTTTATCGGGCGTTAAGTATTTATTGGCAACACGATTCACGTCATCAAGTGCTACGGCTTTGATGCGCGTGATGTAATCGTTGAAATAGGTATCCGGCAAATCGTACGTAACGACGTTTCCAAGTTGTGAAGCGATTTGGTCAACCGTTTCAAAGCCGCGCGGAAAACCTCGAATCAGACTTTCCTTATTGTATTCGAGTTCCTGCTGCGTAACCGGCATTTCGCCGCGCACACCTTTAATTTCCTTCAAAAACTCGATAACGGATTCTGTTGTAACGGCAGTTTGCACGGGCGCAGATGCAGTAAAAGGTCCCGCGCCGCGCCGGAAGGCAAAGCCGGAACGCGCTCCGTAAGTGTAGCCTTTGTCTTCGCGTAGATTCATATTGATGCGCGAAGTAAATTGTCCGCCGAGCAGAGAATTCATCACAACCAGCGGAAAATAATCGGGCGATTCACGCGAAACGCCGATTTGTCCGATGTTAATGATGGATTGCGCCGCGCCGGGTTTGTCGACCACATAAATCAACGCTTTTTCGGGCATCGGCACATCGGGAAGCGTAACTTGCGAAACGTCGCCCGTCTTCCAATCCTTAAAGTTTGCTTCGAGTTTCGGCTTCAGAGTTTTCATCTCCGCGTCGCCGACGACAATCAAAACCGCATTATTCGGGCGATAAATACCGGCGTGATATTTTTTGAGGTCGTCGCGGGTAATCGCTTTCGCGGATTTTTCGCTCAGAGTTACGCCATACGGATGATTTTCGCCATACAATATTTTGTTGTAGACAAGGTTGGCGATAGCATTCGGATTGTCCTGCCGCTGCAAAAGCGAAACCAACACGCGCTTGCGATAAGTTTCGACTTCCGTTTCGGGAAATTCGGCGTTTTGAATCACGTCCGCGAAAATATCCAACGCTTTATCAAAGTTTTTCGTCAGCGTAATTATTCTCACGGTTGAGTTATCATCACTAGCCGTAGTGAAAAGCTGCGCTCCGATTGATTGAACTTCGTTGGCGATTTCCACCGCCGATCTATTTCGCGTTCCTTCGTCGAGCAAGCCGGAAGTCATATCGTTAAGCCCACTGCGGTCTTTCGGGTCAGCCGTCGAGCCGGTTTTGAAAACCATATTCATCGAAACAATCGGAAGTTCGTTTTGTTTGACCAGCCAAACTTCCAAACCGTTTGATAACTTGCTTTTTTCGATGGTCGGCAAAGTAAATTTCGGATTGGCTTTCGGCGCGGGCTGCCGGTAAAGTGGGTCGTTCTGCGCCATTTTATCCGCTTTCATTTCGTCCGTTTTTTCCGTTTTTTCCGAAGCCGGTTTGGAAGTCGGACGATTTGACGGATTCGACGCAACCGATTTTGCATCTTTTGTTCGCGGAAGAATCGTCATTACAAGACGCTTTTCGGTCAAATAATTTTTCGCAGCTCTCTGAACATCGGCGGGCGTAACCTTGCGATAGCGGTCAAGGTCAGCCTGAAAATAATCGGGTTTGCCCAAAAAAGTCGCGTAGGAATTCAACTGGTCGGCTTTGCCAAGAACAGTTTGCAGACCAAAAATGCTCGATGCCTCAAAACCGTTTAAGGCTCGCGTCATTTCTTCGGCAGTCGGCGGTTCTTGTTTGATTTTTTCAATTTGCGCCAAAATTTCCCTTTCGATTTCATCGGTTGATTTGTCCGGTTTGGCGGTTGATTGAATTTGAAAAGTTCCGGCGATTTCTCGCGTCGAGTTAAACGCGCCGACATCTTGCGAAATTTGCTTGTCATAAACAAGACTGCCTTGCAAGCGCGAACCTCTGCCCGACGAGAGAATCCGCGCTAACATATCGAGTGTGGCTTCGTCCGGCGTGTATTGCGGAACGCTGTGCCAAACCATATAAAGACGCGGCAGCTGCACCGAATCTTCCGTCGAAAAACGAATTTCTTTGGCGAGTTTCGGCATCGGCGGATTCGGACGTTTGATGTCGCCGCCTCTGGCAATCGGTTCAAAGTATTTTTTTACCAACGCTTCGGCTTCCTTCGGGTCGAAATCGCCCGCGATGACCAGCGAAGTATTGTTCGGCACATAATATTGGCGGAAAAACGCTTTGACATCTTCCATCGAAGCGGCGGATAAATCTTCGAGAGAACCGATAGTCGTCCAATGATACGGATGCTCTTTCGGATACATCAACCCGGAAATTTTCTCAAACGCCGTTCCGTAAGGAACATTATCATAGCGTTGACGACGCTCATTTTTGACGACATCGCGCTGATTGTTGAGCTTTTCCATCGTCATCGCGTCGAGCAGATAACCCATTCTGTCCGATTCAAGCCACAGAGCAAGTTCTAAAAAGTTGGACGGCACGACTTCAAAATAATTCGTTCTGTCGGAATTGGTCGAACCATTAATGTTCGCGCCAGCTTCTTGAAGCGGTCCGAAATAATCCTTGTCGTAATGTTTCGAGCCTTGAAACATCATATGTTCAAATAAATGTGCAAATCCGGTTTTTCCGACGACTTCGTTTTTCGAGCCGACGTGATACCAAAGATTAACGGCGACAATCGGCGTGGATTTATCAACGTGCATCAGCACGCGCAGACCGTTTTTCAGCGTTATTTCTTTATATTTTATCGGCGGCAATTTTTCAGCTTTTTGTGCGGAAACAATTGATGTCATAAGTAAAACGAAGGCGAACAGAAAAACAAAGGTTCTCTTAAAATTCATCGCTAACTCCTTTTTTGTTGGGTAATATAAATGCAAACTTTCGTTTGGCTTTTATTTAATTGTAGATTTTGTTGATACGCAAGGCAAACGCAAAAGGTTTTAGTCAAGACTTTTTCTCAAAACCAAAGCCGAATTTTTCGAGCCGAAACCGATGCAGTTACACAACGAGAAATTTACTCTGGCGTTTTCCTTTGCTTTGTTCGGCGTGTAATTTAAATCGCAGTTCTCGTCCGCGACATCTAAATTTATTGTCGGCGCGATGATGTTTTTATTCAATGCGAGAAGCGTTGCGCCAATTCCAGCCGCACCGCTTGCGCCTTGCGGATGTCCGATTTGCGATTTCGTCGCCGCCATCGGAATATTGTAAGCGTGTGTGCCAAAAGCGTTTTTGACGGCTTGCGTTTCAATTTTGTCGTTTAACTGCGTCGAGGTTCCGTGCAGATTTATGTAATCAATCCTTTCGGGCGAAATTCCCGCGTCTTCCATTGCCAGCGACATTGCCCGCGCCGGTTCAACGCCGTTTTCTTCCAGACGAACGCGGTGATATGCGTCGCAGGTCGAGCCGTAACCGGAAATCTCAGCGTAAATTTCTGCGCCGCGCTCAACCGCGCTTTCCAAAGTTTCCAAAACAAAAATCCACGCGCCTTCGCCTAAAACAATGCCGGAACGATTCTTGGAAAACGGGCGCGAGGCGCGGCGCGGTTCATCATTCCACTCGTCGGTCAAAACCGTCATCAAGTTAAAACCTTCCAAAATTCCACGCGCCATCGGCGCGTCAACTCCGCCGGTCAGCATAAAATCTTGCCGTCCGAGCGCAATGTGTTGCGCGGCATAAAAAATCGCGTCGGTGGAACTCGTGCAGCCGGTTGAAACGATGTGCGAAAGACCGTGCAAACCGAAAAGCATTGAAAGTTCGCTCGAAAGTCCGCCGTGCGTCGAGGCGGGAATCGTATAAACACTTGCTTTGTTTTCTTCGCCCGTGAACCAGTATTTATATTGCTTCTCGGTGAACGCCAAACCGCCGCCGCCCGTTCCTAAAATCACGCCGAAGTTTTGGCTTTCCTGTAATGTAAAATTTTCCGCTTCTATTCCTGCGTCCTTCATTGCCTCACGCGCTGCCCGAAGCGCAAGCGGAACGGTGCGCGGAACGTGCTTTCTATCTTTATAATTTAATTCGGCTTCCCAATCAAAATCCGGCACTTCCGCCGCAATTTTTACTTTTAAATCGGAAACGTCAAAATTTTCAATCTTCCGAACACCGCTTGCGCCGCTGCGTAAAGATTCCCAAAACTTCTCACGCCCGATGCCAATTGGCGTAACGCAGCCAAAACCCGTGATAACAACGCGGCGCGGTTTAATTTTATTTTGAAACATACTTTAGTTTTCGAGAATAACATTTTTTATAAAGCTATTGCCGAAATAATTTTTTGAAAGTTTGATGCGAATTGAGCGAAGAAAATCTGGTTGAAGTTTTTGCGGAAAATGACAAACTGGCGTTTCGCCCGATTTCATTGCCGGAATTGGAAGATGTGTTGTTTGAACG
>MWZA01000136.1 GCA_002050455.1 Acidobacteria bacterium 5-1 | reverse complement strand
CGCAGAACGTCGCTTAAATGTCTTGTTTCTTCAAGTCCAAGCGTAATTTTTCCAGTGTTAAAATTTTCGATTGGAGCGTAAAATCGGCGCATTTTCAAAAAATCTTCAATGTGGAAACAGACACGTAAGTTGTTCTTTGCCCTCGACCTTCGTGCGAGCTTCTGTCTTTATATATCGGAGTTGTAAAAATACAGAAAATAAACTCCGACAAAAACCGTCAGAGCAAATAAAATCACAGCCAGGATTCCGACAACAATGAAAAGTATTCTTTCGGCTTTACTTTTGGTTTTTGCGGGTGTTTCTTCAATTAGATCGCTTACATCGCCGGAAGCGGCAAATTCTTCGGGAACATGCGGCAAATGCTGAACTTGTATATTTGGTTCAATTGCCGCGGAAGCTTCGGGCTGGTGAGCCGGCATTTCCAAACGAGGCGTTCTCCAATTTGATTTATCGGGTTTTGTGCCGCTTGAAACACGAAAAATTGGCGGCGGCATCTCCCATTTGTCTTGTTTTTTTTCTTGGTGAACGTTTGAGTCCAGTGCCTTCATTGTCCAATCATCCGCTTCGAGTAGATGTTTCGGAAGAGTTAAACTTGATATGGTTTGGTCAAAATTCTGCACTCCGATTTCCGATTCTAAAAGAGAACCCGGTTCTTTTTTTGCCAAATCTTCCTTCAACGGTTCTTTCGTGTTTTCCTGTTCATCATTCATCATTTTATTCCTTCGTTTTAACTACTTTTGTAAATCCAAAACGTCAGTTCTGGTAATGATTCCGGTAATACGTTTAAAATCTTCGATTAAAACCGCCGGAGATTTTTGCAATTGCGCCTTTATTTCATTGAAACTTGCATCAACATCCAAGACGGGAAAACTCTTGTCCATCACTTCGCTCACCTTGGCGTTTAATAAATCACGGTTTTCGAGCAATTTTGTTAAAACACGGCTTTCTTTGAGTGAGCCGACGCTTTTGTAATCTTCCAAAACAGGAATTTGCGTTACGCTGTTTTCGGTCATTTTCGCCAGCGCGTCACCGACAATATCGTCGGGCGCAACGGAAATAACTTCTTTTGGCGCACCCGAATTTTTAGTTTCGATAATCAAACCCGCCGTGATTTTTTGTGGTTCGAGAAGGAGTTTTTCCTTCATCCATTCGTCAGAATGAAATTTAGTCAAATAATGTTCGCCAGTGTCGCAAACAATAAATACTATAAGACCGTTTTCATCCAAATTTTTTGCCACTTTTAATGCGGCGGCGAAATTTGTTCCGGTCGAACCACCGCAAAAAATGCCTTCGACGCGCGAAAGCTGCCGTGCAAATTCAAAAGATTCGCGGTCGGTAACATTGATGATCTCGTCAATAATTTTCATATTGGCGTTGCCAACCGGATGGCTTTGTCCGATGCCTTCAACCAAATACGGCGTGGGTTCGGGAACATGACCGCTTTCTTTATAAGTTTTAAATATTGAGCCGTAAGGGTCTGCGCCGATAATCTGAATGTTCGGATTTTTTTCCTTTAAATATCTGCCCGTGCCGCTGATTGTGCCGCCGGTACCGATGCCGGAAACAAAATGCGTGAGTTTGCCGTCCGTATCGTTCCAGATTTCCGGTCCGGTTGTGCGATAATGTGCGGCAGGATTTGCCGGATGATTGTATTGGTCGGGATAAAAAGTATTAGGCAACTCCGACGCGATGCGTTTGGCAGTTTCAACATAATGGTCGGGCGTTCCGTGTTTGGCGGCGGCAGGAACAACGACCACGTCTGCACCGACCGATTTTAAATAACGCAGTTTTTCAACCGAAACCTTATCAGTTAAAACAAAAATACATTTATAGCCTTTAACCGCCGCCGCCAATGCCAAACCGATGCCCGTGTTACCCGAAGTCGCTTCGATAATCATGCCGCCGGGCTTTAACGTGCCGTCTTTTTCGGCGGCTTCAATCATCGAAATTCCGATGCGGTCTTTGACCGAATAACCCGGATTAAGGCTTTCCATTTTAGCAAAAACTTGAGCTTTAATTTTGTGATGGCTGGTAAGTTGGTTGATTTTAACCAGCGGCGTGTTGCCGATAAGCCCTAGAATATCACTGTAAAATTTCATTTATTCTCCGACGGATTTTTTAAAAAGTAAATCAAAAAATTTTCTGCCCTAATCTTAGCCTTAGTTTCCGACTCTGCAAAATTGAAATTGAAGGAATTAAATTTTTTGTATTAAACTACCGATTAAATTTCTTTATACCATATAGTATTCTTTATACCATATAGTATTATGTTTATTCGTTTTCCGACATTTTATGCTTCGTCTGATTACAACAGGCATTTTTCAGCCAACAATTTCAGCACTAATCTAACTGCCGTTAAGGGCAATTTACTCGGTATAATTTTTGCCTGTAAATGCAAGCGAAAGTTGAAGAAGTTCGATTGTCAAACTCTTCCCGGAGAAGAAACGAGATATTAAGGAGAAAAATATATGCGTTTAACAAAGAAAATTCTTTGGGTATTCCTCCTACTGCCCATTTTTTTATCGAATGGCGGAAGTGCGCTCGCATCCGACGACACGGATGATTACACGCCGGAGATAACGGCACGAGTGGCGCGAATCAGTTTTCTGCGCGGCGCGGCGCAAATCAGACACGCCGACAGTCAGAATTGGGAACGCGCGACGCAAAATCTGCCGATTGTCGAAGGTGACGAAATCGCCACCGATATTAACTCGCGGCTTGAAATTCAGTTTAACAGCTACAATTATTTGCGTCTTTCCGAAAATGCTTATCTGAAAGTTACGACCTTGCGCGATGAAGGCATTGCGCTCAGTCTGTCGCAGGGAACGATGAGTTTGCGCGTGTTGAATTTTGACAAAGACCGCACGTTTTTTGAGATTGACGCGCCGCAATCAACCGTTGCCATACGACAGGCGGGAATATATCGCATAGACGCGGGCGACAAAGATGATACAACAGTTCGCGTAACTGTCAGCGACGGCGGGCAAGCGCGGATTTATTCAGATAATTCGGGTTTTACGCTTCGCAGCGGACGGAGCGCGGAACTTCAAATCGCCGGAAATTATGCGGGCGAATGGGACACAACCGATGCTTCACGCTACGCCGATGAGTTTGACAGTTGGGCTTTGGGGCGCGACGCGATTATCGCCAAGCGTCTGCAAAGAGCCGATTATGATAAATATTATGACCGCGACATTTACGGCGCGGAAGATTTAAGCGATTACGGCGAATGGATTTACACGCGCAAATACGGTTATGTCTGGAAACCTTATCGCAATGCTACTTCAAGTTATGATAATTGGTCGCCGTATCGCTATGGTCAATGGCGTTGGATTCCGCCTTACGGCTGGACGTGGGTGAACGACGAGCCGTGGGGCTGGGCGACATATCATCACGGACGTTGGGTTTATGACGATGGCTGGTATTGGTCGCCTTACGGACGATATCGCCCGCGACGCAGTTGGTGGAATCCGGCTTTGGTTGTGGTAACTTATTCAGGCAGTTTAATTTGCTGGTATCCGCTGCCTTACGATTACGGTTATTACAATTATAATCGTTCAACGTATGTTGACCGCCGCCGTTACAACACAACAATTGTCAATAACACAACCGTTGTCGTAAATCCGACACCGAATCCTTCGCCGATGCCGCCAAGCGCGATATTGATTAGTCCGGGACTGCCTTTTTCAAAAGTTCCGCTAACGGGAGTGGTCAGCGTTGCGGCAATCGAGTTCGGCACAGGAAAAAATTTTCGCATTGCACCGCCTGAAGTAGCAAAAAAGGTTTTATCGGAAACGCCTTCGGAAATCCGAAATCCGCCTCCTCTTCCAACTTTGAAGGATTTGAACGGCAAGGTGAGCAATGAAATTCGCGCTGAAAATCCGAGAATTGAAAGAGTTGAAACGCAGGTCAAAACCGGCGCGATTGACAGAAAAATCGGTGTTTCAATGGACGGGAAACTTCACACCGAGCGAATCTATGGTGACCGTCTGCCGGTTGAAAAAAATCCGAATACGGAAGTTAAAAGCGGAACTGAAGCAACTCCGCTAATCCGCGATACAGGCGCGGTTAAGCGGCAGCCGCGCTCAACTATTATACAAACCGACGATAATTCGGAAATGAATAATTCGACGCAAAAGGAAATTTCTCCGCCGATTCGTCCAACCGACGGAAAATCCGATAATAGCAGACCAATCTACAAACCGCGCAAGGAGGATGAAGACGTGCAGTCTGCGCCGCCGGATTACATTCCACCGCCGCGCAAGGAAAGACAGCCGCCGATACAGGAATCAGAACCGCCGCGCTCCGACCCGACTCCAAAACGCGATGAACCGCCTGCACCAAAAAGCGAGCCGCCGCGCAAAAGCGAACCTCAACCGGAGCAGAAACCTATATCTCCGAGTGAAGGTAAGGGCAGGCAAAACGAAAAAGACGGTTAGGTAAATAGTAGGACAAATTTAAATATAACTAAAAAGCGTTCTGAGTTCACGATTTATCGTGTCTTTTGCTGAACAAAGCAAACTAAAGTTTGAACTCAGAACTCTGCCGATAATTTAACTTAATGCGTGTCCGACTACTTCGGCAAAAATAGAAAAGGGTAAAGCTAAAAACTTTACCTTTTTTTGTTTTGTTTAACTGTAATTTTAATTCGGCAGGAAAATTCTTTTATCAATCGCGGCAGGATTACCGACCACAACAAAGCGAATGTTCTTCATATATTTTTTTGAAACCGCCTGCACCTGTTCGGGCGTAACCTGACGAACCTTGTCCAAAAAATCAAAAGCATTGCGCCAGCCGCCGCCAATTAATTCATATTTAGCGAGTTCGGCGGCTTGCGCGGCGTTGGTTTCCTGTCCGAGATAATAAGTTGTCAGAAAATGTTCTGCCACGCCGGAAATTATCTCTTTGTTTATCTGTTTGTTTTTTAAATTATTTATCTGGTCGAGCATCACGCTGACCGCTTGATTTGCATCAACTGCGGTAACATAGATATTTGCCGTATTTGCCGAAGACGAACCTAATTCCGCATTCGGCAGATAGGAAAGCTGGCGTTTATCACGAACTTCACTGTAAACCAGACCCTGCAAAATAGCGACAGCCACGCGCATTGCCGAATAATCGGGATTGTTTAACGACGGAGCGTTAAAAACACCTTGAATATAATTGGTTGGCAAAGTGCGGGAAGTTATGTCGAGCGTCGCTTTGGAAAAATCGAGCGCAGGATAAGGCTGCTCCTTATATTCGCCGCGCGGCAGTTTGCCGAGCGTGGCGGTAATGCGTTTTTGCAGTTCATTCGGGTCAACATCGCCGACGACGACGAGCAGAAGCCGCGAACTCTGCATCACCTTTTGATGATACTCGCGCAGATCTTTAGCCGTGAACTTGCCGACGGTTTCGATTGTTCCGCGAACATCGTTGGAGTATGGATGATTGGAGTAAATTATTCGGTCCTGCAAAATCTGTAGATAATTATCATTGTCGGTTTCCTGTTCGCGCAAACCGGTGATAATTCTTTCCCGCACCTGTCCAATATCGCTGTCGGTAAATGTCGGATTAAGTATCAAATCGGTGAAAATATCCCACGAACGGTCAAAATTACGCCGCGTCGAGGCTAAACTAATAACACTGTAATCACTGCTTGATGCCGAACCGACACTGCTGCCCGTGCGCGAAAGTTCTTTTCGCAAAACCTCACGCGGGAAATTTTTACTGCCTTCGGTGGCGACCTCAAGCATCATATTTTCGATTCCGGCGTTTTTATCGTTGATGTTTCGTGCGCCGCCGCGAATAAAAAGTCCGGCGGCAACCGTCGGCGCGTGCTGACGGCGTTTAACCAAAACTTTTAAGCCGTTGACATCAAATTCCGTGACGAGTTCGGCTTGTCTGGCAATCGCCGACTTGCCCGTTTGAGCAAAATTTGTAATAACAAAAGACAAAATCAGCAAACTTACTAAAAACAAGTTTTTACTGACAACTGATAACTGACAACTGATAACTTTCATATTTATTTTCCAATCAAGTCTTCTTCCGTAATTTTAACTCTGGCTTGCGCGTCCGATGAAATAAGGGCGATACCGACGTGCGGTTTGCCTTGAATATAGGTATTGACGTAACGATTGATGTTTTCACGCGAGGTGGCACGCAGATTTTTATAATATCCGCGAAAATAATCAATGCCGGTTGAAGACCACCAAAAGCCCAATGTATGGGCATAATCGCTGAGTTTTTCGCGCTCGAACAAATCTCTCGATTCAAGAATTGTCTTGGCATTTTCGAGTTCTTCGTCGGTGAAATAATCCGGCTTGTCAAACTGCGCGATTTCTGCATAAACCGCTTTCAGCGCGGCTTTTGCTCGGTCGGGCGTTGTAACTAAAGTCAAAATGATAGGTCCGACATTTCTCTGAGTCAGATAACCGATGTTGGCGGCGGCAACCAAACCCGAATCAACCAGATTACGCTGAAAACGCGAATTCGGCTGTGTCAAAATATATGAATAAACGTCCGCCGCATAGGTTGCCGCGTCGTCCTTGCCGATTGAAGGTCCTTGCCAGCCGATTTGAATCAGCACATTTTGCACCGGCTGCTGCACGATTACGCCTTCGCTTTTTGTTAAAGGCGGATGTTCGACCAACGGAAATTCCGCGAACGGATCAACTTTCCGCTTTTCCCAACTGCCGTAAATCTGCTCAGCTAATTTAAAAACTTCATCCGGTTTGACATCGCCCGTAACAATTAATGCCGCATTATTCGGCACGTAATAACGCGACTGAATAAGGCGCATTTTATCGGTCGTTGCCGACAAAACCGTTTCGCGCGTGCCGAGCGGATTTTTGCGCGTCGGATATTTATAGAAAAGTTTATCGCTGAGTGCGCGATTCAAATAAAAAAACGGGTTTGATTCGTTGCGGTCAATTTCGCCAACCACCACGCGCTTTTCCTGTTCCAATTCTTTGCTGTCAAATGTCGGATAGCGAACCGCGTCGTTTATCAGGCGCATCGCGCTCGACAGAAACGGGCTGGTTGTGATGTAAAAATACTCGACGATTTCTTCTTGAGTTCTGCCGTTATAAATGTCCAACTGGTCGGCATCGTTCAGATAAGCGACATTCCCGATTTTAGATTCCAACTTCAGCTTTTCCGCGCAGTTTTCGCTGTTAAAATATGCGGTATTTCTGTATTGACGAGCGATTTCGCATCTGTAAAGCAAATTAGCTTCATTCGGTTTAAAGAAAATATGTTCGTAAAGATGCGATAAACCATTAAGTTCAGGCGGTTCGGTAAAAGAGCCGTTGCGGACAGCCATTTCCACCGTTACAATCGGCACGCTGGCATCCGGCAAAACGATAATTTCCAAACCGTTTGACAAAGTTTTGTTGAGAAACGGAACTTCGACACCTTGCTGTGTCGGGGCGGTTTTCACTGTCGCGCTTGGCGGCGATGCTTGCGAACTTTTCGCCGTTTGTGCAAAACTAATGTTGGTTAAAAATGATAAAATTAACAGTGAACTGACAAATAATTTTTTCACGCAAAATACTCCAAAAGAGAAAATTAAGTTGTTGTTTTTACGCTGGTTTTAGCGAAAAAGTTTTAATATAAAAAATCAAACAAAAGGAGACCAAATTATGGAACGCGACAATTTGATGCACGGAGCGCGAACCGCGTTGAATCAAAATTCGGAAATACGCGATTGGTGCGAAAATTTTTTGAAAATGCGGGAACGCCAAAAAAAATCTGCGATGACGGATGAGGAATTTGAAAAACATTGGCGTTATCATCGCCCGGAAATTATGCACGAAGGCGCGGCGGAAGCCATTCAAGCGTATAAAATCAGGAAAAGCTAAATCAAAACTAACGCGCTATTTCGCAGATTATTCTACTTTTGAACGTGGTTGTTTTCCTCATGGCGTTTAATAATAAAATCAACCGCGTCCTTTGGTGAATCGGTTAAATGTATCAAACCCAAATCTTTCGCGTTGATGTTCTTATCGTGTAGCATTGTTGAGGTCATCCAAGAGAGAAGCCCGCGCCAATACTGCGAATTGAACAAAACGATTGGAAAGTTGCGGATTTTCCGCGTTTGAATCAGCGTTAATGCTTCAAAAACTTCGTCCATCGTGCCATAACCGCCCGGAAAAATAACATAAGCATTGCTGTATTTGATGAACATCGTCTTGCGGACAAAAAAGTATTTAAACGTCAAACTTTTTGTTTGATACGGATTCTCTATCTGCTCAAACGGCAGTTCGATGTTGCAGCCGACTGAAACCTTTCCCGCTTCAAACGCGCCGCGGTTCGCCGCTTCCATAATTCCGGGTCCGCCGCCCGTGATAACTTCAAAGCCGGCTTCCGCCAATAATCTGCCGGTTTCACGCGCCGCAATGTAGTTTTCGTTGTTTTCGCCGGTTCGTGCCGAGCCGAAAACGGTAACACCGCGCGTAATTGTTGCCAAGCTGTCAAATCCGCCGACAAACTCGCCCAAAATCCGAAAAACACGCCACGAATCCGAACTCTTAAATATATCGCTCGGTTCGGGTGAGCGAAGCAAAATTTCGTCTTCGGTCGTTTGCCAGTAAGGATTTTGTTCTTGTTCTTTTGCTTCAGCGATAGTTTCCGGCACTTTCGGCTCAGGTTTTTTAGTTTTTGTTTTATTTGCTTTTGTTTTTGCCATAATAAGTCTGGGAAGTCTAGGAAGAAAACCTTATTGACTTTCCAGATTTCCTAGACTTCCTAAACTAAATACCGATGATGTTAAAACCGCAATCAACGTGTATGGTTTCGCCCGTGATTGCCGATGAAAGGTCGCTGACCAAAAAGAGCGCGGTGTTGCCGACTTCGCGGGCTTCGACATTGCGGCGAAGCGGTGTTTTTTCAGCAATATGTTTGAGCATTGCGCCCATATTTTTTACGCCGCGAGCCGAAAGCGTGTTGATTGGACCCGCGCTGATGGCGTTGACGCGAATGTTTTGCTTGCCCAAATCTTCCGCCAAATATCGCGTGGACGCTTCGAGCGCGGCTTTTGCCACGCCCATCACATTGTAATTTTGGACAACCTTTTCCGCCCCGTAATAACTCATTGTAACAATACTGCCGCCGTCTTTCATCAACGGAACTGCCGCCAGCGATAGTTGAGTCAGCGAAAACGCGCTGATTTCAAGCGCAGTTAAAAACGCATCGCGGGTAGTCGTCAAAAATTCGCCTTCGAGTGCTTCTTTCGGCGCAAAGGCAATTGAATGAATCAGAAAATCAAGTCTGCCGAATTGCTTGTCAACCGATTCAAACGCCGCGTCAACTTCCGCCTGATTTGTAACGTCGCACGGCACAATAACCGCTTCCGGCATATCTTTTGTTAATTTTTCGACATTTTCTTTCAGCCTTTCGCCTTGATAAGTGAAAGCTAGTTTCGCGCCTTGCTGCCCGCACGCCTGAGCGCACGCCCAGGCGATTGAACGCTGGTTGGCGACTCCAAAAATCATTCCTACTTTGTTTTCAAGCATAATTTTATCAGTTATCAGTTATCAGTTATTGGTTAGCAAATTGTCAATAGCCGATGATGTATTTGTTGACTGATAACTAATAACTGAATTAACCTATCATGTAAATCTTCTGCAAACTTTCAAAATCCATCAAGCGAATATCAACATCAACCGGTGTTGACGAGAATTTTTTGATAAGATTTGAGCGAAGTTCCTTTTCTTGAGTTCGGTCAAGCTGCGTTACCAAAACTAGCAGGAGTTTAGTTTTCGCCTCGAAATTTATTTGTTTGAAAGTCTTTTGAGCAACGAGAGTTTTATTGAGCAGCAGGTTAATTTTTTCCTGCGGCACAACTGGCGTAACCAAAAAGACAAGTTCGATACAGATAGCAAAATCTTGTTTTATCAATACTGCATCAAATTCGGCATTACCAATTCGAACATAGCGCATTAAAGGCATATTGGCTTCCTCTTGAATCTGTCGCAGAGCCAAATCCACCGCCACGATGTATGCGGAAACCAAATCGCTGAACTGTTCTTCGGGAGTTTCCAGTATCGAAGCAATTTCGCGCACTTCTTTATTCAATTTTGCTCGTTGATTTTCGTGCGGCATTATTTTCCAATCAGTTTTTTTACCGGCTATACTGACGGCGTTTTGGTGGGCTTGGCGAAGAATCAGCCAAACGGAAAAAATCAATCCGAAAAGAGAAAATAAAATCAAAAATGAAATTAAAATCCAACGCTGTAACGCTTGGATATTTCGGGAAGAAGCGGCAATGCCGATTGAAAGACAGGCTAACGCAATAAAGCTAACAATTGCAATCAGATAATTTAATGACGAAAGCGCAGAATCCGTCAGCAGCGGCTTAGTTCGTTTTAACATTTACAAATTTTCGGATAGAAATTTGTGGAAAATATGAAAAATAATAAACCCGAAAGCATAAAAAAAGCAAAGTAAAAATTTTTACTCTGCTTTTTTATTTATATTTACCGTTTTTGGAAAACTAAGCGGAAGTGGCGCGTTCAAACGGAATTTCTTCAAAGTGCGTAATTTGTTTGAAATTACGAAAACGCTCGTTGATTTCATCGTGCGTCAAACGGTCAACCCGTTCCGTGCCGAATTCTTCGACGTTAAACGAAGCCATTACTGAACCGTAAATCATTGCGCGTCTTAATGAATCTTCGGTAATTTCCACTTGGCTTGCCAAATAACCCATAAAACCGCCGGCAAACGTATCGCCCGCACCCGTCGGGTCAAAAACCGATTCAAGCGGATAAGCCGGAATCGCAAAATAATTCTCTTTCGTAAAAAGTGCCGCGCCATATTCACCGCGTTTGATAACTAAAGCGCGTAAATCTCCGATTTCCATCAGTTTTTTCGCGGCTTTGTGAATATTCGGCTCGTCCGCAAGTTGTCTGGCTTCGGCATCATTTATTATCACGCAATCAACGACTTTCAAAGTTTCGATAACTGCATCTTTCATTGAATCAATCCAAAAATTCATCGTGTCCATTGCCACAAATTCCGCGTCTGGACATTGTTCGCGGACTTCTTTTTGCAGCATCGGCAAGATATTCGCCAAAAACAAAAGACGCGAGTTTTTCGATTTTTCGGAAGGCTTCGGCTGAAATGTTTCAAACACATTTAACTGCGTTTCCAAAGTGTGCGCCATGTTCAAATCGTAATCATAACGCCCGCGCCAAAAAAATGTTTTGCCGTCCGCGACAACTTCAATATCGTCCGTATTTATATTATGACGTTTGAAAACGTCCCATTCCGCATCGGTAAAATCGCTGCCGACAACGCCGATGACGCGAACATTTGTAAAAAAACTCGATGAAAGCGCAAAGTGCGTTCCCGCGCCACCCAAAAGTTTGTCGCGCTTGCCAAAAGGTGTTTCCACCGCGTCAAACGCAACTGAACCGACAACTGTTAAAGACATTTATTAAAATATTCTCCTATTATATTAATGTGTAAAAAGATTATCTTACACGCCACGGCGGGTTTTGGCGATTTTCGCCCGCGTGGTAAAGACAGATTTTGTTATTATTCGGGTCTTTCAGATAAGCCTCGCGCCACAGCCAAGTTTGGTCAATCAGTTCTGACACAAACGGCAAACCGAGATTTTTGAGTTCCGCAACTTTCGCATCCAAATCTCCGCATTCAAAATAAAGCACGATGTTTGAATTTGGCGAAATTTCTTCTGTGATATTTACGGAAAGCGTCGAATCGCCGTCGGGACATAGAAGACGCGCATAACGCGGCAAACTGTCAACAATTAATCGCAAACCAAGTTTCTGATAAAACTCAACCGTTTCAATTGGTTTGTCAGTATAAATCGTAACTTGGTTTAAGTTCATTTTTTTGCTTCAAGTTCTTTCAAAGTCTTTTCCGCCTCGTCTTTATATTGGCTTTGCGGATATTTTTCGACGATTGCCGCCAGATACGCAACCGCATCTTCGCGCAGTTTTTCGGGCGCAAATTTTTTCTTTTCTTCTTCCGAAACGATTTTCTGTTTGCCTTTATTTTCCGATAGATAATAACTGCTCATTCCCGCCAGATAAAGAAATTCATCCATTTTGGAAAATTCGGGATAAGCCGCAAAGGTTTCTTCAAAGCGCATCAACACAGCTTTGTAAGCCTTTTTCAGTTTGAAATACTGCTGTGCGACTTCCAAATTGTGTTTCGCATCGGCTTCCAAAATCGGGTCGCGCTGAACCTGTGGTTCGATTTGTTTTTGCGCGAAAGCCGCTGACGTAAAACTTAAAATTATAAAGCTGAAAATTAAGATTGCTTTTTTCATAATTACTTTTTCTCTTTACCCGGCGGCAAAGATTTTCCTGTTTTGAGAAATTTATTTTCGAGTTCGAGAAGCGCGATTTTTCGATTCGCGGCTTCCTTTTCGTGAAATTCCCATATTTCCTCTTTTACGAGGCGAAGAATCGCTTCGGGAAGTTTTTGAACCACTTCGGTCAGCCGCTCGACTTTGTCTTCCAACTGTTTCAATTCGCTTCTGACCCGCGCAATATCTTCTTTGTTTTGCGCGAGTTTTTCGGACAAAATAAGCTGGTCTTTGACCGCGCCGATAATTTCTTTCAAATTCATTATTTGACGAATGCTTCTAATTTTTTAAGCGAAGTTTCGATTCTATTCAGAGTTTTGACGGATTCAGCCTTTAGAGAATCAATTTCCCTTTGGTCTTCATCCATCTTTTTATTTAGATGCTTCATTTTAGCGACAAAATCCTGTAACGCTTCGGTCAATTCCGCTTCTCCGGCTTTCGTCAAAACGATTTCATCGGATAAACCCAAATCCCTCCCGTTGGAAGTTTGCGGGAAAAATTCGACAATCTCGCCGTTACGAAGCAAAAGAACGCCCGATGCCGACGCAAATGATTTGTCCAGAACCAAATTTTCATTCATAAAGTTTCACCTCAGTTTCCATTTTACTACTTCGATGCGTATTTTCCGATAATCGCTTCCAGATTTTCCGCCGTTTCCGCGTTCCAATGTTCCGGCGCGGTGAAAATCGCGTTTCGAGACGCGCCTGCAAACGGATTCGGCGTTTCTTTTGCCGCAACTCTTTTGACGGCTTCTTTCAGAACAAGCTGCGCGTTTCGCACGTTTCTGTGTAGATATTCGATAACCATCTCAACCGAAACCGAATCGTGGTCTTCGTGCCAGCAATCATAATCAGTAACTAAAGCCAGAGTTGCATACGCAATTTCGGCTTCGCGGGCGAGTTTCGCTTCCTGCAAATTCGTCATTCCGATAATGTCCATTCCCCAGCTTCTATAAACATTTGATTCGGCTTTGGTCGAAAACGCGGGACCTTCCATACAAAGATACGTTCCGCCGCGATGCACTTTCAAATTTTCAATCGTTTTGCACGATGCTTCCAAAATATTGCCTAATTCTTCGCAAACCGGATGCGAAAACGTGATATGTCCGACAATTCCGTTGCCAAAAAAAGTTGATTCAGAAGCGCGGGCGCGTGTTCGGTCAAAAAACTGGTCGGGAATCACCATATCGGTCGGCGCGTATTGTTCCTGCAAACTTCCAACCGCCGAAACCGACAAAACATAATCAATGCCTAAAAGTTTCATCGCGTAAATGTTGGCGCGAAAGGGAAGTTCCGACGGCGTAAGTTTATGCCCGCGCCCGTGTCGCGGCAAAAACGCGACGCGCTCGCCTTCCAAAGTTCCGATAATAAAAGCGTCCGACGGCTTGCCGAACGGCGTGTTCACTTCAACTTCTTCGATGTCCGTCAATTCCGGCATCTGATATAAACCGCTGCCGCCGATAATTCCGATTTTTACTTGTTCCATTTTTATAATTCTTTTAATTTTTCAAAGTATCCTTCTTTTGCTAAAGATTTTATTGCTTTATAAATATTTTTAAGCGTAACTTCGGGTAAAACAATCATGCCGATTTCAGCAACATAAGGTCTGTTTAATTTAATCTCTGATTCCGAAACTTGCTTTAAACTAATTGCATCATAAAAGAAAACCTCATAGCGTTTTCCATCTTCTACTTCAACAATTGAATGGCTCAGATAGCCTCTTGGCGACATTTCGGCTTCCATTCTTTCATCAAACCATTCTGGTAAAGTTAATTTTGGAAATTCATTTTTCATTTTAAGCAAAAACCAATCTACTTTTTGGTTCGGGGATTTTACGACCTAATTCTTTCGCCGTTTCAACCCAGGATTGAATAATAATTTCCGCATTTGCTAACGCCGCTTGATAAGTTTCACCGTCCGCCATACAACCCGCGAGTTCGGGAACTTCGGCAATAAACGCTTTGTCTTCTTCACTCCAATAGATAGTTATTTCGTATTTACTCATCATATTTAACAGCTTTCAATCTTCCGTCAATTTCCGTCAAACGGCAAAGCGGCATTTCAAAATCGTGATAGAAAAGACATATCCAATCTTCACGCACGGCTTGCGGCAAAAGTTTGCGTTTGGCTTCCAAAGTTTCCGTCGGAAACAAATCATAACTCATAATCCAAGGTAAAGGCAGATGATAACGAGTCGGAATCAAGTCCGCGAAACCGTAAAGCGTCTGACCGCCGCGCTTTAAACAAACGGTTTGCATCGTTTCCGAATGTCCGCGAACCCGCTCCATCGTCAGTCCTTCAACGATTTGATAAATGTCGTCTTTTAATTCGAGTTGACTGCTTTTCTGCAAAGGTCGCCAATTTTCTGAAAGATAGCTTGCTCTATCACGTTCGTGCGGATTTTCGGCGTGTTCAAATTCGCTCTTTGCTAGGAAGTAACGAGCATTGGGAAATTGCGGAACGGCAATGCCTTTGTTATTTAAAATCGTATTTCCGCCCGCGTGGTCAAAATGCAGATGCGTGTTGACGACAATTGAAATATCTTCGGGTTTGCAGCCTGCTTTTTCAAAAAGCGTTTCGGCAAAAGATTTTTTGCGGAAAATGCCGTACATCTGCATCTGTTTTTCCGTCCATTTTTCACCGATGCCAGTTTCTATGAGAATTTTTTCCGTCGGAGTTTCAATGAATAAGCAATTCATATTCAACTTGATACGATTAAACTCGTCGGGCGGACAAACTTTTTCCCACAAAACGCGCGGGACAACGCCGAACATTGCTCCGCCGTCGAGTCTGAATTCAGTATCGGGAATTACTTCGATGCGACAGTCGCCAAAAATCATAATGGAAAACAAAAAATGGAAAATGGATGATGAAAATCAATTTTCCACTTTCCATTCTCCAATTTACAATTACTGTCTCGGTTGAGGTTTTTTCGGTTCTTGGCTGTTCGGAGGTTCAATGTCACCAGCCGGCGGAGGCTGCATCCGAGACGGCATTTGCTGTTGCATTTGCTGCTGCATTTGTTGTAAATCTTCCTGAGAAGGCTGCGGAACGGTAAAATCTTCCGCTACTTCAACGGGATTGTTTGCCACGATTTCGTCCAAAACCTGCTTTTGCTTTTCTTCTGCGAGTTTTGCTTTGACCGATTCGGTAACCGGTATTTCGCGTCCCATCGGGTTTGTCGGGTCTTTAACGGTGGTCGTAATCAGAATATGACGGACATCATAAGTTTGGGTCGGCTGACCGTTTGCATCTTTGCCTTCGCCCTTTTTTTCAAGTTTAATAATATGATAACCGTAAGGCGTTTCAACCAGATTATCAGCAATTTGTCCGGATTCGAGAGCCAACGCCGCTTGCTCGAAGGCAGGCATCATTTGTCCTTTTGGTACATCTTTATAAATTCCGCCCTGTAGTTCGCCGCTCGGACTTTTATTGCCCGGATCTTGGCTGAATTCGTTGGCTAACTTGGCAAAATCTTCGCCTGCTTTTGCGCGGCTCAGGATTTGTTCCGCCTTGGCTTTTTTCTCTTTTGTGTCATATTCGGGATGTTCGGCGATATATTTTGCAACATCTTCATCAGTAACTTTGACCTTATCAGCCAAAACTTTTTGAGCGTAACGTCCGGCTAAAAACTGCGCTTGTTGAAGTTTGACTTGCAGTTCGACTTCGCGGTTAAAGTCTTCACCCAAGTCCCTGCCTTTTTCTTTAGCTTCTTCGGCGTAAATCATTATTTTTGCAAAATCATCTTTTGCTTGTTTAAGTTCTTCTTCGGTTAATTCCTTATCTTTTGGAAATTTTCCGCTTTCTCTGGCAAGCGTGAGTTTTGAATCAATAAACTTTTGAAATTCGGCTTCGTGGCTGGTATCGTTCCAAAATTCCTTTACCTGATCTTCCGAAATATAACCGAACTGCGGCATCGGACCTTTATCTTTATTGATTTCCTGGTCGTAGATGCTGGCGGTAACAACGGCTCGGATATTTTCGAGTTCCTGTTTGACAATCGGCTCATCGGCTAAACCATCTTTGCGGGCTTGGCTGGCAACGGCAAGCAGTTGGGCAATATTTTCAGAAATTTTCTTTTTTTGTTCGGGACTTTCCGCCAATGCCTTGAGCTGCATCGGATTGGCATCTTTCAGAATTATCTGCATATCTTCGGCGGTAACGCGATTTAGACTTTCGCCGTGTGTGCCGACCTTCATTTTCCAAAAAACAAGTCCCGCGCCGATTGCTAATATTACGGCGATGACTGCTAATCCTTTAGCCATCGCGCTCATTCCTTGATTGTTGCTGGTTGCCGCCGAAGCCGTTTTGACTTCTTTAACTTCACCTGCCGCTTCGTTATCTTCGATTGGCGTAGTAATTTCAGCCGATGTCGGCGAAACCGCCGTTTCGGACGTAGAAATATTTTCTTCGATTAAATTTTCTTCCGCGCCCGATTCTTCCGGCGTACTTTCAACCTCCGAAGAAACTTCCGTTTCTATACGAGATTCCGCATCGTTTTCAAATTCATTATCATTACTCAGATTTGTATTCATTAAATTTTCCTCTATTAAATTCTAAACTTCATTTTTAACTATCATCTTCGCTTTGCACTAATTCGAGCAAAACACCATTAGCAGATGTCGGATGGACAAACGCGACAAGACAGCCTTCCGCACCGATTCTCGGTTTTTCGTCTATTAAACGCATTCCTTCTCTCTTTAGTTTCGCCAGGGCTTCTTCAATATTTTCAACCTCGACAGCGATATGATGAATTCCGCCGCCGCGTTTTTCTAAAAATTTCGTTATCGGCGAATCTTCGCTCGTTGGTTCTAATAACTCAATTCTGCTTTCGCCAATCGGCAGCATCGCCACGCGCACTTTTTGGTCTTCGACAACTTCCGTGTGAACATTCTCTAACCCAAGCGCGTCTTCCCAAAACTTTAACGCTTCTTCGATTTCTTTTGTGGCAATGCCGAGATGATTGATTTTCATAGCTATTTTAAAATTTCTTCAATCGCCGAATACGGATTATTTTTCCTTTCGGCAATCTCCCGTGCTAGTTTATCCAACTTTCCCGCCGTTCCGTTTTTACTCAATAAATTCGACAAAAGTTTTTCGCGCAAGAGTTCCAAAAGCCGCCAATGGGCAATTGCTCTCTTGCGCTCTAAACTCGCTTCACCCGTATTTTGAAAATCAGCATAACTTTTGATGGCTTTTGATAAATCTTCGATGCCTTTGTTTTCCGTCGCTACGGTTTTGACAATCGGCGGAGTCCAAAAATCGGGACGGTGCGCAAGACTCAGAAGTGCTTCGAGTTCTTTTTCGGTTCGCAAAACGCCCTCACGGTCGGCTTTATTTATCACGAAAACATCGCCGATTTCCATAATTCCGGCTTTAATTGCCTGAATATCATCGCCCATTCCGGGAACGAGAACGACCACCGAAACATCCGCCGTTTTGACAATCTCGACTTCATCCTGCCCGACACCGACGGTTTCGACAATCACTTTATCAAAACCCGCTGCGTCCAAAATCGCTACCGCATCAACCGTTTTTCGGGAAAGTCCGCCCAAATTTCCGCGTGTCGCCATCGAGCGGATAAAGACGTTTTTATCGAGTCCGAGCGTCTGCATCCGAATCCGGTCGCCGAGAATTGCGCCGCCCGAAAACGGACTTGACGGGTCAACGCAAACAATTCCAATCTTTTCGCCGCAACTGCGGTAAAAGAGTGCGAGTTTGTCAACGAGCGAAGATTTTCCCGCGCCGGGCGAACCCGTTATTCCAACCACAACAGCTTTTCCCGTTTTTGGAAAAATCGCTTTCATAATTTCAGCGGCACCGTCTGCGCCGTTTTCGACCTTTGTAATCGCACGCGCCACGGCACGCGGTTCACCTGCGAAAAGTTTTTCTAAAAGTTCCGAGTGTAACATTTACTCTTTATCGTCTTTGATTGATGAATTCTAATTCCTTGAGTATTATGATTGTTCGAGCGTCGATTTTCCATAAGCAGAGATTTTCTCACTTTTCCCCGAAATTGCAAAGGTTAAATCGATTATGGCACTTTATTGATACATTATTTTTTTCTTTTAATACAGTTATAACTTTCAATCAGAAAAAATTTACCGGTGTCGGCGAAGTCAGAATTGGCGATCCGGTATGGAGCAAAATCAAATTTAATGTGGTGTTTGATAGGGAAACCCAAACGGCGGACAGGATAATTTATAAGGTTGAAAAATAGTCAAAACAAACTTTGTTAAAGTAAAAAAGGCAAATCTCCCAAACAGATTTTGCCTTTTTTACTTTAACAAAGAAGGATTATTACCAACGAATCGGACGAATATCGGGACCGACCACATAAGAATTGGTTAGAATCTCGCCGCTGCGGTCAGGACTGACTAGGTTTTCGCCGTCCGTATGGATAAAATGCGCTCCATACCAAACAACTATATCTTGGTCAACAACCGTTTCATTATTCACCCAAGGATCAATTGCGATACCCTGTGATGTGCCGCCGCAGCAAAACCGACCGTCATCAATTTCGTTTTGAACAGAATTTCCGCCAGGAACACTTTTATATCGAAGAACCCAAAAATCGTGCGCTCCGAAAGTATCGACAACGCCGTCGGTAAGATTTGGCACCAACATATAGGCTTCATTGCCGGTTGAATTTTGAATCAACAGACTGCGATTGGTTTGAATATTTTTATTTTGAAATCTTTCCGTCAAAATCGGCTGCAGAAATTTGCGTCCGCGTTCGACTTGAAAGATTTTATTGTTTGGATTGACGATATCGAAATCAAAACGCCAGTAAGCGTGGTGATTATGAGCAATACAAACACAACTGTTATTGGTTGCGCCAAAACCGTAGCGTGGACGAATCGTGCCATCGTCGGCAAAACGCCACTCCATAATGTAGCGATACCAACCTGCCTGCAGTTCCGTTATCAGCACGGTTTCTTTGTTTTGCGTGTAAATTGCCACACCCTTAAAGTTACCTATGTCAGTTCCGTTATCAAGAACAGTTTGAGCAATCTGCCCGGAAGCTAAAATCCGAATACCATCAGCCGGATCGGATGCTCCGGTTGTAGGAGCGTCGAACATATCTTCCTGATATTGCCAATCCCGATATGGTCCGCACTGATTACCCGCATATTCTACGTTTAAAATCGGCACATGCCCGCGTTTAAGAACCGATTTGCCCTTATATTTTACGTCGCGGACTTCGATTCCCGAAGCACTTGACCCGGACGAAGCTGACGGACGAATGACCAGCATTTCCCAAAGAGGCGAACCACCTTGCGAAACGGTTAATTGATATTGTCCGGCTGTTCCGCGCCCACTTGTCGGTTGATTAGCACTCGTCACGCCGCAGGATGTCGGAGCGGCTAGAGATGTTTCTGGCGAGCCTTTATCGTAGCGAATAACCCAACCGTTTTTCAGACTGACGCTGACAACTTCGTTTTTACCGGAATTGTCCGGCGCATTAAGACCGATATTTACTAAACGCTCGGTTGTTCCGTCCAAAACAGTCGTCGGCGGCATCGGGCGAAACGGTTTGACCATCTCATTTCTTAATAATCCGCTAAAATTTTTATCTCCTTGCAAAATCTGAACCGCTTCATCAAATTCTTCATCGTTTGGAAGCGGCTGGTAAAATGCCCGGCTGACGGAAATTGTTTCGCTGCCCGCAAAATCGCCTTCCGCAACCAGCGTGCGGTCGTTTGTGTAATCATAGAAAACAGCCCGAAAGCGCGTCGGAACTTGCGGCGGTTGCGATTTATCGTCGTTTTCCAGGTAATTAAATTCCAGCAGGCGATAGCGTGTTCCGCTTAATTCGCTCTGCACCGCTTTACTGCGTTCCACCCGCAGTTTAGCCGCATTGACCGTTTCTTGGCTCGGTCCCCACGGAACTACCGTTATTTGTGTCGAGTCCTGCACTCTTTTGGAGCGTTTCAGTGTTTTCTCGCCCGCCGCGGCAAGATTTACAATTAAAATAAGCCCTAAACATAAACCAAAAAAAACTTGGTTAAACTTTTTCATCACGCCTCCAAAACTACCTTAAACTGATTTATCAAATGTAATTAAACTGTATTAAGGAATACCACTTGAACCATTTTCAGTCAAGTTTTATAAAGGGGTTAATACAGAAACTGCTTTATTTGAAATTTTTAATCAACACAATGTTGGTGTGAAGCTGACCGCGTGAAACGAGAAGGCGGCTGCCGTCGCACGAATATGCGTAGTTGGCAATAATATCGGCATTAAAGTTCGTCAATTGGGCGGGTTCGCCGCCAGCCAAAGGTTGTTTCCAAAGGTTGCCGATTTGCTTTTCCTGTTTGGCGTAAATCAAGGCTTGTCCGTCGGGTGTCCAGCGCGGGCTTTGATAAAAATATCCGAACGGTATGACCGCGAAGGTTTTTTGCGGCTCGCCGCCCGCCGCCGAAATGACGGCGAGAGTTGCCGGATGAGCGCGGCTGTCGCTCGGCAAAATGCAGGCAATCGAATTGCCGTCGGGTGAAATTGACGGCATCACCGATTGGTAATCGGTCAATTGAACGGATTCGCCGCCGCCGGTCGGGATTTTCCGCAGGGTGAATTTATCGGCAAACCAGGATTGATAAACAATCCATTGTCCGTCGGGCGAGGAATCGGGCGCGTGATCTGCCGCTTCGCCGAAAGTCAACTGCCGGACGTCCGAACCGTCCGCGTTCATTCGGAAAAGATGATTGCCGCCCGCCCGGTTTGAAATGAAAATCAGAAAACGCCCGTCGGCGGTCGCCGTCAAGCCGCTTTCCCAGAACGAATCCGCCGTCAGCGGCTTTGCGTCCGAGCCGTCCGGGTTCATCGTCCAGACATCGTAATCGCTGCCGACGCGGGCGATGTATGCGACGCGCCCGTCAGCCAGATTGGTCAAACCGAAATTTCCGTCCGTTTCGCCCTTCGACAATTGAACGGCGCGGCTCGTGTCGCCGTCCGCGCCGATTGTCCACAGA
>MWZA01000206.1 GCA_002050455.1 Acidobacteria bacterium 5-1 | reverse complement strand
AAATTCGGTAATCAGTTTCGGTGAAAATACGTGAGTTACATTAGCCGAAACGCTCTGATTCAACCCCGGACCTACTGATGATGTGTTGCCGCCGCCGGTTGCCGGTCCGCCGAGATCGCCGAATGAAGGCAGGTCGGAGGTTAATGATTTAAAATAGCTGTAACGAACAAATGAGGTTGTCGCTTCGCTGAAATTATGATTGATTTTCACGTCAAACGAATTGCGGTCTTGAATAAACGAGCCGGTTGCTTCGTAATTATTTGTTAAGCCGGGACGATTCGGCAGCGGCAAGCGAGCAAGAATAGCTCTCGCCACCGGATTAATCCGATTTTGCGGAATGATGTTTCCGGCAAACTGTGGACGAGAGGAAGGAGTCGCTTGCCCGTTCACGCCGGGGTCATAAATTAAAGTTGAAGAAGAAGAAAAATCGCCGTTGCGAAATGCGGCAATCGGAACATCCAGCAAGATATTTTGCCCAATTCGGTTACGCACGCCTTGATAATCGCCGAAAAAGAATGTTTTATCTTTGATAACCGGACCGCCGATAGTAAAACCGAACTGATTTAGATTGGTATTCGGTTGTTCTCTCGTCGAAAGGGTGTTTTTAGCTTTGAAAGCACTGTTGGTATTATATGCAAACAAGCTGCCTCGTAATCTGTTCGTGCCGGATTTGATTTGCACATTGATGACTCCGCCTGTCGCCCGACCTTGTTCGGCATCGTAGGCATTGGTCGAAACGTCAACCACTTGAATGGCTTCCGGCGGCGGCACAATCGCGGTTTGCGAGATAACATTCGTTTGATTGTTAATCGTTCCGTCGAGTTGAAAATTGTTGTAGCGTTCGTTCTGCCCGTTGATGCGATTTGTCGTCGAACCATTCGGATTACCGAAAGCCGAGCCGACTGATTGCGCTTCCGTAACCCCGGGTGAAATCTCAAGCACGCTTTGATAATTGCGGTCAACCGAGAGCGGCAATTCTTCAACCTGTTCGGCGGTAATCTGCGTGCTGACATCGGCGCGGTCGGTTTTTAGCTGAACTTGGTCGCCGGTAATTTGAACTGTTTCCGTAACGCCGCCCAGCTCTAATCTGGCATCGGCGCGCACCGTCGTGTTGATGGTAACCTCCACGCGCTCGCGGACGAATTTATTAAAATTCGCCTGCTCTATCTCGACGCGATAGACGCCCGGCTCAACGCTGGCGATCGAAAAATTTCCTTCCTCGTTGGTCATAACCTCGCGTGTCGTGCCGCGGTCAATATCGGTTACGACAACACGCGCTCCCGGAATTGCGCCGCCGTTGACATCTTCAACATGACCGACCAGCGAGCCGGTTACAGTTTGCGCCGTCGCCGTTCCAATAAATGCCGGCAATAAACAAATCAAAAATGCGATACAGGCAAGCAAATTTCGTTTCATACTCTAAAGCCTCCGTAAATTTTTATGACAGTTTGTAATTCTGAAATAACAGTTTGTTCACGTCCACAACAAAATCTTTATAACAATTACCGCACTTTGAGAACCGAACTTATTTTGAAGTCAGGCAAAGGCGGGTGCACCAAAATGTTTTTGCAAAATCAGTGCGACGCTACCGCGCAGTCTGGGCTGTTCGGCGGCTTCTGCCGGAACGATTCTGGTGATGGTTTGGGCTGACGGCGAACGCTCGGCGACGACGCGCTTGATAATCGGATAAATCCGTTTCCAGGCTTGCGTTACTTCGCCAATCAGGACAATCGTTTGCGGCGCGATGCCGGTTGTCAGCATTGTCAAACCGATTCCCAAATGATAAGCCATTTGGTCGAGTGCTTCGGCGGCTTTGGCATCGCCTTGTTCGGCGAGCCGCAGAATATCCTTGAAAGTCGGCGGCTGACGATTATCGGAACTTCCGTTTTGTTTATTTGTCCGCCCGCCGGATGTCGCCTGAACATATTGATTTATTGCCGCCGAATTGGAAGCATAAACTTCCCAACAGCCGCGATTGCCGCATTTGCACAATTCGCCGTTTTCCTTAATCGAAACGTGACCAAATTCACCGGCAACGCCTTTTGCGCCGCGCATCAATTGTCCGTTGGCGATAATACCCGTGCCAATGCCTTCGGAAATTGTCACGGCGACAAGGTCGCGGATGCCTTCGCCGCGCTGTTCGAACCAAATTTCAGCCAGAGCGCAGGCATTAGCCGCATTTTCAATTTCCACCGACAGGTTAGTCGCCTTTTCCAGCGGCGTTTTAAAATCCACATCACGCCAACCGAGATTGGGAGCAAAAACCAGCCGTTTTGATTCTAAATCAACTCGTCCCGGAACGCTCACGCCGATTCCTTCAAAAAAAACTTGCGGATGCGACCGAATCAAAGTAGCGACACGCTCGTTTAAATCCGTGATAAAATCATCCGCGTTTGCCGCCGTCGGAAAAGATTCTTGGGCAGTAAATTGGGCATTTAGGTCAGCCAGCGCAATCTTAGTTTCGACGGGGCGAACATTGATACCGATAATGCCGGTGCGCTCAACGTTTAAATGCAAAAATCTAGGCTTGCGTCCGCGCGGCAGATGCCCGAAAGCTCCTTCAGTTACCCATTTTTCCCCGACCAGCTGGTCAGTTATAACCGAAATCGTGCTGCGCTGCAAACCGGAAAGACGCGCCAAATCAGCCCGCGAAACAGGTTGACGAGTCCGAATCAAATCTAACACAATCCGCCGGTTAATGTTTCGGGCAGTTTCACTCGTCGCCACATTAAAGCTGGTCAAATCAATTTTTCGCATTACTAACAAATCGTCGTTTAAATTGTAAATTAATTTGTTCGAGAGGCGAATAATATCTTTAAACAATTTCAAAGTCAAATACTCAACAGATAAATTAAGCGGTTAGACAAAATTATTTTATAAGATTTTTTAAACCACAGATTGACACAGATAAACTCAGATGATTTTCTGATAAAAACAAATCAGGATTTTTCATCCACATTTATCAAATTGAAAATAATTGCAAAATCAAGTAAAGTTCTTGTTGAAAATAAAACAGCAAATATAGGTTAGCTCGATTTATTGAATTTTATTGAAAAAATTTGATTTGTCAGCGTTTAATTCCGATTGCCGCCTCCGGTGTGTTATGAAAACATTTATTTATAAAATTATTACATTAACTTTGTTTTTAGTGCTTTGGGGAGCATCCCCGAAATTTATGCTTGCTCAGGAAAAACTTTTGGGTGAATTAACAATTGAAAGTATTACTCCGGGCGGCGGAGAAAAATTTGTAACTATCAATGGCGAGCGTGTCATCAGCGGACGTTCAATAATGTCGCCCGCCGAAATCGAAACTCCGGCTCAAACAACCGCTAAAATTTCACTTGCCAAAACCGGAATTATCAAAATCGCGCCTGACTCTAAAATGAATCTTTACTTTGATAATTTAAGTATTACCGGCGATCTTTTAAACGGCAGCATCACCGTTGATGCCTTGCCTTTTACTAAATTCAACATTTTAACTCCCGACGGCGCGGTTACCGCTTCTAATCTCAATCAAGAAAATGTTTTCGTAATAAATGTGGTGAACAATAAAACGCAAGTCAACACTTTAACTGGTGAAGTTTTATTTAAAGGAAATCTGCTCGCCGCCGGACAAACATCTCCGTCAAATATCAACAGTCCAAATTCCGCCACTGATAAAAACCCCGACTCTGCCGGCTCAAGCAATATAATTTTAATTACGCTTGGCGTGATAGGCGCGATTGCCGTTGTTTCAATATTGGCTTTATCGGGCGGCAATGACGATAATTCAACCGTCAGCCCAATCAGATAATTTTAAGCGGAAAAGTTTTTTCTTTTACTTTACGCTCGAAAAAGTTAAGATATTAATGAGATGAAACCTATATCTCGCGTTGTCCCGCCGACTTTTCATTAAAGTATTCTTATCTTTTGTCGAGGTCTAGATGCAAATTCCTTTGTTTTCTTTTGAAACCGTAACGGGTTTGCCTGAAATCTTTGGTTACATTTTTATTATCATTTGCGGCGCGGCAGTCGGAAGTTTTCTTAATGTCGTTATTCATCGCGTCCCGCTTGAAGAATCGATTGTTTTTCCAAATTCGACTTGCCCGAAATGCAGAAATCCGATTAAATTCTACGACAATATCCCGCTTTTTAGCTGGCTGATTTTAAGAGGAAAATGCCGCCGTTGTCAGATTCCGATTTCACCGCGTTATTTTGCCGTCGAACTTCTCACCGCTTTACTGTTTGGACTCATTTTTTGGCAAATCGGCTTTAATGCTTTTTTGCCCGTCTGTTTGATTTTTGCTGCTTCAATAATCGCTTTGGTTTTTATTGACGCGGAAAATATGATTTTACCGAATGTCATAACATATCCGTTACTTGTTTTTTCTTTGCTTGTCCGCTTGATTCTGCCTTTATTTTTTAATGCGTCGTATTTTATGGATTTAAAATTTTTTCCATTAAATCAAATAGAAAATTATCCGCCCTGGTTTGTATCTTTGCTCGGCGCAATTTTAGGCTCTCTGGTCGGCGGCGGTTCTCTGTGGCTTGTCGGCACGGCTTGGAAAAAACTGCGCGGCATTGAGGCAATGGGTTTGGGTGATGTAAAAATGATGTTTGCCGTCGGAGCGTTTCTCGGTTGGCAATTAACTGTTTTAACAATTTTTATCGGTGCTTTTACAGGCGCAGTGGCGGGAATAGTGGTTATTGCCCGCCAAAAAGAAAAGGATTTTCAAGCCCAAATACCATTCGGCATCTTTTTGGGCATCGGTTCGATTGTTTCCCTGCTTTTCGGTGAACAATTTATTAGATGGTATATTGAAACTTTTTTACCGAAATAATCTTTTATACTTTAATTTGCCATAAGAATCTTGACAAAACCACCTATAAGGATCTTTGCCATCAATCCATTGTTGCCAAGCCAACCGTTGTTCGCTTGGTATTGGTCGCATCGCCGACCTTCGATTCCGTGACTCGCGGATTCAAGCTATAGGCTAAAGTCGGGTCGTCCTGTGTCCAAGCGGTGCGTGTCCATCGCTTTCTTATTGAACTCAGTTTGTCTTAACGGGAAGCAGTATAATTGTTACTACTTCGCCCGCAAATACCTTAATTTAAACCTTATTTTTGTTTTGAAGGCTCATTACATTTGCAAGTTTTCGAGTTATCTTCGGAGGTTGGAGTATATTTTATATCTGAAATATATTTACCAGAGATTATTAGAATTAATCCACCATCTTTCTTTTCGTAAATAATTTGACCAATAGCATCAGTATAGCTTTTATTATATTCCGACTCGATAATTGTTATTCCCAAATCTTCCAAAGTTGGAGGATTTCTAAAAAATCTTGTGATGCTAACGACCGTACCCACCGGAACATTCCATTTCTTTCCATAGAATTCATCGCATTCTTTTGTTGTATATATAATCTTAATTATTTCCTTTGGAAACTTAAACATTTCTTCAACTTTTCCGCATTCTCCACTGCCTAGAATATTCTTGACATCGGAACAAGTGGATTTCATTGGGATAATTCCTTTATATCCATCTTGTGCAATCGCAACTTGACTCATCAAAAATAAGATTAACGCTAATACATAATACTTTAACAAATTGAACTTTCTCATAAACTTAACCTCTCACTAGAATTGATTTATAACCTAACTTCTTTATTCTGATTTACAAAAAATTCCCAAAGTTGAATTAAACATTATTGAGGAAAGAGTATCATTAGCATTAGCTACCTTTTCTATTTTTAAAGAAGGATTAGTTTCAAGTGCAGATTGATATGCTAAATCATACATTCGCTCATGAGAAAGAGCTATATTACGAGTGGCAATATGAATAAGTTCGTGAATCAATGTTCCTACCCTCCTTGTGGATGATTTGTTGAAATCTGTATATGATGGAGAATCTTTGAAAGAAACCATAGATTTTCCATCATTAGGTTTTCCATTTATTGGCATTCTGCCTGAACTGCCCGGAGTCTTTGAACCAAAGAAGAAACCAAAGCTTTTACTTTCCGTATCATTATACGATGCAACATCATCAAAAAGTTCAAATATAGCAAAGGCATTGTTTGAACCAAAAGCTAAATCTTCTCGTTGTTCAGCAAGATTCCTGAAAAAATGGGAAAGAAATGTAGCACAATCGGGAGTCATTGAATCTGCAAGTTCTTTCTTGAAATTCGATATTTCCCTTTCAGTTAGCTTTCGTTCTTCAGATTGCCGAGTTTGCTGAGGCAGAAACCAAGAAGAAGTTCCGCTTGCGACTTCGCGGAATGTCCAACCAATTATTGTATCTGTGCCTCGCTGCGTTTCTTCGCCTAGAACGGTAACATCATATCTTCCCCAAACCGGCACATTATAACCGCTTGTGCCATTTGCGTATGCCTGAAACGGCGAACTCAATACGCTTTGTCCTTGGGAGTTTGTAAAGACTTGCGGTCCACAATAATTGTTCGGACACTGCACTGCCGAGCCATTCTCCAGCGACTGCATTGCCAGCCAATAAGGAACTGCTATTCCGTCGAGTGTTGCCGACACTTGCTGTCCGTTGACATACATTGGCATAAACTCATTCATCGGCTGCAAACTCGGATATTCCGGTTCAATCGGCGGTGCAAACGTAATATACGGCGTCGACAGCCCGACATTGCCGCCTAACGGGTCGAGTTCCGCCGGAGAGCCTTCCGCTCCTTCGCCCGTGATGGCTGCGCCGCTTCCCGTCGTCGAGCGATAACTCATCCCGCTTGCATCCGAATGCTCAAAGTTGACATATTCGGTTGCCGTGTTGTTGTAATAATAAGCCGTCTGCCACGCCAGCGTTGCGCCCGCCGCTCTGACTATCGTTTTCAGCTTTCTGCCCGTCGAATCTGTTTCGCTGACGACTTCTCCGCCCAAAACGCTCGAACGAATAAAATACTTCAATTCTTCCACCCAACTTCCGTTGCCATTCTGATCTTCCGTCCACGTCAGCTTCTTGCGTTTCACCTCGCGCCCGTTGCCGTCCAGATAGCGGTAGATGTCCGATGCCGACGGCTTCTCGATGCGCGTCAACTGCCCGCCCGCATCATAGGTTGATTTCAGATAATCATCCGGCGTGTTACTTTCCACCACCCGCCCGTCGGCATCATACGTCCAACCCGTATTCGTTATCCGGTTGTTCTGGTATGTGTAACTGAGATTATTCGTCTGTCCATACCAGTAATCTATGCCCCAATGCAGATTGTTTCTCTGCGTCATATTTCCAAACGCATTAAACTCGTAGCTTTGACGAAAGGGAAGCTGCGATTGCATATCTTGTGGAGCAACCGTGCCGCCTCTGGCTTCCGCGCTTGATTTGCCTACCTTCGGACGACCCAAATGGTCGTAGATGTTCAAACGGTCAAACCGGTCGTCAACCGCGTCGTCCAACTTGCGAAGTTTGCCGTCCGAGTAGTAATCGTAAGTTTTCTGTATTATCGTTTGCTGATTTGCTCCGGTCAGTTGAAAACCGGTCGCTTGCAGTTTGTTGTTGTAGCCCGTGATACTAAACTGCACGCCGTTGCCGTATTCCAGATGCTTGAGTCCGCCCCACGCCCGATACTGCGGATTCGTGGCGTAGATGGTAATTCCGCCGAAAGCGGTTGAACCGGTAACTTGCTGCAATCTGCCAACTTTATCGTGAGTGTAATTTATCTGCTGTCCAAACGGGTCTTTTATTGATTGCAGTTGTCCCGCCAAAGTGTAGCTGTATTCGAGTCTGAAACTGTTATTCGGCAAAGGCGCATTCGCCAATGTGTCGTTAAATGCTCTGGTTTCCGAAGTCATCTGCGACAATTGATTGTAGGAGTAGGAAACCGTGCCGAGTCCGTCCTGCATTGATATTCTATTGCCAATGTTGTCATAGCCGAAGGTCACCGTCGGCGTAACCGGAATGTTTGAACCGCTTGGAACTGCCGAACTGATTTGTTCGATCAGACCTCTGCTGTTGTAACCGTAATTGACACTTGCGCCTCTTGCGTCCACAACCAGTGAGATGCTGTCATCTGCATTGTAGTTGTAGACGGTGGCAGTATTAGCGTCTTGTTCGGGACGATGCTGCGCCTTGAGCCGCCCGTGTCCGTCGTAACTGATCGTCGTTAATTGGCTCACTGAAGTTGATGCTTCAGTTTGAGTAATTGATGTTACTTGGTCGCGTCCGTTAAATTGGGCAATGATGGTTGAATAAACCGAGCCGTTCCAATTTAAGATTTCTGTCTTGTAAGTTCTGCCGAGAATGTCGGCATAAACTTTTTGCGTTCTTCTTCCAAGCGTATTTGTCGGATTGCCCTGCCAATCTTTCTCGACTATTTCTTCGCCTTGAATCGTGGTTACTTGTCCGCCCGCGCAACCGCAGCCTTCATAAGAAACAGTTTTGAATGTGCCGTCCGTATTTGTTTCTTTCGTCACACGCCCTTTCCAATCATATTCGTTTGTTGTCCACAAAAAACCTCGCGTTGCATCATCGCCCGCCGGTTGCCAATTATTATCTATCTCCGTCGGCACACTCGAGCGCGTTACTCTGCCTAAGATGTCATACTCGACCAAACTTCCAGACCAGCCGCCCGCGCTGTTTGGGTGTTCGGTGCGTGATTGGCGAACTCTGCCCGCGCCGTCCTGATAGCTTTCCGCCAATACTTCGCCCGCGCCTGCCGTAATTGTTGAATAAACTTTTGATTGAATCTGATTAGCCGGATATTCATAGCGCGTGTATGCTCCGTTGTTGAGTAAGGTTTGTCTTTCCAATCTGCCGAGTGAATCAAAAGTTCTCGTCGTTTCCTTGCCGTTTGAATTTCCGGCGGGCGCGGGTGATTTCGCCCACACATTTGCTCCCGTGTCATAGCGATATTTCACTTGTGAGAAGTTGCCTGCTGCGTCCGTCAGCGTCGTCGGATAAGCGAATGTGCTACGATTGTTGATTCCATCGTTGAAACTGTCGGCATAACTGACTTTTACTTCTCTGCCCATTGGATCGGTTGACGATACCGCCGCGCCTGCCGTGTTGTATTTGATGCTCGAAGTTACCGCCGCGCTTTGATACAAAACATCATAGCGCGTTGTTGATGTCAGATTGCCTCTGCCAATGATAAAGCCTGCTCCAAAGTTTGTATTATCGTGTTGAACGGGCGCAATTGTCTGCTGCAAATTTGGGTTAGTGAAATCGCCTTCGTCATATGCATAAGTAACTTTCGCCATCAGATTGTTGCTGCCGTCATAGAGTTCGCTCTGCGACGGCAACCCGATTATTCTTCTTGACAGATAACTCGTTTCTAGGTTGTAGCTGGTCGTCGCTCTTTTCAAAACCGTGCTTTGGTCTGCGTCATAGACTTTGACTTCACTGACCAGTCCGTAAAGCGAAACATTTGTTCCCGCTTGCAGCAGATAATCAGTTGTCGTTCTTTTCGTATTGCTCGCATCGCCGACCTTCGATTCCGTGACTCGCGGATTCAAGCTATAGGCTAAAGTCGGGTCGTCCTGCGTCCAATTGGTGCGCGTCCACCGCTGCTGCGCTCCGTCGGCGTAATCTTCAGTGCCAAACGACAAGCCTTCCGCCCAATTGCCGGGAGCGTAAAACCACGTCTTTGAAACCGGATTGCGCGGCGCATTGTCCATCCATACTTGGGCTAAGGTCGCCAAGCCGACTGCGCCGCCGCCGCCGCTAAATACTACATTTTCTTCAAAAGAGTTGTGAACGACGACTTCACCGCCGCCGTTAAAGTTCTGCACATAGCTTCTCGTTTCCGTAAAGCGCGGGCAGTCGGTTTGTCCCGCCGCCGGAGTCTCCAAATCGGTTTTCACCGAATTCAGCAGATTCTGCCCGTCGGCGGCATAATTGCTAATCTTGAACACCTGCGCGTAGGCGTTGTAATCAAACCGCGTTGAACTGTTGTCGGCAAAAGTTACTTTGTTCAATACTTTGATGACTGTGCCGTTTGGCGGACCATAAACGCCGCGACTTCCAAAGTCGGTGTTTATAATTACCGTGCCATAAGTGAATGTCGCATAAGTATGCGTAACGTTTGTGCCGCCTGCGCCGCCATTGTTTGTTTTCCAAGTTTGCGTAATTGAAGTCGGATACAATTGTGCGTCGTAGTTGAACGTTACCACTCTGCCCAAGGTGTCGGTAACGCTTTGCAAAAGCCCGTTCTCATCGTGATTGACGGTGATATAATTGCCATTTGTATCTTTTATCTCATTACAGCGATAAGCACCGCCTTTCCAAACGTAGTTCAACTGCGTGCCGTCCGTTCCGGTCATCGTCAAAGTCAAGTCTTCCGCCGCAGTTTCGGTTTGATTCGGTCCCGGCGGAGTGTTGACCTTCAACTGCAGATATGAAGAATCAACGGTTTCATAAATGTTAGATGCCGTCGTTTGCTTAAACTCAACCCGCGCTCCCGAAGGCATCACCATCAAATACGCGAACTTGCCCGTCTGTGAATCGTAATATGTCGGCTCAAGGGTCGGTAACCCGAAACGAAAACCGGGCGAGATGTTTGAATTATCGGTATCGAAAACCATCGTGTTGCTCAATTCCGTCCAAATCAGCGAATTGTAGCTCATCCCAAAACCCATATCCATTCCCGCTCTGCCCGCTAGCGCGACCAGTCCAGTTCCCCACGAGAAATTTCTCGAATACAGATTTGTGCCGCCCGTCGCATTTTTCGGCGCAAGTCGCCTTTTCGCCAATTCCGAAGGCAGAACCGGACCGCTGATTTGTTTCAGATAGGCGGACGGAACGGCTATATCTCCGGCTGTTCCCAATGATTGATAGGAATAAGTATTGTTTGAACTATTAGCGATGTGCCAGACGCCGGTCGTCGGTCGCCAGACGGCATACTCGGCTTTGCCGTCGCCGTCGTAATCAGCCGGAACAGGCTGGTCGCCGTAATTACCCCAAGCCTGCGCCAGATAGCTGCCATCATTAGTTCCGCTCTTATACGCATACCAAGCACCGTTTGAAGGACGATAGACGGCGTAATCGGTTTTGCCGTCGCCGTCATAATCGGCGGGAACAGGTGTGTCCGTGCCTGCTCCCCATAGAAAAGACGCAAAACCGGAAGAACTTCCCAAAACATACCAATAACCATTTGAGGGACGAAATATGGCATAGTCCAACCTCGCATCGCCGTCATAGTTTCCGGCAACCGGAATGTCGCCCGCTTGTCCGAACGGAGTTGAAATAACCACGCCGTTACTTGATTGTTTAATAATCCAGTTGCCATCTGAAGGTCGCCAGACGGCTGCATCAGCCACGCCGTCGCCGTCGTAATCGCCTGAGACGGGAATGTCGCCGGATAAGCCAAACCCGGAAACGATCTGAGTTACCGAGTCGGAACTGCGCTTGATTGTCCAAGTTCCGGTTGCGGCGGTAAAAGTTGCCGCGTCTGTTCTGCCGTCGCCATCATAATCGGCGGGAGCTATCTGATTGCCCGCGCCGCTGCCCAGCGCAAAAGTCGAAGTTACTCCGTTTTGACTGTTCTTTATTTGCCAATCACCTGAAGATGACCGCCAACGCGCCAGGTCGGCTTTGCCGTCGCCGTCGAAATCGAATGATACGCTTCCTGCCGGTTGAGCGAGCATCAGATTCAGAGAAGCAGTGTTGTTAGCCAGCTTTTTTGCAGAAGCCGAAGAACCAAAGCCAAAAAATGCCGCTATGGATGAACTGATTGAAGAGACAAACACAGCAAACGGCGAAACGGGCTTCGCCATTTCAAAACCTTCGGGCAATTGCGGCGGGCTGAAAAAACCGATAGTCGAAGCATAACCGCTTGCCAAAAATGAATTCAGCGACGTGAGCGAAGAAAGTGCCGCCGTCGGCAGCGGAGTTGAAGATGAAATGTTATATGGCACTGGCGGGTTTGACACGAGAGCCAGTGGCTTGACAGGCATTAAGGAAACATTGATTGCCGCCGTTGCGCTTGGCGTATCTCTGAACAAAAATACCGGAGTAAGTAATGCCGTCAAAAGAACAATTGCCATCAAACGGACTAGCGCGAAAGAAACATTCAAATTACGGAAATTACTAATATATCCGGCAATCCGGCGGTGAACAGAGTTGTTTTGAATTCTCGCAGCGAATTTCATCTTTTATTTCTCCAAAAGTTAAACGTGGGCAAAATCGAATCAGCTTCCACTAAAAAGAGGAAAAAGTTTTGAGTTCCAACTTTAGTTGGCGATACGTTAAATAAGAAGCCAATTATAGTTGGAACTCAAAACGCTTGAACTTATTTTTGTCCGCTTAGTGAAATTTGGTGAGAAAAATCTATTCAAAATCAAACACTTTGTCAAGCTGGGTTTCTGAAATCTTTTATTTTTGGTGAAATAGAACTTTCTCACTTATTGCAGAAGCCCGCACGAAGTAAGGGCGCAAGCTGCGACCCGACACACTTACTTCGTGCGTGTTTCCGCATTTTCAAAATTTAACCGCCTGTTCCATACAATTTGCCGAACAGTAAAATGTTTTTGAGCGCAGATTCAGAGCATTTTTTTGCGGAATCCAAGTTCCGCATTTGGCGCATCGGATAAGTTGAAGATCTTTAGCGTTTTCTTCTTTTTCGATTTGCTTTTCTTGCGGTTTATTCATTCGGCGCATTTTCCTAAGCATCCGCCAAATATAAAGCGCGGTTTGGATTTGGCGACGATAACGCAAAGCAATTATTGCTGCCAAAACCAGAATCAGTAAAATTAAAATTAACAACTTGCTCATTTTTGTGAGTTATCTTTTTGTTTAAGCCGCACCGTCAATTCGGGCAAAGTCGGATTGTTTGGATTAACTTCTTTCAAACGCAAAAGATATTTTTCGGCTTCCACATTTTTGTTTTGGCTCAATAATGCTTGTGTTATAACTTGCAAAGTTTTTTCGTGATTTGAATCTATCAGCAAAGATTTTTGAAATTCGACAATCGCTTTGTCGGTTTCGGGCGGATTTGTTAAATAATAAATTAAACCCAAATCCGTTCTGACATTTGCATCATTCGGTTTTTGCTCTAACGCTTTTTGATAGAACTCTTGCGCTTTCTGAAAATTTTCATTGTCTTTATTTAAATAACCTAAATCAAAATAGATATTCCCAAGCGTTATTACGGTATCAGTATCCTTTGGATTATTTTCATAAACACGAGTTAAAATCCTTGAAATTTCGGATAATAAATCGGCATCCTGTTTCATTGACGCGTAATTATACAACGCAATTCCCAGATTTTTCTGAAACGTAAAATTTGTCGGATTTTGGTCGGCTTCGGCAATTTTTTGGCGGATTTCTTCACTCGACAAAGATAATTCCGCGCTCGTTTGATCAACTTTTGCTTGAACATTTTTCAAACGTCCGTTTTCTGCCTGAAGCAAATTGATTTCGTTTCGATTCAGCGCGTTTGCTACTAGAAAACCGCCGATAAAGCTAATGATGACAGCAATGATGGAAAGCCAGAAAAACTTTGTATTCATTCAAAAAAATTCTAACAAAACCGCTTCCAAAAAGCGAAAAGCGTTGTCCTTTGATTTTTTTGACAACGCTAATTGCTGCTAAATTTTGAGAAAAAATTTATTTTTTATTTTCCGGTTCGATATAGGGCAAATCCTCCGCTCGACGGCGAATCGGCGGGTCGGTGGCACGGCGGCGCGGGACGGCATTGGCAGTTCTTCGGTCAACACTTCCCGCCGGTAATCCTTTGCCGTGAACGGCTTCGACTAAAATTCGCGTAATTTCCTGTGAAAGTGTTCGATGCTCGATTGCCGCTCGTCGCCGCAGAGATTCCTTTAACTCATTGGGAATATATGCTCCGATAAATACACCTTTCCGGTTTGCCATAAAAAACCTTATTTCTCCCTCTTTTTTCGCTCAACAAGTATAAACACAGAATTGCCAAGCATTTGAAACAAATCTATAAGCCGAATTTTGTATCTGTATAAACAGACGGCAATCATTCATCTAGGCTGTTTGTCGCCAAACAGCTCAAGCGACCTACCCAAAAACGCCGTTTGAATTTCTTCAAACTTTTAAGCGGGCAACTCAATAATCAAGCGTTTTTCTATTTGGTCTTGCACCGCGAGGAGTTTACCCAGCCGCGCCTGTCACCAAACGCGCTGGTGAAGCTCTTACCTCACCGTTTCACCCATCACCACTAATTTCAAATCATTGATTCCGAAATCCGAAATCCACAATCCAAAATCAAAGCGGCTGGTCTGTTCTCTGTTGCACTTGTCGTCGTTTAATTTTCATCAAACGCCCGGACGTTATCCGGCTCGCTGCCCTTCGGTGTTCGGACTTTCCTCTTTTATAATAAAAAGCGACTGCCCGATTTGCTTCAAATGCCAGGCAAATACATTTTAGCAAAAATTGTTCGACATTTACAGTTAAGGTTAAGTTTTTGATTGTGGACAAATTAGTTTTCAACTTCAAGTTTTCTAATTTTTTTCCGGGACGGCAAAAGATCCGGCGAGAAAAGATGCGACCATTTTTCTTTAAAAATTTCACGAACCAGATTTTCCACTTCAGCTGAAGTTTTGCAAATTTCCAAGTTTTTTACAATTTCCTGTGCTTCTTCAAACGCGATACCAGAAATTATCCGCCTGACGCGCAAAATTGAATTGGCATTCATACTCAGAACGGTTGCGCCAAGCCCGACTAAAATCGGCGCGTAAAACGGCGAACCTGCCATTTCTCCGCAAATAATTGCGGGAATTTCGTGATTTTCAGCCGCTTGTAAAACCATTTTAACCGCCCGCAAAACCGCCGGATGAAGCGTCCGAAACCAGTCGGCTACCGATTCGTTATCGCGGTCAACTGCCAAAAGATACTGTACGAGGTCGTTTGTCCCAAGACTCAAAAAATCAACTTCTCCGGCGATTTCATCAATCGTCAAAACCGCCGACGGAACTTCAATCATCGCGCCGAGTTTTGGATTTCCAATTTCAATTTTACTTTTTCTTAATCGATTCTTTTCCTGTTTTAAGATTTCCTTTGTCAGCAAAATCTCTGACACATCGGAAATCATCGGCAAGACGATGTCAATTTTATTTCCGGCAGAGGCTTGCAACAGAGCGCGAAGCTGTGTGCGAAATTCTTTGTGATGTGATAATCCAAGCCGAATTCCGCGCAGTCCGAGCGCGGGATTTTGTTCTTTTTCAACACTTTCGTCGGCAAGCTGTTCGACATTCAAATCGAAAGTGCGAATTCTCACGCCATCTTCTCCGACCAAATCTGCAATTTTTCGATAGGCTTCGATTTGTTCTTGTTCAGACGGAAAACCTTTGTATTGATTAAACAAAAATTCTGAGCGATAAAGCCCGATGCCTTCTGCACCGAATCGCCGCGCTCTTATGTAACCTTTCGGTAAATCTACATTTGCGCGAATAGTAATTTCCCGCCCGTCGAGCGTTTTAGGTTTTCCTTTAATTGCTTCAAATTCTTCGGAATTAACTTCCCGGAAATTAGCTGCCGCGATTTCATATTTATTATAAGTTTCATCATTCGGCTGCAATATAACTTCTCCGTTATAGCCGTCGACAATAACATTGTCGCCGGTTTGAACGCGCCGCAAAATTCCTTTTAATCCGGTAACGGCAGGCAAATTCATTTCTCGCGCCAAAATAAAAGTATGCGATGTCCAACCGCCTTTTTCGGTAATAATGGCTTTCGGATTGCTTTCGGTCAATTCAATTAAAGTTGAAGGTTTGACATCTTTTGCGACAATAATCGAATTTTCGGACATCGGAATATTTGATTTTCCGCCGCCGCCCAATGCCGTCAATAGCCTATCGGCAATATCTTCCAGATCAATATATCTCTCGCGTAAATGCTCGTCCGCAATGGTTTTATAATTTGAAATATAGGTGTCTGTAACAACTTTTACCGCCCATTCCGCGTTAACTTTTTGCTCCGCGATATTGTTTTGGATTTTAGCAAGTAATGATTTATCTTCCAGAATCAACAGATGCGCGGCAAAAATGCCGGCTTTAATCTCCGATTTGTTTGCGCTGATTTTTTTTATCTGGCTTTGGGCTAAACGGACGGCGGCGCGAAAACGACGCAATTCGCGTTCAATTTGAGAGTCATTCAATTCAATGCGGTAGAATTGCCGCTTGCGACCGTGCAGGCAAATGACTTTCCCAATTGCCACGCCTCTGGAAACGGCGCGGGCATTGAGTTTTATCTCGGCATAGTGGTTGTTTTTTCTTGAGGCTTGATTTGTTTTACTAAAAACTACCATTTTTTTAACGTAAAATACTCGGAGCGCGGGCATCTTGCCCGCACGTGAACGCACTGGCGCAGATAACAAAAAATAAATTAACCTTAATGCTTTGTAATTTAGGTTTTGATAGTTTTGAGTTCACGCTTCAGCGTGTCTTTTCGCTGTTGAAGAAGCAAACTGAAGTTTGAACTCAAAACGCATGGGCGAAATTTTAATTATCAAAATTAAGGTTATAAAGCATTGGTTTTTTGATTACTCCGCAATCCTTGCGAGTAAAGCCGCCCGCAATGTTAACTTCCAAAGTCAAACCCGCCGCTGCTGCTTTGTGACGGGAAAAAAGGTTTCAATAGTCCGGCAAAAGCTCGCAAATTTCGGGTTTGAATTAAAATTTCGCCGGGACCCGAAAATTCCGCCACTAAGCCTTCGCCGCTCAAAAAACTTCTGAAAAATCCGCTTTTGGCGGCTTTCCGCGTGTTATATTGCATCTGACCTTCCCACGCAACCAGATGTCCGGTATCAACCACATATTGTTCGCCCGCCCGCAAAGTTTTTCGGTGAATCGCGCCAAAAGACGAAACCAGCAGAAGACCGGTGCCGGTAACTTGCAAAAGAAATAAACCTTCGCCTCCAATCCAAGATTTCGCGCCGCCGAATTTTGTATCAACCTGCAAACTTGTATCGCCCGCCAGATATGAACTCGACTGTACCATAAATGTTTGATTGTTCATTTCGATGCCGACGACATCGCCGGGCGCGCCGGGCGCAAATGTTACCTCGCCCGCGCCGCCTTTTGCCGTAAAGGTCGAAACAAACGCCGATTCGCCGCCAACGGCACGTTTCAACGCGCCAAAAACTCCGCCTTTTAGTTCCGAATGAAGGTCAACATTCGCGGACATCGAAACCATCGCGCCCGCTTCGGCTGAAATTGATTGTTCGGTTTGTAAATTTACAATCGCCAGCGCAAACGAACCGGGATGCTGAATTTCCCAAGTGTAACCGCGTCCCTGACCGCGATTATCAGTATCAAAATTAAAGGCTTTGTCTCCCGCAGTCTGCGGTTGATAAGTTGCTTGCGGCTGGTAATTTGCCGGTGATTGTTGAGATTGCATCTGCAAACCGCAATTGCCGCAAAATTGAGCATTCGGCAGAAGCGGCGCATTACATTTCGGACAATTCATAAGTTTAGTTGATAGTTGATAGTTAATAACTGAAAGTATAAAGAAAATTTAATTATCAGCTATCAACTAATTATTACTCCTCTTGATTTTTCAATAATTATACGACAGGCTTCTTCGGCATTTTCGGCAAAATCAAGATAAACGACATCGGCATCGCTGACAACAAGATTTTTTTTCCACGATTCGATAACCTGTTTCCAACAATCCCCCAAAAGCACGAGCGGTCGTTTTTCAATCACGCCGGTCTGCAGTTTATTCCAAACGAGCGCGATTTCCGTAACCGTTCCCATTCCGCCGCGAAAGGCAACAAATCCGACTGACCGTTCAATCAGATTTTGCAAACGTTCATAAAAATGATTGGTCGCAACTTTATCTGTCAAATAGCGATTCGGTTCGGATTTAAATTGGTTCATTACTATACCGTAAACCCGACCGCCTTTTTCCCTCGCGCCGCGCGAAGCCGCCTCCATTACACCCAGATAACCGCCCGTGCAAATTGTAAAACCGGCTTCGGCAAGCCGTCCGCCGAGTTCCTTTGCCTGCTGGTATTCCGCCGAATTTTCGCCGCACCTTGAACCGCCGAAAACTGTTACGATTTTATCTTTGCCAATCACACTGTCTCTTCCTTTCTAACAAAGTTTCTTTATTATATTCTTCCGCTTGATTAAAGCAAAATGACTAAGTTTTGCCCGCCGCTTCTTCCGGCGTTAAATTCCCCGCTTCATGAATGGCGCGGTCTGTATTGGTAAAAAATAAAATAATACTTCCGACTACAAAGAAGAAAATTAAAGCCAGAATCGCTTGCCGATACGAGTTTGTCATCTGCGCGACAAAACCAAAGACGACCGGTCCAATCCACGACGTTCCGCGCTCGGAAATTTCGTAAATTCCGAAAAACGCCGATTCGCGCCCGACAGGAATCATTTTAGAAAACAGCGAACGCGATAATGCCTGTGAACCGCCCAGCACAAAACCAATTGCACCACTCATAATATAGGCTTGCGTTATCGTATCCAGAAACATATACGCATAAATTACAACTAACGACCAAATCACAAGCGAAATAATTATCGCCGTTTTGGTGCTGGTGAAAGCGGCAATTTTTTCAAATGCAAGTGCGCCGAACAAGCCGACTATTTGTGCAATTAGAAGCGAGATTAGCAAAAAAGAAGTGTCAATCGGCAGACCTTTGGCGACAAAAAGTTCCTGTGAAAGAAAAACTCCCGATTGACTGATAACGGTTTGAATCCCGTCATTGTAAAGAAGATAAGCAATCAAAAAAAGTAGTGTGTGTTTAAGTTTAAAAAGCTGGCGAAATGTGTCGCCAAGTTCGGAAACACCGGCGAAAAGCGCATTTTTACCCGGCGGAATATCGCGCACTGGTCGTCGTTTTTTAAGTAATGTAAATGTAATTATCGCAAATCCGCCCCACCAAATGCCGGCGGTTAGAAGACAAATTCTGACCGCCATATTAATGGTTATTCCAAGATTTTCAGCGTTTTGTAAAAGCAAAAGATTTGCCACTAATATCAAACTTCCGCTGATGTATCCGGCGGCAAATCCCCAACTCGAAATTTTGTCGCGCTTATCTTCCGTTGTAATGTCAGGCAGATAAGAATTGTAAAAAACTATTGAAGCACCGGCAGATAAATTGGCAAAAATAAAAAACACCGTCCCCATCAAATAAAGATTTCCGTCGACAAAAAAGAGCAGACAAGTCGCAAAAACGCCCAGATAACAGAAAAAAGCCATAAAAGTTTTTTTCAAATTAGTGTAATCGGCAATTGCCCCCATCAATGGCAGGAAAAATACTTGAGCAAAAACGGAAAGCCCGACGGCATAGGGAAAAAGGGCTTTTGCGGTTATCGTGCCGAAAATTCCCAAATTTAAAACAACGCCATTTTCGCCGACAGCTTGCTGCGCCAGCACGGTAATATATTGACCGATCAGTGCGCTGACAACCGTCGTAAAAAACACTGAATTTGCCCAGTCATACATCAACCAGCCGAAAATCTCGCGGCGGTCGTTCTTTTCGCTTTTAATTGGATTCATATTGTTTTCGGTTCTAAAAAATAATTGAGTTTTTGAATTTCTGAATAATTTTTAATCAAACTTTACGAATTCAATAAACTCATAATTGTCGGCGTAATATCAGTTAGATCTTTAATCCAACCCGCAGTTTCGCGCTTTTTTCTGCCCCAAACAATCGTTGGAACATCATTTAAGGTGTGATTGCGGATTGACAAATCTTCTATGTTTCCGTGGTCGCTCGTCAATATAAAAGTCGTCTTTTCTAAATCAATCTTTTGCAAAATTTGCCTGATAAATTCGGCAAGCAGCGGCAGATGCTTTTCAGCCCAATCAAAATTTTGGTCGTGTCCGATTTTGTCGGTTATAAAATGTTCGTAAAGCGTAAAACAATGATTTTCAGTTAAGTCGGCTAAAATCTCGGCGGCATCACTCGGCGAAAAAAGCGGAACGTCAAAACCTTTTTGGCGCAAACTTTCATTTGTAAAATCGTGAAAAACGGCTTTGCGTCCGAGCAAATCGGGCAACCGGCGAAATGGCACGTCGGCGGCTTCAAGAGCGCACGTCGTCGCCGATTTCCAGCGCGGAATTTGCTCAAAAAATTGCGGCGTATAAGCATTGGCAAAAGTATTCGGCTCAATGTTTTTCAGCCTTAATTGCAGAAAAATCGAATTTTCCGTTATCACCTCGCGCAAAGTTTTATTCGGAAAACCTTGTTTATGAAAACCGAGAAGTTTCGGCGCGTTAACTCCTGTTAAAATTGTGGTTTGCCCCGACGCGCTTTGCGGGCGACCCTGAACGCCCAAACGCGGATTGGTCGGAATTAAAATTCCGTCAAAAATTATTTTGTTGTTTTCATTCTGGAAATTTGCCAAAGGTTCAATATCCGCGATTTGCGCCAATGGATTATTTTCACTGCGCTGACCAATTCCCAACCCGTCAATAAAAAATAGTAAAACGCCGTTTTCAGTCATAAAATACGAGATTATCAGTTTTCAAATTAAATTTCTCTACCTTAAAATGAAAAAATGCGGCTTGAAATTATTTTCCCTTAAAATTTGGAATGTGTTTTCGTCAACTGCCGAAACCATTATTTCGGAAAAAGTTTCTGTAATTGAATCACCCATAAAATAATGTTTCAGAGCAATCAAATCTTCCGGCGCGGAAAAAATAAATTCATCAATCGCGCCGCCTTTGAGCAAGGTTTTTAATTTTATGGTTTCGTGTCTATTGGAAATTTTTGCCTGATACACCGGCAATTCGGTTATTTCCGCTTTTTTTTCTACTAATGATTTATCTATTTTAAGAGCAAACAAATCTTCTTTCGGCAAAAGGAAACTAAGACCGTTCAAATTTTCACTGCCGATATATTCGATAATTGTTGTAAAAATAACATTCATTTCCAAATTATTCGGGATTAAATCGGCGTGAATTTGCACAAAACGCAATCTGTCAGCAGCGGCTTCTCCTAACGCGCAGACGCGCACCGCGTCCAATTCAAAAAAATCAATCTCGTTTTCTGCTAAAGCCTGCAAAAAATAATCAACCGCTGAAACATCAGGAAAAATTATCCAATCGAAAGCCTTTAAGTTTCGCAGCAGTTCTTTTTTTTCTTCATCTAAAATTAGTTTTTCCGTTTCAATCGGCGGAAAAAGAAAAAAATCGGCGGCGTTTTTTTCAAACTCGGCGACAAGTTTTTTATTAAGCGGCGTGTCGAAAAATGCGTAAGTTTTTCCAACGGCTGAATTTGACATCTATCAAAAGATTTTAACGGCAAAACCCGTTTTGGCAAGTTTGCAATTAAAATTTAAAAAAAGTAAGTTTTAACCTTGCAGCGAATTTGAAAAATTATTTACAAACTGCCTTTCACAAAAACAAATCCGATATGAAAGCAATGATTTTAGCCGCCGGTTTCGGCACGCGGCTTTTTCCATTAACGATTGACCGCACAAAACCGGCGATTCCTTTTTTAGGAAAACCGCTCGTCGGCTATGTCG
>MWZA01000134.1 GCA_002050455.1 Acidobacteria bacterium 5-1 | reverse complement strand
AAGGCAAACTTCCGATGCCCGCATTCAAAAATCAATTGACCGAAGACGAAATTAGAAAAATGGTGCGGTTTGTTCGGCGCGATTTGCAGGGAAAGAGGGAAATTCAAAAGTAAAAAGTAAAAATAAAAAATGGGTTTAGAAAATACAATATTTGAATCATTACCTGATGTCATTACAGTCAAACTTGACGCGGTCGTCAATTGGGCAAGAAAATCATCATTGTGGCCTGCGACGTTCGGGTTAGCTTGCTGTGCGATTGAGATGATGAATACGGTTAGTTCGCGTAATGACCTTTCGCGCTTTGGGGCGGAAACCTTCCGCGCTTCGCCGCGCCAAGCCGACGTGATGATTGTTTCGGGGCGTGTTTCGCGCAAAATGGCTCCGGTTCTGCGCCGCATCTATGACCAGATGCCCGAACCGAAATGGGTTATTTCGATGGGTGCGTGTGCAACTTCGGGCGGAGTTTTCGATAATTACGCGATCGTGCAGGGCGTTGACAAAATCGTTCCCGTTGACGTGTACATTCCGGGATGTCCACCGCGTCCTGAAATGCTGATTCACGCAATTATGATGTTGCAGGAAAAGGTGATGAACGAATCGGTTAAAGACCGTCGCGATACGTTTGAAGCCGAATCGCGCCAATCGTTTGTTCCCGGAACTCTGCCTGTAACGGAAGGAACGGCATTGGAAAGAGAAACCGAGATTGAAGTAGCGAACAAAGAAACTTCGCGCCCTTATACAGTTCCTTCGCGGCACGAGAAACGCAAGTCATCATAAAACTTTTGGCGGTCAAGTTGTTCAAAATGCTTGTCGTTTTTTTTCTTTATAAAATATGGCTGATACAACAGTTTTGCTCGAATTTGTCGAAAAACTAAAAGCAGAAGATTCCGCTTGGGTAAATGATTTCAAAGATGCGCGAGGTGAAGTTACCATCACCGTTCCGCGTCAATCAATTGTTGATGTTTGTTGGATTTTGAAAACAAAATACGGTTTTGACATGCTCGCCGATTTGTGCGGAGCAGACCTTGGTCCCGAAGAAGATCCGCGTTTTGAAGTCAATTATCATTTGTTTTCGACCAAACATTATAATCGCCTACGATTGAAAGTTTTATTGTCGGAAGACGAGCCAAATGTGCCGACAGTCGTAACCGTCTGGAAAACCGCCAACTGGCACGAGCGCGAAACTTTCGATTTGTTCGGCGTAATTTTTGACGGGCATCCTGATTTGCGAAGAATTTTATTGCCATCCGATTTTGACGGACACGCTCTTCGCAAAGATTATCCGCTGCGCGGTTATGAACCATATAGTTTAACTTGAACAGTCAACAGTTATCAGTTAGCAGTCAACAAAAAACTGATAACTGATAACTGATAATTGATAACTGATTTTATGAGCGTTGCAATAGAAAATATACCAAGCCAATTTGAAGTTTTAGACCAGTCTCTCGAATCGCAGATGACGCTTTCGATGGGACCGCAACATCCTTCGACGCACGGCGTTTTGCGTCTCGAATTGCAGCTTGACGGCGAAATGGTCATCAAAACCGTTCCCGATATCGGTTATTTGCACACGGGAATGGAAAAGCTGTTTGAATATAAAAAATACCAGCAAGGCATTGTTATTACTGACCGAATGGATTATCTCAATCCACTCGGCAATAATTTGGCGTATGTAATGGCGGCTGAAAAACTTCTTGATTTGGAAATTCCCGAAAGAGCGCAAGTCATCCGTGTGATGACTTGCGAGTTGCAGCGCATCGCATCGCATATGGTTTGGCTCGGTACACACGCGCTCGACATTGGCGCAATGAGCGTATTTTTCTATTGCTTTCGTCAACGCGAAAAGATTTTGAACTTGATTGAAGCGTGTTCGGGCGGACGAATGACACCTTCTTATTACCGCATTGGTGGTTTAATGATGGATTTACCGGCGGGATTTGAACGCCGCGTCAAACAATTTCTTGACGATTTTCCTGCCGCAATGGAAATGCTTGAAACGCTTGTTTCGGGTAATACGATTTGGCAAAGCAGAACAAAAGGCATCGGCATAATTACGGCAGAAGAAGCGATTGATTGGGGTTTGACTGGACCTTGTCTGCGCGGAAGCGGTGTTGATTTGGATTTGCGCCGCGATAATCCTTATTCGGGTTATGAAGCTTACGATTTTGATATTCCTGTCGAACCGGATGGCGATGTTTGGGCGCGTTTTCGTGTGCGAATGCGCGAATTGTATGAGTCTTATAAGATTGTCCACCAAACGCTTGAGCGTCTGAAACCGGGTCCGATTAAAGCCGACGCGCCGAAAGTCGTTCTGCCCGACCGCGACGATATGCGAAAACATATGGATTCGCTGATTCACCATTTCTTGATTGTCGCCGAAGGTTTCGATGTTCCCGAAGGCGAAGTTTATATACCGATTGAAGCCTCGAAAGGCGAACTCGGCGTTTATATGAAATCCAACGGCGGACCCAAACCCGACAGAGTTCACTTTAGAGGTCCTAGTTTTGTTAATCTTTCGGCGTTGCCCGTCATGTGTGAAGGCGAGATGATTGCCGATGTTGTAGCAATTATTGGCTCGCTTGATATTGTTCTCGGCGAAATTGACAGGTAAAAAACATGGCTGAAGAAGAAATTCCAGATAAACGCTTTAAAAGTGAAGTTATGCGGATGCTGTCATCTTTGATCGAAAAGGTTGGCGCACATGATAAAAGGTTCGACTCGGTTGATAAAAGATTTGACAGACTCGAACAAAAAGTTGACGCACACGATAAAAGATTTGATAGACTTGAACAAAAAGTTGATGCACACGACAAAAGATTTGACCAGCTTGGACAAAAAGCTGACGCGCATGACAAAAGATTTGACAGGCTTGACCAAAAGTTTGATACGCTTTCCGCTCAAATTTCTGAAATCGGTTTGAAAGTCATCTCAATTGACGAAAGGTTGATTAGCTTGGAAAGCCGGTTTGGTTTTTTTGAAGAAATTCTCTCGAATCTCGAATCCGATGTCAGAGCGATTCGCGCAGAGATTAATCAATTGCAAAAACAGCTTGAAAAAACTGATAAAAAAGTTTCGCGTTTGAGCTTTCAATACATAGAAGCGGAAGATAAAATTGATAATTTAACTTTGAGAGTTGAGAGATTAGAGGCAAAATTAGCGGCATAGAATATGGCATCAGCAGTTCCGACACATTATACAAATCAAGTTGAAGTTACCGACGAAGCAGCAGAATTTTCACCCGAAGTTCTGGCAGAAATTGATGCGCATATCGCAAAGTATCCGCCTGACCGAAAGCGTTCCGCGCTGATTCCGCTGCTTCTTTTAGTTGTTCAGCGTGAACGCGGATATATTGATAATGCGGGCGTAAATTTTTTGGCGAAAAAACTTGACATCGAAGTTACGGACGTATGGGAAACGGCGACGTTTTATTCGATGCTCAATATGCACGCGGTCGGCAAATATCACATACAGGTTTGCAAAACGCTGTCGTGCCGCATTATGGGCGAGCCGGAAATCACCGAGCATATCTGCAATCGTTTGGGCATTGAGCCGGGCGAAACGACCGCCGACGGAAAATTTACCGTGTCGCGCGTCGAATGTCTGGGAAGTTGCGGAACTGCGCCGATGCTGCAAATCGGGTTTGATTATCACGAAGATTTGACGATTGAAAAAGTAGATGAATTGTTGGATACCTTAAAATAATTTTATTGTAATTTTCTAACTTATGGAAATCAAAGCAATTGGTTGTGAGCCGTTACAACTCAAGCGTGTGCATTTGGAAAACTCACGCACACTCAAGGTTTATCAAGACAACGGCGGTTATGAATCGCTCAAAAAGGCGATGAATATGTCGCCGGACGATATTATTAACGAAGTCAAAACGTCGGCTCTGCGCGGACGCGGCGGCGCGGGTTTTCCGACGGGAATGAAATGGGGTTTTGTGCCGCGTGATTCGCCGAAGCCGAAATACATTGTCTGCAACGCCGACGAGAGCGAACCCGGCACGTTTAAAGACCGTTATTTGTTGGAACTTGACCCGCACGCGCTGATTGAAGGAATGCTAATTGGCGCGTTCGCGCTTGGCGTGGAAACTTGCTACATCTATTATCGCGGCGAATACAAATATCTGATTGACATAATGGATAAAGCCATCGAGGAAGCGAAGGCGGCAAATCTCGTCGGCGAAAAGATTTTGGGCAGCGATTTTACCTGTAATTTTTACACGCACACGGGTGCGGGCGCGTATATCTGCGGCGAAGAAACCGCACTTTTGAGTTCTCTGGAAGGCTTTCGCGGACATCCGAGAATGAAGCCGCCGTTTCCGGCAGTCGAAGGACTTTACGCCTGCCCGACGGTTGTCAACAATGTCGAAACTTTAACGGCAGTTCCGCAAATTCTCGAAATGGGCGGCGAAGTTTGGCGCGATTTAGGCACGGAAAAATCAGGCGGAACAAAACTTTGGTCAGTTTCCGGTCACGTTAAAAAACCCGGCGTTTATGAACTTCCGATGGGCTACGATATGGAAAAGTTCATAATGGAAGATTGCGGCGGAATGCTGCGCGACGATAAAAAGTTGAAAGCCGTGATTCCGGGCGGCTCGTCGGTTTATGCAATGCGGGCAGATCAAATTATCGGCAAAAATGTGAGAATGGATTATGAAGGTTTAGTTGAAGCCGGTTCTCTGGTCGGTTCGGGCGGTTTTATCGTGATGGACGAAACGGTTGATATGGTTGATTCGACTAAAAATTTAACCGAATTTTACAAACACGAATCGTGCGGCTGGTGTACGCCGTGCCGCGAAGGAACGGATTGGTTGACAAAGATTTTCACGCGCATAGCGAGTGGCGGCGGGCGACCGGAAGACGCGCAGCTTATTTTGGATTTGTGCGACAACATCGAAGGAAAATCCTTCTGCGCTCTGGGCGACGCGGCGGCGTGGGCGATTCAGGGCGCGGTCAAGCGTTTTCCCGAAGATTTCAAAAAGTATTTACTGTCGAATGGAAACAGTAATCATTAATTTAATTGAGGTATAAAATTATGGGAAAAGGTGATAAAAAATCAAGACGCGGAAAAATTTTCGTCGGAAGCTACGGCAAAACTCGTCCGAAGAAGAAAAATAATAAATCAAAAAATCAAGATAATAAATAATATAGCGGTTAATACTTAAGATTAAATGTCAACAGAACTTATCAAAGTTACGATAAACGAACAGGAATTTGAAGTTGAAAAAGGGGCGCGTTTGATTGACGTTTGCCGCGAAAAAGGCTTCGGTATTCCGGCATTTTGTTATTATAAAGACCTAGCTTTGCAGGCATCTTGCCGGATGTGTCTGGTTCGCATCGAAAAGATGCCGAAACTACAAACTTCCTGCACGATAACCTGCACGGACGGAATGATTATTACGACGCAGAGCGACGAAATCGAAAAAGCGCAGCGTGCAATGGGCGAATTTCTGCTGGCAAATCATCCGCTTGATTGTCCCGTGTGCGATAGAGGCGGCGAGTGCGAACTGCAGGAAGTGATTTTCGATTGGGGCGATGTCGAAGAACGATTTATCGAACGCAAAAACGTTGCGCCGGAAAAATTCCTCTCGCCGATTGTCGCCAACGACCCGCAACGCTGTATTTTGTGCAAGCGATGCACGCGCGTGTGCGATGAATGGATGGGCGAGGACGCTATCGAAGCGGGAAATCGCGGCGTTGACACGGTTATCGGAACTTATGGCGGTTGGCTCGATTGTTCGGAATGCGGCAACTGTATCGAAGTTTGCCCGACGGGAACGCTTCTCGACGGAACTTATCGCCACGAAACAAGACCTTGGGAACTCGACCAAACCATCAGCACGGACGTTTATTCTTCGGACGGAATGCAAATCAGCATCGGTTCACGCGGCGGTTTAGTTCATCGGATTGTGGCGCGTGATAGATACGTCAACGGTTTGAACGGCGAATTTCTCGATGTCAAAGCACGTTTCGGACACGGTTTTATCAATCATGAAGACCGCATCAAAACGCCTCTGATTCGTTATAAAACGGGCGGAAAATTGATTCCCGTAACTTGGGATGCAGCAATTCATTTTGTTGCCGGGAAATTTAAAGAAAGCGAAAACAATGTCGGCGTTGTCGCTTCGGCAAGACTGACGAATGAAGCGATTTTCACTTTGAAACGCTTTGCGACGGAAGTTGCAGGTTCCGACAATTATGCAGTTTCCGATGCTGAAGATTTATCGCCGTTTTTCGATAATTTGAGCGTTCCGCTTTGCACACACAAGGAAATCCGCCACGCCAAAACAATTTTGCTCATCGGCGGCGAACCCGAAGAAGAACAAACTTTTACGGCGAAACAAATGCGTCAAGCCGTTCGTAATGGCGGCGCAAAATTGATTATTGTTCACGACACGCCGATTCGTCTTGCGCGGCAAGCAACCCAGTTTATTCATGTCAACCCAAATTCGCTGGACGCTTTTGCGCTCACTTTTGCCGATTCCGCAAACGAAAATCTGGCGAAAAAACTCGGCGTTTCGCAGACGGAAATTGACGATTTGCTAAAAACCATCGGCGAAACCGAAGGCGATTTTATTATAATGTTCGGCAGAGATTTGTCGGCGGAAGCGCAGGCAGTTTTGGCAAACGCGGCAGGAAATTTCGCTTCGGAAAATCGGCGCATTCTGCTTCATCCATTGCCGCTTTATAATAATTCGGTCGGCGCAAACGATATGATGGCGGGCAAAAAACCGCTTGCCGATGTGTTGAAAAATTCAAAAGCGTTGCTTATCGGCGGAAGCCTTTCGGAAGACAACGCAAAACTTCTAGCGAATAAAAATTTCGTGGTTGTCCAAGAATTATTTGAAACCGCAACAACTGATTTTGCCGATGTCGTTCTGCCCGCCGCTTCGTTTGCCGAGACGGACGGAACTTTTACGAACAACACGGGATTTGTCCAAAGAGTTCGTCAAACTATCGAACCTGTCAATCAGGCAAAAGCCGATTGGATAATAACTTCGATGATTGCCAAAGAACTGGGTGTGGATTTTAATTACAACTTTGCGGTAACGGCTGTTTTCAAAGCACTCGCCGATGAAATTTCGGCTTACGAAGGCTTGCGTTACCCACACCTGAAAGATGAATCGCGTCCGGTTCAAGTCAAACACGCGATTGCAGGCAAAAAAGATTTATCACGAGAAATTGACGCTTTAAAAGCGAACGTCGAAAAACTTCCCGACGAAGCCAAAAAAATAAATGTTACGCCGAAAGTCGGACACAAATTGTTTCGCCTGACAACAATGACGAGCAAAACGCCGCAGTTTCATCTGCTCGCGCACGGCAATCCGAAACCGGAAAATCTGCTTGTTTCGCCGCTCGTGCAGTTTAATTTGGACGGTACGCCGCGGGTTAAAGAAATAGCGGAAGTGGCTTCTGTCGGCGTTATTGATAGAGTTAATCTTAAAATTGACAATTAAAATTTGAAAATGGAAGCTACGTTAAAAACAATTTTCCCGATTATCGTACTTTTCGGCGCGGCGACCGTTGCGTTTGGGGTCGTGATGATAATCGTCGCCTACACCGTGCTGGCGGAACGCAAGGTTTTGGGCTATATTCAAGGTCGCATTGGACCAAACCGCGTCGGACCCTGGGGACTTTTACAGCCGTTTGCCGACCTGCTCAAATTCATTTTTAAAGAAGATATTGTTCCCGACAAATCCACGAAATTTGTCTATTATCTCGCGCCGATTGTTGCCGTAACCTGCGCTCTGATACCGATGGTTGTTTATCCGTTCGGACCGGCGATAACGGCGGATTTGAGTTTTCTCCCGTTTGGTTTAGGCGAAGGCATCAGGCAAATTCCGTTGACGATTGCACAGATTGATGTCGGTGTTTTGTTTGTTTTGGGCATTACTTCGGTTGGTGTCTACGGGATTGCGCTTGCCGGTTGGTCGTCAAATAATAAATATTCTCTGATGGGCGGACTTCGCTCTTCGGCGCAGATGATTTCCTACGAACTTGCGATGGGCGCGTCAGTAATCGGTGTTGTGATGCTGGCAGGAACGCTTGATTTAAATGGAATTGTGTTTGCACAGATTACTTCGCCGTTTAGATGGTTTATCATTCCGCAGTTTATCGGTTTTATCGTTTTTTTGATTGCCGCGTTTGCCGAAACAAACCGTATTCCGTTTGATTTGCCCGAAGCCGAAACCGAACTCGTCGCCGGTTTTCACACCGAATATTCGGCGTTGAAATTCGCGCTCTTTTTTATGGCGGAATATGTCAATATGTTCACGGTTTCCGTAATGATTGTTACGCTCTTTTTGGGCGGTTGGTATGTTCCGGGCTTGAGTCATATTTTTGCGGTTGGTTCAGTCGGTTACGCTGTTTTCAGCATTTTTGGTTTTCTGGCAAAAATTTGTTTCTTTTTGTTTTTCTATATTTGGGTGCGCGGAACATTGCCGCGTTTCCGCTTTGACCAATTGATGAACTTCGGTTGGAAATTTCTTTTGCCAGTCGCGTTGGCAAATGTGATTTTAACGATTGTTATTGTTTATTTTTTGAACGGATAATAAGTGATAGGTGATAAGTAAAAAAATTATCACCTATCACTTATCACTTACTAAAATGATTTCAACTGCAATATTTTTCCTATTCGCCGGACTTGCAATTGCTTCGGCGATTTCGCTCGTCTATCACAAAAATCCGCTTTACAGCGCAATTTCCTTAGTCGGCGTTTTGATTTCGCTTGCCTGTATTTACGTTATGCTTGCCGCGCCGTTTATCGCCGCCGTGCAGATTTTGATTTACGCGGGCGCGATTATGGTGCTGGTCGTTTTCGTCATTATGCTTTTGAATCTGGACGAGGACAAACCGCTTAATCGCCTAAGATATTTATACGTTGTCGGCGGAGTTTTAGGCATAATACTTTTAGCGCAGACGTTTTTTATCTATTACGCCGTAATGCGTGCGCCGAAACAAGCCGTAAATGTTGATGAAACCGTCGGGAGAACTTTGAGCATCGGGACGGCGATGTTCACGGAATATCTTTTGCCCGTTGAAATTGTCGGGATTTTGCTTTTAATGGCGATTGTCGGCAGCGTAATTTTAGCGCGTCGCTTCCAACAACCGAAACTCGAACTCGTCGTTGATAACGAAATGGAGAAACGTAACGAAAACGATAAGGCTATGATTTGAATTTTGTCCTTTGTCATTCGTTCTCAGTTTTTGGACTTTGGACTTTAGGCTTTGGGCTTTGGACTTGTATATGGAACCGAGTTTAGCAACCTATTTAGCACTTTCAGGAATTTTATTTACCATCGGCACAGTCGGCGTGATTTTCAAACGTAACGCGCTTGGAATGTTTATGTGCATCGAGTTGATGCTCAACGCCGTAAATTTAACTTTTGTTGCCTTTTCGCGTTATTACGCAGACGTTACGGGACAGCTTTTCGTGTTTATGGTAATGAGCGTCGCGGCGGCGGAAGCGGCGGTCGGGCTTGGCATTATCATCGCGTTTTTCCGCAATCGGGAATCAATTGATGTGGACGACGCGAGTATTTTGAAGAATTAGATTTGAGTTCAAACGCAGAACGCACTTTGCTTTTCTTTAGCTTTTAGTACGCTGAAGCGCGAACTCAAAACACTTGAATATTTTAATGTTAAATGCAGATGTTCTGACATTTCAGGAGTTTGTGATGCACGAACCGTTGCCGTTATCGCAGATTCATGCCGTCGTGCTTGAATTTTTGCAGGGACGCGATGATGTTGTTCTGTTCGGCGCACAAGCCGTTAACGCTTACGTCAGCGAACCGCGAATGACGCAAGATATTGATTTGCTCTCTGTTCGGGCGAAAGATTTGGCAGAGGAATTGCGCCGGGCTTTGAGCGAAAAATTTCATATCGCCGTCAGAGTTCGAGAAATTAAGGAAAAGGGTTTTCGGATTTATCAAGTCAGAAGTGAAGGCAATCGGCATTTAGTTGATTTGCGCCAGATTGACGAATTGCCGCAAACGCAAACAATTGAAAATATTTTGGTTTTATCACCCGCCGAACTGATTGCGAGCAAAGTTGTTTCGTATCATTCGCGGCGCGGCAAACCGAAAGCGGGAACGGATTGGCGCGATTTGGCGATGTTGCTTTTGCGGTTTCCTGAATTGAAAGAAAAAGTTTCGGAAACTTTGCAGGCGAAAAACGTCGGTGAAGCGGTTTTGGAAACTTGGGCTGAGATTGAGCGTCAGGATTTTCAGTTTGAGGATGAAGACGAAGATTTAATTTTTTAGAGGACACCCAAGATGAAATTATTTTTTACATTATTAGTTTTCGTTTTGTTAACAACATTTTCAGTCTTTGCTCAAAAACAAACCGACCGAGATGTTAACAGATTAAGCGGTGATGTGAAAAAGGTTGTTCAAGAAACAGCAAAAATTGTTTTTGAAAACGAGACAGTGATTGAGTCTGAAAGATTTCCAAATTCAATAGTTACTTATGATATAGAAGGCAATTTGCTGAAAAGTGATGTTTTTTACAAAGGTATTTTATATATAAGGACAATCTTTGGTTATTTTGATGAAGAAAGAATTAGCAGAGAAATTAAATTTCCTGAAAATGAAAATTTTCCGCCTTTTGCTGTCCAATTAGCGAATGAGGATTCAAAGCAAGCTAAAAAATATACTCATAAATTTGAATATGACGATAACGGAAGAAGAATTGAAGAAAAGATTTTTCTAAATGGTGATGTTCTGTTTCTTCACAATACTATAAATTATAATGACAAGGGAAATCAGACTGAATGGAATAGATATTCAGCAGACGGAAAACTCAATATGAAATGTGTTTTTGACGAAAACGGAGATGCAACCAAAGTAATTTTTCCAACTCATATGAAAGCCTACGAAGATTCCATTTTTATCTTCGATGAATACAACTTTGATTCACAAGGTAATTGGATAAAGAGAACTATTAAAAAATTAATTACGGAAAACGGACAGTTAAAATTTGCGCCTTTCCAAGTGGAATATAGAAAAATTACATATTTCATTCAAAAATAATGACTGAAAACAATTTTTTAAGTCTAATAATTTTCGCCCCGCTTTTCGGCGCGGTCATTAATTGGCTGTTCGGCAAGAAAATGAACAGCGAATTATTTAGCGGCGCGGTCGCGTGTTCGATGATTGGCGTTTCAACCGTCGTCGCGTTTATGATTGCCTTCGGCATCGGCACGCCGCACGTCGGAGCGTTATTCGCGCCGGAAGGAAAGCCGGTTCTCGACCAGCTTTGGACGTGGATTCAGGTTGGAAATTTCCGCGCGGATTTCGGTTTGGGAATGGACAGGCTTTCGGGCATTTACGCGCTCTTTGTTACGTTTGTCGGTTTGCTGATTCACATTTTTGCGACCGGATATATGCACGGCGACAAAGGTTTTTATCGCTTTTTCGCGTATTTGAATTTGTTTATGTTCTCGATGCTGACGCTCGTTCTGGCGGATAATTTTCTGCTTATGTTTGTCGGTTGGGAAGGCGTCGGTTTGTGTTCGTATTTGCTCATCGGCTATTACATCAAACGCAACGAGGCGAGACGCGCGGCGAAGAAAGCGTTTGTGATGAACCGCATCGGCGATTGGGGCGTTTTGATGGCGATGTTTTTGATTTTCACGCTCACAGGTTCACTTAGTTTTTACGACAAAGTTGTGGACGGAACGCAGGTGCAAAGTTCGTTGAATTTGCTTTCGCAAATGACGGCTGACCCGTTCACTTTCGGTGCACTTTTTGCGGGCGGTTTGACTTCCGCCGCGATTCTTTTATTTATTGGCGCAACCGGAAAATCCGCGCAGATTCCGCTTCTTACTTGGCTGCCGGACGCGATGGCAGGTCCGACTCCGGTTTCCGCTTTGATTCACGCGGCAACAATGGTAACGGCAGGCGTTTATTTGGTCGTGCGCTGCAACGGACTTTTTCAAAACGCGCCGACGGCGATGTTTATTGTCGCAATTATCGGCGCGGCAACAGCGATTTTCGCCGCGACAATCGGCTTGGCGCAAAACGACATCAAAAAAGTTCTGGCTTATTCGACGGTTTCGCAGCTCGGTTATATGTTTCTCGCCTGCGGAGTCGGCGCGTTCACAGCGGCGATTTTTCACGTGATGACACACGCCTTTTTCAAAGCGTTGCTCTTTCTTGGTTCGGGTTCGGTCATTCACGGAATGCACCACGAGCAGGATATGCGGCGAATGGGCAATCTGAAAAAATATATGCCGATTACGTTTGCGACAATGCTGACGGGTTGGCTGGCGATTGCGGGAATTATTCCGTTTGCGGGATTTTTCTCAAAAGACGAAATTTTATACAAAACCTTTGCCGCCGAAGGAATTGGCAATTGGGCAACCGTTTTGTGGGTTGTCGGAATTGTTACCGCCGTTTTGACCGCCGTTTATATGACGCGGATGATGGTTATGACTTTTTGGGGCGCAGAGAGATTTCATGATGAATTACCTGTTTTGGAAAGCTCGACTGAACCTTCACGCGCCGAAGAAAACGCTTATGCTTTGGGCGACGCTGCGGACGCAAAAATGCCGCACGGCGATGCTCACGCTTTGGCGCATCAAGCCGAAGATGAGGACGATGACGAAGAACATCATCATTTGCCGCGCGATTTCAAACCGCACGAATCGCCTTGGACAATGACCGTTCCACTGATTGTTTTGGCAATTCTTTCAACCGTCGGCGGTTTGGTCGGCATTCCTTACGCGCTGAGTTCAATAGTCGGCGCGGGCGATGTCAATGTTTTTGAACACACGCTTGAGCCTGTCATCGCCAAAGTCGGCGTAAAACACGCGCCTGAATTCAGCAATATCAAAGTTGAATCGAGCGAAAAAGCTGTGGACGAAAACGCCGCACACGCCGCAGAACCCACAGAACATTCTGCCGCAGAAATTTCGACAGAGCGATTATTGGCACTTCTTTCATTGGCTTTGGCGATTGGCGGCATCACAATCGGTTGGTTTATTTTCCAGAAAGAACCGCTCAAGCAAATGCCGAAAATTCTCCGAGACAAATGGCGGATTGACGAATTTTACAACGGCTACATTGTCAATCCGATTACAAATTTGTCGCGCACAGGTTTATGGCAAGGCTTCGATTTAGGCGTGATTGACGGAATAGTGAACGGCATCGGACATTCTGTCGCCGCGCTTGGCGGAGTTGTGCGCCAAGTTCAAGTCGGATTTGTGCGCTCTTACGCCGCGTTTATGCTGTTCGGCGCGTTGATTGTGATTGGATATTTTATTTATTACGGATTGAAACTTGTCAGTTAACAGTCATCAGTCAACAAAAAACTGATAACTGATAACTGATAACTGAAAAAAATGGATTTCATAATCGAAAATTTTTTAACAATTTTAATTTTGCTGCCGACTTTCGGCGCGTTAGCCGTTGTCGGACACGCGCTTGTGTGGAAGCAGGAAGGCGGTTTGAAATGGATAACGCTCGGCTTTACTGTTTTGAACTTTCTAATTTCGCTGTTTTTGGTCGCGGATAAAGGAGCGATTTCGGCAAGCGGTTTTTATTTCGAGAAAAATATCCCTTGGATAAAGGCGATAAACACAAATTATCACGTCGGCGTTGATGGTTTGAGCGTGTGGCTGGTGCTTTTGACGACATTTATAATGCCGATTTCCGTTCTTTCGGCGTGGCGTGCTATCGAAAAAAGACAAACGGCTTTTTATGTTTTTCTGCTTCTGCTGGAAAGCGCGATGATTGGCGTTTTCGTTTCCTTAGATTTGCTTGTTTTTTATCTGTTTTTTGAAGCCTCGCTGGTGCCGATGTTTTTTCTTATCGGAATTTGGGGCGGCGAAAATCGGATTTACGCGGCGGTCAAGTTTTTTGTTTATACCGCGCTTGGCAGTTTGCTGATGCTGGTGGCGATAATCGCTTTGTATTATCTGCATTTTAACCAAACAGGCATTGGCACATTTGATTATGTAACGCTCGTCAATTCGCTCAAAACAGGCACGCTTGTTTTTTCAAAAGAAACAGGTTTGCTGCTGTTCGGCGCGTTTGCGCTCGCCTTTGCCATCAAAGTTCCGCTTTTCCCGTTTCACACTTGGCTGCCCGACGCGCACACCGAAGCACCGACGGCGGGTTCGGTTATTTTGGCGGCAATTCTTTTGAAATTAGGAACTTACGGCTTGATGCGTTTTAATCTCGTTTTATTTCCCGAAGCGTCCCGCGAACTTGCTTGGCTGTTTATTATTCTGGCGATTATCGGAATAATTTACGGCGCACTGGTCGCAATGGTTCAGCCCGACATGAAGAGATTAGTCGCTTATTCGTCCGTCGCGCACATGGGTTTTGTTATTTTGGGGATGTTTTCTTTTACCGAAACGGGAATGCAAGGCGCGTTGTATCAAATGCTCAATCACGGGATTGCAACGGGCGCATTATTTTTACTTGTCGGTTTTATCTACGAAAGACGGCACACCCGCGCGATTACGGAATTTGGCGGGCTGGCAAACGTAATGCCGATTTACGCGACGATTTTTGTTATTACGACGATGGCTTCAATCGGTTTGCCGTTTTTGAACGGTTTTGTCGGCGAATTTTTGATTATGCTCGGAATGTGGACATCAACCGCGCTCGATAACATCACGTATTTGAATTGGAATTGGAATTATGTAGCGACAATGTTTGCCGGAACGGGCGTAATTTTTGCGGCGGTCTATCTGTTGTGGATGGTGCAGAGAGTTTTCTTCGGCAAAATTACCAATCCGAAAAACCGCCAATTGCTTGATTTAAGCTGGCGCGAAATCGGGTTGATTGCTCCGCTTGTATTTTTGATGGTCTTTATGGGCGTTTATCCAAAGCCGTTTTTGGATGTTTCAAGAGAATCAATCGCGGCAATTCAGGAAAGAGTTTTACATCAAGCGGGCGGAACGATTGCCGAAGTTCCCGAAAATAGTAAATAATAATTTCAAATTTAGGAGTGTTATATGAACAGCGAATTTACCGCCATTATTGAACAGGACGAAGATTGGTATATCGCCTATTGCCCCGAAATTCCGGGCGCGAACGGGCAAGGTCGCACTTTAGAAGAGTGCCGCGCCAATCTCGCCGAAGCGATAGCATTGATTTTAGAAGACCGTCGGGAAGATGCTTTACGCGGTGTTCCGCCGGAAGCTATTTGTGAAACGGTCGTGGTCGGTATATGAAGCGCGGTTCGCTTTTACGACATCTGCGAAAACACGGCTGTTTCCTCAAACGCGAGGGAAAAGAGCATTCCCTTTGGTGTAATCCGCAGACAGGCGCAACCGAAGCCGTGCCGCGACACACGGAAATACCGAACCTTTTGGCAAAGAAAATTTGTCGGAATTTGTCCATACCGAAACTATAATTAAATGAACACTTTCTTATTTCAATTAACCAATCCAAACGCCAATATTTCGGCGGTTTTGCCGGAAATGATTTTGGCAATCGCCGGAACAATCGTGATGCTTTACGATTCGTTTGTGCCGAAACAACGCTATGTTACAGGCGCGATTTCGCTCGTCGGGCTTGCACTTTCGGCGGTTGTTCTTTATTTAATGTGGGGAAATCCGGCGCAGGCAGAGGCTTGGGGCGGAATGATTGCCAATGACAATTTGCGGATGAGTTTTTCGTTTGTCTTTTTGTTCGTCACGGCAATAACAATTTTAATTTCGTCAGTTTGGATTGACAGCGAAGATGTTCCCGTCGGCGAATATCATTCGCTGTTGATGTTTGCCTGCGTCGGAATGATGTTTATGGCTTCGGGAAACGACTTGGTGATTATTTTTCTCGGCTTGGAAACTTCATCAATCGCCACTTACGTTATGGCGGGCTTGCGGAAATCGGATTTGCGTTCTAATGAATCGGCGATGAAATACTTTATCTTGGGTTCGTTTGCCACCGGTTTTCTGCTTTACGGAATGGCTTTGATTTACGGCGCAACGGGTTCAACCAATATCACAGAAATAGCCGCGAAAATCGCCAGTCCAAACTTCCCCGCACTTCTTTTAGTTGGCGGCGCGATGATGATAATCGGTTTTGGTTTTAAGGTTGCCGCAGTTCCCTTTCACATCTGGACACCGGACGTTTATGAAGGCGCGCCGACTCCGATTACCGGATTTATGGCGGCAGGACCAAAAGCATCGGCGTTTGCCTCGTTTCTGCGCGTTTTTGTGCTTGGTTTTCCGCTTATTGCGGGCGCGTCGGCTTCCGCGCTTTTGCACGAAACTTGGATTACGGCTTTGACCGTGATGGCAATGCTGACGATGACGGTCGGAAATTTTGCGGCAATTGTGCAGAACAACGTCAAACGAATGCTGGCGTATTCTTCAATTGCTCACGCCGGTTACGCGCTGGTCGGATTTATCGGCGCGGGAATGGCGAAAACTACTCAAGCGCGGGACGAAGCAATCGCGGCAGTCGCATTTTATATGCTGACGTATGCCATAACAAATCTCGGCGCATTTGCGATTGTTGCGCTTCTTGCTCAAAAAAATGACCGCCGCACCGAATTTGAAGATTACAACGGGATTGGTTTTAAGTCGCCCGTTCTGGCATTTTCGCTTTCGCTGTTTATGCTTTCACTCTTAGGTCTGCCTCTCACGGCGGGCTTTATGGGCAAAGTTTTGGTTTTCCGTCCCGCGCTTGAAGCAGGAAATACTTTATTAACGATTTTGGTTGTCATCGCAGTTATCAATACGGCGATTTCCGCTTATTACTATCTGCGTCTGGTCGTCGTTATGTTCTTCCGCGAGCGCACAACCGAATGGCTTGCGCCGCGTATTCCGGCGGCACTTGCCGCAGTTTTGATTATTACTGTTCTGGGCGTGTTTTATTTCGGAATTTTCAGCGACAGCGTGATTGAAAGATTCGCGCAGTCGCCGCCGCAGATTATCAGCGCAAAATAATCAGCCGCGAATTACGCTAATTTCACGAACAAAAGAAAAATTTAATTTGTATTATTTGCAACCAAAAGAATTATTTCAGCAAAAACGGTCAAATTATAAGACATTCAACATATTTCCTAAGTGTGTTAATCTTCCAGATAGTTTTAGGATATGGAAATTGTTGCCGAACTCAAAGAAAAATTGGACGCTCAATGGCTTCCGACAATTTATCGAGAAAAAGTGCGGACACAGCGCACACGCGCTCACCGGCTTGAAATTGCCAAACGGGAAAACCGCACCGTAATTCAACACACTTTGCTCGGTATTGAATTAAAAGTCGGCAATAAACGCTTTTCTTGTCCTGATTTATCCACTGCCAGATATTTGCAGATTTTTGCGCGTTTCGGTTGTCAGGAAGTCGCCGTGCCGTATGATATTACAAAAATTTCGACGCTTGCCGACCAATTAGAATCGTCGTGGCACAAAAGTCTGCTTTTTTTGGAAGCCGCCGCCGGAGATAAAACGCCTGCGGTCAAAGGTCGGATGCGTTCGAGTTTGATAAAAGAAATGCGCCGGGAAATTGCCGAAATCGGTGCCGGTTCGCTGATGCCCGAATTTAAGCAAAGCACTAAGCAACGGAGTTAATTCATAATGGAAAATGGATAACGGATAGTGGAAAATGGATAATCATAATCAGTAACTAAAGTGTTTCTTAACTATAACGGATATTTACAATTCTTTAATTTTAATTATCCACTATCCATTTTCCATTATCCGTTATCCATTTTCCATTGATTAAAATTTGTTACAACTTCCAAGAGTGTTAATATAATCTAAAGAAATTATGTTAGACGCGATACCGGCATCAATTAAAACCAATCCAAAATTAGAGGAACTTCCGTTTCCATATAATAATCGTCCGTTTTGCCGCTATCAACCGATTGAAAAGCGGATTGAACACGCAAAGGTTTTAATCGTCAACGACCTTTTGCGCTACGAATCGGATTTGTCGGAACTTGCCAAGAAGGAATGGAACGGCGCGGCGGAAAGCAAAGTGCGGTTTGAAAACACAATTTCCGCGATGGCTTGCAACAATATCGCCCAAAATGTTCTGCGGCTTGTGCGTCAGCCGAAAACTTTGACTGTCCATCTTTCGGAAGTCGCCGAAGCCGCCCAAACATTTAACCCACACGCGATTGTGATGAGCGGAACTCTGTCGGATTTCGATTATTACAATCCTGAACATCTCGAAAAATTCAAAAGGTTTATTCATCAGACCGAAATTCCCGTTCTCGCCATCTGCGGCGCACATCAACTTGTCGGAATGAGTTTTGGCAGTCGTCTGACAACGCTCGACGACCTCGAACCGTCTGAAAAACGCACCGGCAGAGTTGTCGAACATCAATACCGCTTTATTAAAATCGTCGGCACATCAGACCCGATTTTCAAAGGCATTGCCGACAAAGAAAGCGGCATTTGGCAGGATTATACTTTGGAAGACGACATTTTGCGCGTCTGGCAAAATCACGGTCTGCAAGTTGAAGGCGTTCCCGAAGGCTTTCATTTATTGGCGACGGCGTATCTTTGCAAAAATCAAATGATGGTTCGGCGAAGCGGCAGACAATTGATTTATTCGGTTCAATTTCACCTCGAAAAATCGTTTGAAGACTGGTCGAAAAACCCGACGCGCTGGGAACACCCGAACGAATCGCGCGACGGGCGGATTTTGTTTGAGAATTTCCTTAAATTGGCTCTTGAGCATAACCATCATAAAATGTAAATAAGCACCTGAACAAAAGTATGAGGTGTTTTGATTGCAGAAACCCGCACGACGAGTCGGGTGTGTTCTGAAATTCCATACACTTGATATCGTGCGGGTTTCTGCATTCAACTGCCTAAGACGGAATTGACGCAGCGCGAAGCCGCCACCAAGTCCGCCGAAAAGTAAAGCAAAAAATGCGGCTCTCTAGTGTAGCTAATAATCGAATTGGGAGGATTATGACTCCACCCAGGGACAACCATCAGAGCATTGAAGGTATAGCCACCAAGCCAAATTCCCCAATAAACAGTCGCAATGAAAAGAAATAATCGAGCTAAATCTTTACGAATTTTCATATTTATCTCCTACGGTCTCTATCATCACCGTTTGGTTATTCGCCCCACTCCACTTGCCGCCTAACAAAGGATTGAGCAGAAAAAAGAACGGCAAGTCGCCGTCCATCGGAATAGCATTGGACGCGACGACCGAATCAGGCGGATTCGAGAGCCTTTTCGGAGTAACGGGGGCTTCGTTAAAATACTGCCCGCCGCACCAAATTCCCCAAACCACAACTGATGTCATTAATAAAAACCCGGCAATTTATTTTCTCATAATTTTCTCCAAAGTTTATCGCCAAATCGTTTCGCCGAGAGCGGCGACGAGCGGACTGTTCGGCGAAATTAATAATTGTAGCGACCAGACGAATCCGATGACAGCGGCGAGAATTAAAAAGTTTAGCAGCAGAACGGCGGCGGCAAACGCCGCTTCGGTTTCTTGAAAAATATTTTCGTTTTTTTCGCGCATTTTAATTTCCTCCTTGCGGCTGGATCGCCGTGTTTTGAAAAGCGGCAATACTCCACTTGCCTTTTTCCTTTGTCATCACCAGAGTAACGATACCGTTACCTTTTTTCTCTTCGCCATTGATTTTGAAAGTTAAATTCGACTCACCATGAACGACGGCGACATCGGGGCGCAAAAAGCGAATTTGTTTGATGGTTGCGACAATGCTGCTGTCTTTGTAGATTGTGTCGAAAATTTGTTGGTGTGATTTGGCGTTAGCGGCGCGACCTTTGATGTGCATTCCGTTGATGACAACATAATCTGAATCTTCGGCGAAAGATTTGGCAAACTCCGCGCCGCTTTTCATATTCCAACCTTTAACCATCTGCTCGACATTGGCGCGAATCGCCGCTTCATTTCTGCTTGTTTGGGAAATTTTTTCCTGCGCGAACAAATTGATTGTCGCGCCCATCATAATAACTGTTATTACAAAAATTTTTAATTTCATTTTTACTCCTCAATTTTTTGTTCTGATTTTTTCGTTTCGGAAATCCGTCGTCCGCAGAACGGGCAAACACCTATTTCAACCGCCGGTTTGTAAATACCCATTTCGTCCGCCGCCAAACTTTGTTTTTTCATTCGCACAACGGCGGTTTCTTCGACTTCGATTAAAATTTCGGTGGTGGTTCGTTTCACTTTTTTATTTCGTAAAGATTTGACCGCTTATCCCTTTTTTAACTTGTTTTGGTAAGCGGTCAAAACAACTTCGACTCTTTGCAGGCAAAAAATCTCAACTTGCCGGACATCTGAGTTTGGGATTGAAAGCGGCAAACATTCCCGACGGATTATTGCGCCACGCCCAAACGTGCAAAGTGTATGCGCCTAATCTCGAATCATAATGAAACTCTTGCCCGAAAAGCGTCGGCACGGGCAGTGTCGGCGGTCCAAAGCGGGCATATTCAAGACCAACCAGCCATAAATCGCCGTCTTCGTCAGGAATATAAAGCAGTGTTTCTGGTTCTGCCGGGTCAAGATTCGGATTACCGGCGCGGGCAAAATTCGCGTAGTGAAAACCCATCGCACCGAGTCCGGGAACTGCAACGCAAGGACTAACCTGCACGAAACCGTCCGCCAATGCTTCGCTGATGTTGTGATATTTAGCGGTCGCGGCTCGCGCCGATGCCAAAGCCCGACGACATTCTTTGTCGCATTCACCTTCGTCACTTGCCTGCACAAGTGCAAAGTTCAACACAAGAAAAGCAACTGCCAAAAGGCTCGAAAAGATGATTGAACGAATAAAATTGTTTCTGAATTTTTGATTTTTCATTTTTATTTTCTCCTAATTTTTATTTACTTGAAAGTTTCAACATTGGAAATTAATTTTCTCGTAAAAAGACTGTCCAGACTATAGCTCCTTATAAATTGTCATTTTCCGAGTGTTTAATCTCCGTGTCGGGTTTAGGGTTCTGTATTTGCCGATATCGGAATACTGATTCGCGTGATGCGTCCGGGAAAAATTTCCGTCACCAGCAAATCGCCGCTCGGCGGATGCAGTGCCAGACTCGTTGGCGAAGTCAGCGTGTTGATAATAAGCGTCGGCGGTCCGCCCGGCGACGTGAAACGCTGAATGCGCCCCGAAGCGGCAACCATCGGAACACTCTGAAATTCCAGCGTGTAGAACGAATGGCAAAAGCCGGCGGCGACGGGCAAAACATCAATCGCCATCCTCAAGCCGCCGATAAACTGCGATTCCACGCCGCTTTCCAAATCAATTTGTCTGACATCCGATACACCGGCGGGAAACGGAAATCCGGTCAGAAAAGTAACCAGCAGTTTATTGCCGAAAAGCCGCAAACTGTCCGGCACAGCATCAATAAACGGTGGTCCCGGCAACGGATTCTGACGCGGCGGATAATTAAAGAAAATTTCCGTCTGCCCGTTCACCAAACTTACTGTTCGAATATGATTTTGCGCCGCGTCCGCGACATACAATTTGTTTCCAAATCCGACTAAACCGAACGGATTTGAAGCACGCACGTTGTTCGGCACATCAGGGCG
>MWZA01000223.1 GCA_002050455.1 Acidobacteria bacterium 5-1 | reverse complement strand
TTGGCGAATCGCCGTTGGCGAAAGTTCCCGAATTTGTCAACACGGCTTGTCCGCAATGCAGCGAACCGGCGATGCGCGAAACTGACACGATGGACACATTTGTCGATTCGGCTTGGTATTATTTTCGATTTTCGTTTTAACTTTATCAGAAAAATTTTGACAATTTTCCTCAATAATCGGATGTTCAGGCGCGACGACAATTGCGTTTGCGCCATAGATTGTGTCAATCCGCGTGGTGAAAACTTTTATTGATTCCAGATTTTTTTTTTGTTTGGAATCTGGAATTTGAAATCTGGAATTTGGAATCTGGAATTCGACAACCGCGCCTTCACTCTTTCCAATCCAATTCTTTTGCATCGTCAGAACGCGCTCTGCCCAGCCCGCTTCTATTTCTTCCATTCCATGAAGAAGTTCTTCGGCATATGCGGTAATTTTTAAAAACCACTGCGCGATGTCTTTCTTCTCGACCTTTGTGCCGCAACGCCAGCAAACACCGCCGCTTGCCTGTTCATTCGACAAAGTAGTTTCGTCGCGCGGACACCAATTAACCTTTGTCATTTTTTTATATGCAAGTCCGCGCTCAAACATTTTCAGGAAAAACCACTGGTCAAATTTGTAATATTCGGGACGATGCGCGGCAATTTCCCGACTCCAATCATAGCTGATGCCCAGACGCTGAAGTTGCTGGCGCATCTGGTCAATGTTGTCTTCCGTCCAATCTCGCGGATTGACACCTTTCTTAATCGCGGCTTGTTCGGCGGGCTGACCAAACGAATCCCAACCAATCGGATGCAGAACATTGCAGCCTTGCAGACGCTTATACCACGCCAAAACGTCGCCGATTGAATAATTGCGCACATGCCCCATATGCAGCCTGCCCGACGGATACGGCAGCATTTCGAGTACGTAAAACTTTTGTTTCGCGCTGTCAATTTCGACTTCAAACGTCTTGTTCTGCGCCCAACGCTTTTGCCATTTCTGTTCTATCTTTTGTGCAAAGTATTTCTCGTCCATAATATTGAGTCCAATGTCCGATGTCTTTGGAAAATTTAAGTTTAGCCAATAAAAATAAATCTATCCAACGATATCGCAATTCGTAATTTTTAATTTTTAATTGAATAAAGGTTCGCTACATCGCCGAAAAGTGGAGGCGAGTAGCTATCTAAGGACGAGATGGCTTTGATAAAAGGTCATATTTTGATTTTATACAAAATATTCTATTTGTCTAGTTTTAAGGAAAAAATCTGTAAATTTCCTTTCGGTGCATAACAATTTGCACGATAATTTCATCGTTTTCCAATTTCAATCCGACGCGATAAGAGCCGAATCTGATTTTGAAGTAATCGTCGAAGCCCTGCATCTTTTCGATTTTTCCACTCTCTGCAATTGAGGCTAGATTCGGCAATTGTTCAAAGACGAAAACCTCAATTCTTTCCCTGACTTCTTTGGGCAAATTCGCTAATTGCTTGAGAAACCTTTTCTTAAGTTTAATTTGCATCGGTTTTTTTCAATTCGGTGTAAAAACTTTTTGCATCTTCAAAATTAAGGGTTTCATTATCTTCCGAATTATCCATTAAACGATAAAGAGCATAATTTTCAAGCAATTCTTCGATTTGCTCAAAAGTTTTAATGTCTAACTGCACAGCAATTTTATGATTTTGCTCGTCAACTACGTATTTGCGTTTGATAGTCATAATAATCAAATTATAAAGTAAGATTTGTTGATTCGAAAATAAATGTTGTGCTATTCTAGCAATTGAGAAAATTTAGTTCAATTTTTGGAGCTTTATACGAAGAAAATTTTAATGATGAGAAAACCAATTTTGCAGATAGTCAAAACTTGAAATTTTAGTTTGCCGTTTGACTGTCTGCCCGAAAAAATGGAGGCAAGAAGATGGTCAAACAAACAAAATATACTATCACCGGCGAAATTGATAAACTTAACGAAAACGAAACTTTAGCCGTTATCAATTATATTTCCCAACTTCTTTCCACACGCATTTCCAAACAGCAAGAAAATTTTATTAACGATGATTTAATCGTTTCGCTGGCGGACGCTTACGAGAACAAACGCGCCCGCCAAGTATTTGAGTGGGAAAAGGTTCGGCGGCAAAATATGCAGCGAGCGGCGTGAGTAAAACAATTACGAATTACAAGTTACAAATCATAAGTTTGGCACGTCAGATAAATGTCTTTGCGTTTATCTGTGTTCTCTGTGTTCTCGGCGGCAAAATCGCTTTCGCGCAAAACGAGGTTGAACTTTATTTTATTCAGAAAGTTAATCTCGGAAATGTCGAAGAAAAACGCGACGCGCTTTTTCACCTGCGAAATTTTGAATCGGAAAAGGCTTCGCGCATCGCCGCACCCGCTTTGCGCGATAAAGCGGAGATTGTCCGCGCAACTGCCGCGTTTTCCGTTATTTTTCTGCCGAAAGAAGAAGCGGCGCAGGCTCTTGTGCCGCTTCTGCAAGACAAATCCGAACTTGTCAGACGCGAAGCCGCTTACGCGCTCGGCAAAGTTCGTAACCCAAACACGATAAACGCGCTGCTGCAGATTTTGCAGAAAGATAAAATTCTGGCAGTTCGCGCCGCATCCGCCGTTGCGCTCGGCGAAATCGGCGATGCTTCGGCGATTGACGCTTTAACGCGCATTTTACAAAGAAAACCAAAAGACGAAGAAGAATTTCTGCGGCGCAGCGCGGCGCGTTCTATCGGGCAAATCGCGCAGATTATTCAAACGGGCAAAGTCAAAGTTCGCACGCCCGAAAATTTTTTTCTCGAAAAATATAAACCGATCGAAAAACCGACATATATAAATTTAATAGAAACTTTCCCGCCGTTTCGCGCGGCAAACGACGTTTTGATGCAAGTTCTGCAAAATCCGCGTGAATTTGCAGATGTCAGGCGCGAAGCGGCTTTCGCGCTTGGCGAAATTGCCGACGAATCGGCAATTCCTGTTTTGCGGGCAAATTTAAATGCGGAAGATTATTATCTGGCAGAAATTTCTCAAGAATCTTTGCGAAAAATCTCAGCCTACGAGTTATACGAAAAACTCGATAAATAAAATCAACGCTTTCACCATCAAGGAAAGTCAAAATTAAAACAACTTCTTTTTATTTATCCTTTATCCTTTTCCCTTTCGCTGATGTCCGCGCTCTCGGTTTTAAACTTTTTCTTTGCCGCGATATTTGATTTAATGGAAATATGCAAGGAACATATGCACAAAAAAATACGCCGCAGGAATTGGAAACTCTCTATTCGTTTGTTCGCAATTACACCGAAGAAATTTGCGAACCGCTTGAAACGGAAGATTATATTCCGCAGCCGGTTGTTGACGTTTCGCCGCCAAAGTGGAACATCGCGCACACGACTTGGTTTTTTGAGGAAATGATTTTGAAGCGGTTTGCGCCCGATTATCAGGAATTTGATAAACAATTCGGCTATCTTTTCAACAGTTATTACAACTCAATCGGCGAGCGGACTTTGCGCGACCAGCGCGGCGATTTGGCGCGTCCGACGGTCAAACGGGTTTTTGAATATCGCAAATATGTTGACGCGAAAATGCGCGAATTTCTTAAACAAGATTTGCCCGACGACGTGCGCGAACTGCTTATTTTGGGACTTAATCACGAACAACAGCATCAGGAACTTCTTATTACGGATTTGAAATATACGTTCAGCGTTAATCCGACTTTTCCGGTTTATAAAGAAGGTTTTGCGCTGGTTGAAAAAGGCGAAATTGAATCAAACGGATTTGCCGAAGTAGAAGGCGGAATTTACGAAATCGGTTTTCAGGGCGAAGGTTTTCATTTCGACAACGAACTCGGACGACACAAAGTTTTTTTGGAAGATTTTCAAATCAGCCGAAGCCTCGTAACCAATGGCGAATTTATTGAATTTGTCGAAGACGGCGGTTACGAAAATCATCTTTTGTGGCACGCCGAAGGTCTCGATTGGGTCAAGCAAAACGAAATAAATTCGCCGCTTTACTGGCGCAAAGTTGACGGCGAATGGATGAACTTTACGCTCGGCGGTTTGCGAAAAGTTCGACCTGAAAATGCGGTTTGCCACGTTTCTTTTTATGAAGCGTCCGCCTTTGCCGAATGGAAAAAAATGCGCTTGCCGACCGAATTTGAATGGGAAGCGGCGAGCGACAAATTTGATTGGGGTTTGCGTTGGGAATGGACGAATTCGGCGTATCTTCCGTATCCCAATTTTATAAAACCAGAAGGCGCGGTTGGCGAATACAACAGTAAATTTATGATAAATCAAATGGTTTTGCGCGGCGCGTCAGTCGCAACTTCGCCAAATCACAGCCGCAAAACTTATCGCAATTTCTTTCATCCGCCGCTTCGCTGGCAATTTACCGGAATTCGTCTGGCGAAATAAAAAGAGCGCAAGCAGAAACTTACGCCCGGCTTAATAATTAAACTTAAAAGTTACGGTGTCGGCGTTGCCGCTGGTTGTGCGCTTTGCATCACTTGTCCGATGATTGCCATCGCAACGCTTAACAGTTGATTTACCTGCTGCCGGATTTGTTCCGGTTCGACTTGTTTATAATCGGTCGGCGCGGCAAAAAGGCTTTCGTCGGCGGTTGTCCGAATGTTGCTCATTTCGGTTACCAAACTCAAACCGCTGATTCCCTGCACGTTGCCGCTTTGCGACTGGGAATTTGTAAATGAACGAAGCGGCAAGCCGGTTTCTTTATCAACCAAAATATAAGATTCGGTTTCGACATTTCCGGCTTTGGTCTGCGTGTTTGTCGTTGCGCTATAACGATATTTAATTGCATCGCGCCCGTCAACTTTTTCTTCGCCGACTTTTTCAACACCTTTCATATTTTTTATGCGGTTGACGATTTGCCCCGGCATCATCAAATTCTGCACCTCAAAACCCAAAGATTCCTTGCTTAATTCGCCGTATTGTTTGCGCTGCGGCGCGATAATCAGATTTTTCCCGTTTGTTTCCAGATAAACTATCTTTTCACCATTTGGCGCAGTTATTTCCATTCGGCGGTTTACGCCGTTGCGTGCAACTTCTGCTTTCAGCGGCGGCATTGTCAACTTTTGGTCGCCCGAAGTTTCTAGCCGAAGCGAAACGGTCGCCTGATATTGTTCGGGTTCTTTGGTATCAACTATCACGCCTGTTTCATTTGCCATATTTGCATTTGAAATGTTCGCGTTGCTTACATTTGCATTAAAATTTGTGTTTATATTGACATTTACGTTTGTCGTATTAGCATTATTGTTTGCCACAGGTTGTTGACAAGCTAAGTTGAAAAGCGCAAATGCCGATAAAATTAACCACGCTAAATTTTTAATTTGTATTTTTTTGAACATAATTCATTCCCCTTTTTTAAATTTTTTACAGGCTACCGCTTTTTTATATGTTTCTGCAAGGCGTAAAATAAACATTGCTTCGATTTAACTCTTAAAATAAGTAATTTGTAGATTTGCGGAACAATAAAAATTCTACGTTTTACCAATTTTCACAAAGGATTTTTGCTTTGCGATTTTGTCCCGCAGCCGCAATCGCCCGTGCCGCACGAAGATTTGCTGGAAAAAGATTTGACCTTGCGCCAAACACTTGCGCCAATATAAAGAAATGCGATGAAAATTATTAATCCGACGATTAAAACTTGCCAATTCATAATTTAACCAAATCCTAAAAGTCTTCCGCCTTGATATGTCAGAAAAGCCGCGAGATACGCCAAACCCGTCATATAACCGACCATAAATAAAGCCCACGCCCACGAATTTGCTTCGCGCCGCACAACCGCCACGGTTGACATACACTGCATTGCCAATACAAAGAATACCATTAAAGTCAAAGCCGTTAAAGGAGTCCAAGTCGTTGTTCCGTCGTCTTTTTTGGCATCGCGGACGGCTTGAATCAACGAAGCGGATTCTTCAGTTTCGTCTTTTCCGACATTATAAATAATACTCAAGGTCGAAACCAGAACTTCCCGTGCGGCAAACGAAGCAATCAACGCCACGCCGATTTTCCAATCAAATCCGAGTGGCTGAATAACTGGTTCGATAAAATGTCCGAGTTTTCCCGCGTAGCTATTTTGTAGCTGTTCTGATTCGTCAATCGCTGGTTGTCCTTCGTTGATTGTCGGTTGTTCGTTGCTCGCTGCAACTTCTTGACTTTGGATATTGGACATTGGACTTTGGACTCTTGGAAATGCCGTCAACGCCCACAAAATAATAGAAATCGCTAAAATCACCGTTCCGGCACGTTTGAGAAAAAGTCCGGCGCGGGTGAACATATTTTGAAAAACTGTGCGGAAATTCGGCAGACGATACGGCGGAAGTTCCATTACAAACGGCGGTGTCGGCGATTTTAAAATTGTCCGTTTTAAGATAAAAGCGACGATTACTGCAACCATAATTCCGAGCGCATACATCGCTAAAATCAAAACTGCACCGAGCGAAAGAAAACCGAAAACCGTTTGTCCGGCAAAAATTGCCGCAATCATCAGTGTATAAACCGGCAGACGCGCCGAACAACTCATAAACGGCGCAATCATTATCGTCGCTAATCTGTCTTTCGGATTTTCAATCGTGCGCGTCGCCATAATTCCCGGAATTGCACACGCAAAACTCGACAAAAGCGGCAAAAACGCTTTGCCGTGCAGACCAACGCGGCTCATCAGTTTATCAAGCAAAAACGCGGCGCGTGCCATATATCCGGTGTCTTCCAAAATTGAAAGAAACAGAAAAAGCAGCAAAATCTGCGGCAGAAAAACAACCACGCCGCCGACTCCGGCAATCACGCCGTCAACCAGCAAATCGGTTAAAATACCTTCCGGCATTTCGGCTCGAACAAAATCGCCCAACGCACCGAAACCTTTATCGAGCAAATCCATCGGCAAATTTGCCCACGAAAAAATAGTCTGAAAAACGAGAAGCAAAATTGCAATTAAAATCAAAAGTCCGAAAAACTTATGCGTCAAAACACGGTCAATTTTTTCGGAAACGCTTCTTTCCAAAGTGTCTTTCGGCTTAACCGCTTCCTGATAAACTTCGGAAATAAAATTGTAACGCGCAAAAATTTTTTTATTCGCACTTTTATTGTCCGAAAGACTTAAATGAATATCATCTTCGTCGGTGTTTTCAGTAAAATTGGCATTGGACAACCAGACAAAATTCGGCGTTGCTTCGGTTTGCGCCGATTGCAAAACCTTTTTAGCGAGTTCTTCAATTCCCTGTTTCTGCGTGGCTTTGACGCGGACAACCGGAATTTGTAAAAGGCGCGAAAGTTTGTCGGTATCAATTTCGAGGCTTTGTTTTTCGGCGGTATCAATCATCGTTAAAGCAATAACGACGGGAATTTTGAATTCTAAAAGCTGAGTTACAAGATAAAGATTTCTTTCGAGATTCGTCGCGTCAACAACCGCGATAAGCGTATCCGGTTTTGGCAAATCCACAACTTTTCCCAACAAAACATCACGGGCAATTTGCTCGTCCAAAGAAGTTGCGTCTAGGCTGTAAAGCCCCGGCAAATCAATCAAACGCGCAGTATTTTCGCTTCCGTTCAATCGCCAAAAACCTTCTTTTCGCTCAACCGTAACGCCCGAATAATTGGCAACTTTCTGCCGCATTCCGGTCAATGCGTTAAAAAGCGTAGTTTTCCCCGCGTTCGGATTTCCCGCCAGAGCAATTGTAAAGTGTCCATTGTCTTTTGTTCTTTGTCCTTTGATTGGATTAACAACCACCGACTCAGAATTTGGAATTTGGAATTTGGAATTTGGAATTTGGAACTTCATTCGCTTACTTCTATCGCATCGGCTTCGTTTTTCCGCATCGCCAAATGATAACCGCGCACGCGAATTTCCAACGGGTCGCCAAACGGCGCAGACTTTATCACTCTTACGGAAACGCCTGGCACAACGCCCATTTCCATCAAACGCTTGGTTATCGCGTTGTTTCCGTTGACCGCCACGACTTTCGCTTGTGCGCCGATTGGCAGATTTGTTAGATTCATCATTGTGCTTGGAAATTTTTATCTTTTATTTGACTAAAAGGAATTATAAGTTAATTGAAATCAAATTTCAATTTCAATAAAAAGTTTTTGAGATTCTTCTCAAAAATTGAAATGAAAAATAATCTATTTGGGCGGAATTTGCTTTTCTGCAACAAGGTCGGCTTGGTAACTGCCGAGCGCAAAGCGTAAAGGTATGCGCTTTTCATCAAGACTGAGCCACAGACGCAGATTTAATGTGTCAATTTGCGGATTTCCGGTCGTAACTGATATGAGCTGCGCCGCAACTTTTTCGCCTTTTAAGTTGATTATGTCGGCTGTCGAAGGTCTGAGAATAAAAACATTAGCATCCGCACCCAAAAAGACGGCAACCCGTGTATCATTGACCGGATTGGTCAGGTCTTTGCTCGGCTTTAAGTTAAACGCGCGAATTGCATATGCCAGCGACAAAACGCTATGTGTGCCAACTGGAATTTCGGGATGAAGTTTTCCGCCAAATGTTGCAGTTCCCGCCTTTTGGTCAAACTGCACAGTTTGATTATAACTGCTGAACAGATTGCTGAATTTTAGATTAATTTGCTGCGGCGCGAGTGAATCGGGACTAACTTGCGCCGTAATGCTGTCGTTTAAGTTCAGAACTTGTTGCCCGGGCTGGGTTTCGGTAACGGTTGCGGTTAAGAGCAAACTGTCTTGTCCTAAAAACTGTTTGCGTTCTTTGGCTTGCAGCGTAACAATACCAAGAAATTTCCCGTTCGTTGAAACCTGATAATCCAGTGTTTCGCCCAACTTAAACGGTAATTCGGGCAGAAGCGGGGCATTTTCGATATAGGGTGTCGGCGTTGGAATCGGTTTCGGCGTTGGCTGCGGACGCGGAATTTGCACGGGCGTTGGAGTCGGTTCGGCGGCAGTTTCGCCTTCGATAACCTGAATACTGGCAATTTCGGCGCGAAAATCTCCTTTGGCGGTTTTAAACCGAATCAAAACCGGCAGATGAGATGTGTCCACGCTGAAATTGATGCGCAAATCAGTGATACCTTTGTCGGTGAAAAATTGGCTTTGGGCAGTTGAAATGGTCGTGTCAAATTCGCCCGCATCGGTTTTAATTGTTTCACTTCCCGTGTTTAGCAAACTGACGCTGTAATTTCTGTCGTCTTCCTGCAAAAGAAAATTGCCGGTTCCGCCCGCGTTTCGCGCCTGGTAGATAAGTGTTAATAAATCGTAATTGGCTGTCGGCACAATCATATAATTGTTGATGGTTTCTTTTGGCAAAATGCCCACATTGGAAACTTTTTTGACATATAGCGGCAAACCGGTTTCGGCAGAAGCGAAAGTCGTGCGTGTTTCGTCTAACAGATAAAAAGCCGCACTGACAAAATCAATGGTTTTGAGTTTTGAACGCAATTCAACTGCGTCCTTATCGCCTAATTTTCCACGCGAAACAACATAGATTTCCGCGTAAGCCGCATTATTAAATTTTTCAAACGAAATATTATATGTCAGGCGTTCACCAAGGCGAAACGGCACGGGCGAAAGCGTCCGGGATTTTGTCTGGCTTTGCACCGACGTATGTTGCAAAATCACAAAAGCCGAAACCGATAAAAACAAAAGACAAATCAACCGCCGACTGAAGCGGAAAAACGCAGATTTATTTTTGAGGTTGAATGTTTGAAGTTTTAATGTGTCCATCAATAATCTTTTCGTTTAGATGCTTTCAATTTCTTGTAAAATCCTTCGCACCGCCGATATTTTATCTTCTGCCTGCACAATCGGGCGACCAATCACCAAATAATCAGAACCTGCGCTAATCGCTTCGGCTGGAGTCATTACACGCTTTTGGTCGTCTTTAGTTCCAGATTCCAAATTCCAAATTCCAGATTTTTGCCCTCTGATGCCGGGCGTAATAATTAAAAAATCTTCATTTCCGATTTTGCGTCTGATTGCTTTGACTTCGTGCGGCGAAGCGACCACGCCGTCTAATCCACATTTTGCCGAAAGCCGCGCTAAACGCAAAACTTGCGCGTTGATTTCTCGTTCAATGCCGGCTTGGCGCAAAGTTTCCTGATTAGAACTTGTCAAAACCGTAACGCCGATGATTTTCGGCTGCGCTAGATTTTCCTTTTCGCAAACCTCGCGCACATTGTCAACCGTTTTCCGCATCATCTCCGCGCCGCCGAGCACGTGAATATTGAACATCCAAACTCCGAGCCGCGCAACTTCAACCGACGCTTTCGCCACCGTATTCGGAATATCGTGAAATTTGACATCAAGAAAAATTTTTATTCCGTCGGCGACAACTTCACGCACAAAAGATGCGCCCGCCGCTGTGAAAAGTTGCAATCCGATTTTGAACGCGCCGACTTCCCCGCGTAGTTCCGCAACAATTTCACGCGCTTTTTCGGCGGTTTCAACGTCGAGCGCGACAATAATTTTTTCTTTGCTCACAATTATTTTTATTCAATAGATTTAAAAATTTGTTCGCGGAAAAAATTACTCAGCCGCAATGAACCCTTCGTCAATAGATGTTTTTTTTCTTTCTTGAAATGCAAAAACGGCAAAGCGTTTTCAAAATCGGGTTGATTTCTTTCTTTCAAAAACTCCAGACATTGTGCGCCCGCTTCCTTTGATTCAAACGCCGTTTGCCGGGTATTTCCTGCACTTTGTTCGTTATTTTGAAGTTTGTAAATAATACTTTGCATAAACCAAGCGTCGGCATATTTGGTGTCAAGAAAAACCGCTTTTTGCAGATATTGAAGCGCAGATTTATGATTTTGCAATTGGAAATAAGCGCAGCCGATTAAATAATGAATTTCGGGAATTTCTTCATTTCCCAGAGATTGCTTGAATGCGGCAAGCGATTCCGCCCAGTTCTCTTCAAACGCCGCCAATATTCCCCAAACATAGTTGATGCACAAAGTTTTTTCGGGAATGTTGACCAAAACGCTCAATAGCCTTCGCGCTTTTTCCGTTTCGGCTTCGTCGGCAAAAATCGCACCGAGGAGAAGTAATACTTTTTCGTTTTGCGGCGCAAATTCAAACGCTTTTTCAAGATTTTTTCGTGCGTCATCAAATTTATCGGTGCGAAAAAGGTTTTCGGCAATAAAAATTAGAAGCGGAACATTCTTCGGCGACAGCAGCGCGGCGCGTTCAAGTGTCAAAAATGCTTGCTTTTCTTCATTCTTTTGTAAAAGTTTAATGCCTTCCTTGAGCAGATGCGTTAAAAGTTCCGCTTGCCGATTGTCGTGGCTGGCAAGAATTTCTATCAAAATCTGTTCCTGTTTATTTTCCGCTTTCAATTTTTCCTTTTTTTCATCGAAAATTTCGAGCGTATTTTTACTTAAAAGGTCTGACAAATCGGGATTTACTTTTTGGATGGTTTCAAAAAAAGATTGGAGAAGCGCGTGGTCTTTTTGAAACGATTTGGCTTCACGACCGATAAATTCGTAAGCCATTGCAAGTTGTTCGGTAACTTGGGCAAGACGCAGTTCGAGCAGTGAAACTCTCTCAAGCAAATGGTCTTCGTAATAAGACGGAACAATGCCGTCGTCGTGGCGCGTTGAAGGCGGAAAGACAACCAACATCAGGCGCGTTCCGCATCGCCGACAATTTGCTTCGCCAACTTCATTATCAGCGCGGCATTTTTGACAATAATGTGCGATTTTTTCCACGATAATAACAGATAACGATAACTGTTTTATTCCAAGTCCAACGGATTTTTAAAGGGCGTGTTCGGTTCGCCTTGAGCGCGTTTTTTTGCTTCCTGAAATTTTTCTTCCAAAATCCGTTCACGGTCTTTTTGCGAGGAAATTTCTTGAGAAAAAAGCTGGTCGCGTAATTCCTTTTGCTTGATGAGTTCGTGTTTCAAATCGTCAAACGAACCGTGCGCTTTTTTCTTTTCCTCATGTGCCAAAATCGCGCCGGTATTTGCGTCAATCGTTAAATTTGCTTCGCAGCACGGACAAATTATGTTGAACTTTTCCATAACAAGTTGAATTATAACTGAAAAGAAAAAAAATCTGTGAATAAAATTTATTGTTTCTCTTTTTTCTCCATATTTTCTTTGAGCAGTGAATTATCATTTTGCGGCACAGCACCGACGGCATTTAAAATCTCCTGCGCCGAAGCACTAAAAATATTATCAATTTTACCTTTCGATAAATTAATAATTTTTCCGTTTTTAAGATAAATCCTTACCGTCGGATTATCCATTGTCGTATAAATCCTTTCTACTTTCGCCAGCAGCGGATTACTTTTGAAAGTGCGCGTTTCAATCGGCTGCCCTTGCTTATTCATTTCAGTTGTAATTTCAGAATTATCAGGCGCGGGACTCAAAAATCTTGTTGCGTTTGGGTCAATCGGTGCGACATTAACACCTTTTCCCTTGCCGCCTTTTTTATTTTTGTAATCTAAAAATTCCGGACTTTGCGGCAGAACGCTCTGACTGCTGTCGGCATTGATAGGTTCTTCTGTTTTGGTTGAATCCGCAGCATTGATGTTTTCCGATTTGGCAGCGGAATTGATAACGAAAGAATTGTCAGATGTATTTGAGTTTGTCGTGCCGACGGTTTCGATGGTCGAAGACGAACAACCGCCGAGAAAAATAAAAAAAACTGCGAAACCTAAAAACTTGTTCATTAAAAACTCCTCAATTTCTTTTCGAGATTGGCTTTCACCTCTCGCCATTCCGAATCAATAATACTGAAATAAACCGAATCACGAAAGCGTCCCGCGTCGGTAATAACGTGCTGCCGCAAAATTCCTTCTTCTTTCGCCCCGATTCTCAAAATCGCGTTTCTTGATTTTTCATTCAGAACATCAGTTTTTAGTTCAACGCGGATACAATTCCAAGTTTCAAAGGCGTGCGCGAGCATTAAAAGCTTTGCTTCCGTGTTGATAAAAGTTCTCTGCCAGCGCGGATTTATCCACGTCCAGCCGATTTCTACTTTTCGATTTTTCGTGTCTATGTTTCCAAAACGGGTCGAGCCGACAATTTTGCCGCTAGATTTTTCAATTGTAACAAACGGCAGAGAAACTTTTCGTTCAAATTCATCAAGCGCAGTTTCAACATAACACCGCATATCGTCCAAATTTTTTATAACATTTACCGTCCAAAACCAGAGTGATTTGTCCAGTCCTATCTCATAGAGTGTGTCTAGGTGTTCGAGACGCAGCGGCACAAGACTGACAAATTTTCCTCCTAAAATTATTTCTTTTATTTTCATAAAACGAACTTCTTTAAGGCGTTGGCAAAATATAAATTGTATTTTATAAAAATATAAATTGTATTTTATAAAATTGTTGAGTGGTTAAAATCTTTCTAATGATTTATAAGAGTATTTTTTATAATCACAAAGCGGGTTTCCATCCAAAAGTTTTCGTCTAAAAATTTTGTCTTTACTAAGTTAAGAAGCATAAGATGCAGAAATCCATAGTAATTATCCCAAAGTTAATAAACAATTTTTAGCAATATCCTCCTTTTGGAGGATTACATGATTAATTTAACACCGATAGAATCCCTATCGTAAACTCTTCATAATTCTTAAGCCTGTTCGTTTATCGCGGACAGGCTTTTTTTTCTGGAAGTTTTTGGTCATTAAAACTTTTAGGGCAAAAACAATTATCGATGTCGTCCATGACAAAGACCTCAGACAACGACATATTGCGTATATTATTATGTATTTTTTATTTTAACGAAAGTTTTGGATTAGATCAGAGCAGACATTGTGCCAACCAAAATTTTAATCTTATAGCTCGTATAGGAACTTGTTCATAAACTACGGCTCATAAGTAGTAGAAAAAACCTAAAAAAGGTCCTACCTCTGATGCTCATCACACTGTTTTATAATCAACTGTTACCAATATAATTTTATAGTAAACATCAAGTACAACCGTTATTATTTCACTCTACGTGAACGAGTTTGAGCTGAATCGCCTGCCGCGTTAAACCTGCTATATGGCGCACGTTAAGCTTGTCCATAAGATTATTTCGATGGCTCTTGACAGTCGTTTCGCTAATATACAGTTTAGATGCAATTTCTACTGATGAATATCCTTCACCAATAAGCTGCAACACCTCTCGTTCACGCGGTGTGAGCGGGCGTTTTATTAATGAAGAACCTTTTTTGTATTTACCGTTATTATTTTGAATCCGTTCAGCAGTATCAGCAATTTCTTCGCTGAAATAGATTTTCCCTCTCGAACCTAGACGAATCGCCTCAATCAAATCTTTAGCCGCACCGCTCTTAACAACGTAACCGGAAATACCGGCATTAATCATGTCTTGAATGTAAGCCTCGTCAGTGTAAATTGACAAGGCAATAATACGAGTAGAAGGACTAATCTCGCGTATTTGCCGCGCCGCATCAATCCCGTTTAGTTCGGGCATAGATATGTCAACGACGGCGACATTGGGATGAAAGCGATAAATAAACTTAACCAACTGTCGTCCGTTCTTACACTGGCTGACTATATTAAAACCCGGCACCTCGCGCAGCAGCGATGCAACGCTTTCGCGCACCAGTTCATGGTCATCGGCTATTACAATCGTAGTCATCATAAATAACTCCAAAAATTCTTAAGTCTACAAACATTAAAAGGTAAAAAGCTCATCTTGTTCCAGAATAAATTTTTCTTTACTCATCTTTTCGTTGTCCGTTACAAATCGGATTCACGTTTTATTATTTTTTTAATGACGAACTGCCTGCGCTTTCCGCCCGCACTGTTTAAGAGGTGCTTCGAGGGTGACGGTAGTTCCCTTTCCTTTTTGCGATGTAATGTTCAGTTTTGCGCCGATTATCTCGGCTCTTTCATACATACTTGCAACCCCGATACCGCTGCTCTCGATTTTCTTCAAGTCGAAACCGCATCCGTCATCGCGGATAATTACTAAAGCTAAATCATCCTTGATACCGAGACTGAGCGAAATTAATTTGGCACGGGCATGTTTAAGTGCATTATTGATTGCCTCCTGCACCGTGCGGTAAATGCCGTTTTCGATTGCTGATTCCAGACGCGGAAAGTCGGGAGACAGATCAAGCGAGATGGCGGTTGACTGTTTTAATAAAAGGGTGTCTATATCCTTTGTAAATTTGCGGAAGGCTTCCGCCAGTCCAAACTGTTCTAACACGCCGGAGTGCAGGACATACGCCATCTGACGCAGCGATTGCTGGTTTCTGTGCAAAAGCTCTTCTGTCATTACGAGGTCGGCAAATACAGCATTTTCTTCAGGCAATAATTTAACCAGTCTTTTTTCGAGTTGCTGGAGCTTAATGGAGGCGACAGCCAATTGCTGAACAACCTCGTCGTGCAGCTGAAGAGAGAGCCGCCGCCGTTCACCTTCACGTGCTGCCTCAAGGTGTTCAGCCCAAGTATGCCGGACTTCTTCTAAGTGTTTGCGCTCGGTAACGTCGCGGGCAACGCCTTCAATTACTAAAGGCTGTCCTTCGATTGACGAAACTCTCGGATTTACTTCGAGTGTCCGGCGACGACCGTCTTTTGTAATTATATCCAATTCATGAACTGTCGGCGTGGGGTCGCAGAGCTTGCGTTCAATTATCTGCTTCACCAATTCGTGATGCTCTGGAACGACGAGTTGGGCGATATTCATTTCCTTCAACTCTTCCCGGCTGTAACCCGTAACTTTTTCAGCCGCGCTGTTTACCGCAACGTAATTTCCTTGAAGGTCGTGTGAATAAATGATGTCGTTGGCGTTTTCCAAAAGACTGCGGTAGCGCGACTCGCTAACGCGCAGAGCCTTTTCCATTAGCTTGCGTTCGGTAATGTCGTTAGAAAGACCAATTATACCGATTAATGTTTGCTTATCATAAATTGGTGAGTTAGTAATCTGTGCGGGGAATGTAGTACCATCTTTTCGCTGCACTGTAAGCTCGCCGGTCCAACTTTTGTCCTGACGCAGTTGAGTCATAATCTCATCCGCTTGCCGGATACTTGTTTTCGGCATTATTAACTTCCCTACATTGCGACCTATCGCTTCTTCGGCTGACCAGCCGTAAATCTGCTCGGCAAACCGATTCCAATAAATAACAATTCCGCCCAAATCAGTGGCAATAACGGACTGTTCGATTGTATTTAATAGTTGTGCGTGAAGGCTTAGAACCTCTTCAGAAAGCTGCTCGGCAACCGGTTTAATACTGATGTATTCAGTTTTCTTCATATCTTGTTGCTTCTGTGCGTTTAGATTTTCAATTTTTGAGGAATCATTCACGTTTAACTTCTCCTATTATCGGCTACGATATAAATCGTCCAAAACGCAACGAAAATTAGCTCAACTAAACTAGTGCTTTGTAATCAAAGTTATTATAAAATCGGCAAGCGTTTTGAGTTCAAACATAAGGTTTGCTCCGCCCGTGCTGGGCGCGGCGGAAAGGCACACTAAAGCGTGAACTCAGAACTTTAAAAACTTTAGGTTACAAAGCACTAGGTTTATGAGTATATTACATTTTGAATAACTATTTAGCAAAAATAAAGGAAAATCTTTTTAAGAAGTTGACACGAAGGGCAAATACTGATAAAAGTTCTTGAACCAAATTATTCATGAAAATTTCTTGATAAAGAAATAAACTTGAGAGAAAATGAATTTTTGATGTCTTCAGCATTTGGAACTAAAAGGATTTAGAATTGATTGTATCTAAGTAATCGGACAAATTTATTTCATCTATTCGTTTAGCGACGGGCTTGCCCGTTCCCGCGCAATTACGGGCAAGGCGCGTCGCTGTGGCGACATCTTTTTAGACTTATGTAATTCTGTCCGACTACTTAGTATTCACTTAATTGGAGTAAGTTTAGAGTTTGTTTAGAAAACCTATACGCAGAAATGGCACTTTTAATAGAAATCGACAGCTTTGGTAAATGGCTTAAAGTCAAGCGTGAGGCACAAGGTTTGAGTATGCGAGTATTGGCGGAGAAAGCGGATAATGTCTGCTCTCCTTCATATATCGCTCAGCTTGAAACCAATTATTATGTCGGCAAAAGGGGCGATCCTATGCAGCCGAGCGAGGAGATTGTTGAAAAACTGGCAATTGCCCTGGGTGAATCGGTTAATGAAGCGCGTCAGGCGGCTAGTTATCCGTCTATAGATGAAACAGCGGAAGAAAATATAAGATTTGAGTTATTAAGCGTCCTGCATAAATATAATCGTCTGTCGGTGAAAGCAAGAAAATTTGCTAATCGACAACTTAGGGAAACTATCGATTTTTTGCTTGCAATAGAAGGTGTTGAGGTTGAAGATATTCCGATTGAAGATGTTGAGGAAAAAGGCTTTGAAGATTTAACAAAACCGTCGGAGAAGTCTGAAATGTTGTCTGACGAGGAAATCAGCCGACTCGGTATTAGACCGATTAAGGTTGGAAAGATTAAAAAAAAGGCGCGTTAAAATTACCGCGTCTCTAAAAAAGTTTTCAATCGGTTAATTTTCATTTGAATTAAGTAGGCAGACAAAAATAAACTAACGCATTGTTTAGCGACGGGCTTGCCCGTTTCAGCGCGAATGACGGACAAGCCCGCCGCTAAAACGGATAATTTTTATTTAAGTTAATTTTGTCTACCTACTTAGAATCAGAATTTAAACTGATTGATAACGCTTACGAATGTCCATAGATAATCCGAGATTTCAAAAGTAATCTCGTTCTTCAGCTCGGTTGCGGTAATAATTTTCGCTGTAGTTGTTTTACTTGCTTCAGCAGCATTTCTTCCTCCGATTAGAATATCACCGGCAAAGGCTGAAGTTGCGGTAACAGCGACGAGTATCGCCAAGAAAAGTGTTGATTTAATTTTGTTCATTTCGTGTTTCCTTAGTTTTTGTATTGTTAAATTAGAATTAAAGATATTAAGAAAAAATATCTCAGTTTAGATTTTAGCAAGTTTTCTTGCAAAAAGATATATGTATCTTAAAACAACAAAAAAAACAACCAAAGAAATCATTAAACCGAACCTCAGGGTATTGCTTGAAGAAGCAAAAAATGCCGAATATTGCCGTGACATTGAAGAATCGAGAAGAATTTTTAGTTCATTCTGGCAGGATATTAAAACCGATCCTGATGTGTCAGATTTTGAAGCGGTTGTTCAGGCAGAACTGCTGCGTCTTTGCGGATTCTTTTTAAGTTGTTACGGACGTTCTCAAGGCAAAGCCAATTACCAATTGCGCGGAAAGGATTTGCTGACCAAAGCGATTGAAATTTTTGAAGAGTTGGATGATTTGGATAAAACGGCGGAAGCCCGCGTGATGCTCGCTCTTTGTTATTGGTATGAAGGAGAAATTGAGGAATGCGAATCTATTCTGCAATTCACCGAAGAAGAATTCAAAGAAAATCAACTTCACCCGGTCTATCTGCAAATTCGTCTGAATCGTTTAATGACGCTTCACTGGAAAAAAGATTATCAAAAGGCGGTTGAGATAATCGAAGAGCTGGAAATTCCGATGGAATTATGTCAGGACTTGCGGCTTAAAACGATGTATCATAACCAAGCCGGTATATTTTACCGCCTTTTGGGAAAATACGATAAAGCCGTTTTTAATCAAAACGAGGCGATCCGTTTCGCCCGACGGCTTAAAAGTTCAAGATTCATCGCCACCAGCCTGAATAATCTTGCGCTTCTTTATATGCAAATGAGCGATTTCAAAACAGCCCACTCGCACATCGAAGAAGCTATATCAATTTTCGAGAATTTGAACGATACCGGATGGATTCCGCATGCCTTAGACACCAAAGCACTTCTTCTAAATAAAGAAAACAGATGTGAAGAAGCTCTCGAAACAATTGAAAGCGCAATTTCTTATTTTACAAAAGGCGATGACTACTCCGGGCTGGTTGATGCCTTCTGGACTAAAATTCAAAGTCTGCTCCGGCTCGACCGAAAATCCGAAGCGTTGATTTTGTTCTCCGAACTCGCAACGCTTGCATCTCAGAGAATAGGCGAGTATGCCGTCCAAAAATATGCCGATTTACTTGCCGATTTATTATACGCAGGTAAAAATTTGCCGTTGGCGGATGAAGTAAAAAGTTATAAAAAACAATTGGTCAGCCAAAGCCTGCGGCAAAACAATGCAAGCGTTACGGACGCGGCATCCGAATTGGGAATTTCTCATCAATCTTTATCCGAGATTTTGCGCAATCAATTTCCCGAACTTCGAGAGGAATTCGGATTAAATAATCGGATGCGGCGCGATTCAAAAATAATTTCGAAGAAAACCAAACCCGCAGCAAAGAATAAAACGAAAAAGTCCCGAGAGCAGGAAGCGCGGAAAATTACTCCGATTGATTTATCGCGTTCGGAAATTGCATTTGAGAATTTCGATTTGTCGGATAATGACGAAATTTTCACATTTATCGCTCCTTCACACACGCTGAAGCAGTTCGGCGTCTCCGGCGACGCGATTATCTGCGTGGTCAAACAGAATTTTCAGCCGGGTCAGCCTTTCGTTATCTGCGAACGCGAAAACACTGTTTATGATTGCGGAATTGCCGCCGTCGATGATTTGACCGGATATTTTTATTTAATATGCGAAGATGACGAACCGAAACCTTTTTCATCGAATGAATTTTTCTCGATTGGTAGAGTTGCCGGATTTTGCCTGTTGGAAAGCATTTCAGACCACCAAGTCACGTTTAAGAGTTTGAAATTGTAAATAAAATTTTCAGACAAATCAGAAAATCTAAAAGAAAGGGCGAAAAGAATTCGCCCTTTAACATTTTCAAGTTAATTCGTCTTCACCGGCGCGGCTGGACGCGTCGGAAGTTTAGTGGGATTTGCCGTTATTTTTTTCATCACTTCGTCAACCGCTTTTGTCCAACCCTTTGGTAAAAAATTTTAGCCATATCCTCCTTTTGGAGGATTACTTCATTAATATAACACCGATATTATCGTTACTTAATAAAATTATTAAGTTCGAGAAGTTTATTTTTCAAGCAGGTTTAATAGAACAATATGCTGGGAACGTTATTACTAACAATCAACATATAATTGCAAGCTAAAAGATTTCCTACTTTTTTATAAAGCAAAAAACCAAAAATAGCTTTTTTATTTGAATCTGTTTTCGAGAATAAGCGAACTATAACACTTACGTTACTGTTGAGATAATTTTTTGGAGTTTGTTAATTTTTAATATTTTCAGACGTAAGTTTTTTTTCAACAATATTTTAATTTGAAACTTTATATTGTCTGCGTCTTAAAATCACGATGCGGCAATATACTCTTCCGTATTTTTGTAAAATACGTCAAATAAGGAGACTAATTTATGAACACTAAATCTTTTTTCAATTTTTTTGTCAATACATTTCTTTTCGGTATAATTCTGTTATGTTTGGTTGGAATCTCTGCTTATAGTGTAAAAGCGCAGCCAGGTGGCGGGAATCCATCCGCCGACATTGACCAATGCAGAAACGGCGCACCTGGAGACCCGGACCTACCTTGCAACAATGCAAATTATGTGAACGGTAATCTCAATCCGCAAAATTCGTCTTATTATGAAGGCTCTTCGGTTCCTTACCGGATAAAGTTTAATAATCTAGTCGTCGGCACAACTTATACCATTACAATTGATTACGGTACAACCAAAAATGGTAAGCACGCCATTGACTACTTAACAAGTTACGATAGAACCGAAACCCAAGCGATGGGTAACAACCCTTGTGACGGTATAGCGGGATGTAGTCTGACGACGACTGCTACTTACCAGGTTGATACATTTCCAATTCCGCTCGACCCGCAAGTTGCAGCCAGAGGCGTTACGCAAATACCGGGTGTTTTCACACTTTTTGGCGGAGACATCACCGCGGTTTCAGGATACACAATAGATGGCTCTTACGCCGCAGACAGCGATACCGAGATTACCATTACGTTTATCGCCGGAACTACAAATCCTGTGCTTGCATTTGGAGCTCATATTGCACGGTTAATCGATTACCCGGTTGAAGGCTCCGCGTCACTCGTTTCCGGTTCCCCTTATCACGTAGGTATAAAGGACTTTAGCGGAGGTTCTGGAGCCCAAGACCGCTCACTCAGAGTTTCTCAACTTGCTCCAACGGCGGCAACAGCAATGGTCAGCGGAAGAATCAGAGATGTGAATGGTAAATCTGTCTCGCGAGTGACCATCACGTTAACAAATCTTTCAAATGGTGAAGCATTTACTACTCGGACAAATTTGTTTGGACGTTATACATTTGAAGATATGCCAACCGGACAAAACTACCTGATTAGTGCTTCCTCAAAACGACACGTTTTCTCTCTCAACGAAGTAGTGATAAATCTTCTGGAAGATTTAACCGATGCTAACTTTACGGCTATACCGAACGGATTAATGGTTTCGACAAAACCGTAACCTTCCTTTTATAAAAAATAGTAGAGCGTAAAATAATTTTCACGCTCTACTATTTTTTCTTTAAATTTATTCTTAAATATCGAAATACATCGAAAACTCCAACGGATGCGGGCGCAGCCTCAACGGGTTGATTTCATTTTCGCGTTTATATTTTACCCAGCGCTCAATAATATCGGTGGTAAAAACATCGCCTTTGAGCAGAAATTCGTGGTCGTTTTCCAATGCTTTCAAGGCTTCGTCAAGCGTTCCCGGCAGATTCGGCACGTCTTTTAAT
>MWZA01000168.1 GCA_002050455.1 Acidobacteria bacterium 5-1 | reverse complement strand
AGCTTCTCCTTCCGTGCCGCGGCTAAATTTGAAAAAGGCAAGAGCTTGTCCGATTCCGGCTGTGTTTTGCAAAACCGTACTGAGAATTGGTCCGCCGAAGATTGGAAAACAAAATTTTTATCCAAACAAAAAACGCCAAAGCGGAAATTGCTCTCGGCGTTTTAAGTTAAATCATATTTTGAAAATTTTTGGTGAATAAAATTCACAGAAACTTTGCGGCTTGGCGTGTCTTTGCATTAAAATTCTCTCTGCAATTTATATTTTATGCTGAAAATCACCAGCCGCGACAATCAAAGATTAAAATTTGCCGGAAAGGTTTGCAACGGGCGCGTAAGAGATGCAATTTTTCTAGAAGGCGGGCGGCTTGCGGAAGAAGTTTTAGGCACCGATTTAGCAATTTTAGACGTTCTGTTCACCGGAAATTTTCGACAAACCGAACGCGGTCAGACGTTTTTACGGGAAATTGAAAGTCGAACCGCAAATCTCGCCGAAGTTACCGAGAAAATTTTTAATTCCCTTTCTGATACCAAACAACCGCAAGGCATAATCGTTATTGCCGCAAAGCCGGCAACCGGAAAAAGTGTTGTCGAAAACAATTTACAAGCGAAAAACCATAAACTTCCGCTTGTCGTTCTACTTCATCAAATAAACAATCCGTCGAATTTAGGCGCGATTTTGCGAACCGCCGAAGCGGTTAACGTTTCGGGCGTGATTTTAACCGAAAATTCGGCGGATGTTTTTTCGCCGAAGGCTCTGCGCGGCGCGATGGGCGCGTCTTTACGGCTTCCGATCTGGACAAACGCCGATTTTTCTGAGGTTTTGAGCTGGGCAAAAGAGAACGGTTTGATGCCGGTTTGCGCGGATGTCAGCGCGGGGAAAAGTTATCTGGAGATTGATTGGAAAATGCCGCGCTTGTTGGTTTTTGGCTCGGAAGCGCATGGTTTGAGCGCGAAAGAACGCCAAGCAGTTGGCGAAAGTTTGATTATTCCGATGGAAAATAATGTCGAAAGTCTTAATCTGGCGGTTTCGTGCGGCGTGATTTTGTTTGAAGCAAACCGGCAAATCTATAAAAAAGGCGATTAAAAACCGCCTTGCAAAATTGCTTGTCGTCGGAACTCATCTGCCATTAAAATTTTGTGTTCCATTAAAGGAATTTGTGTTTGTGTTGGCGTTGGTTTGCACATTTGCTTCGGAATTATCCAGATTAAGTTCTTTTTGGATTTCTCTTTTTGCAAACTCATCATTAATAATCGCCAAGCTCATAACAATATCATTTGCCAGCACCTTACCGTTGACTTCGCCGGTTTGAGATAAACGGTCTTTTGCCTGTAAAAACATTTGTTTTGCTTCGTTAAATTTGCCGTTTAAAAGAAAGGCACGTCCCAACAAATAGAAATCTTCAGCACTTTCCGGTGAAACATTTGCGGCAATATATTGCGGCGGATTTTGGTCAACCTTTCGCCGTGCTTCCTCAAAAGACGTTAAAGGTATATTCGACACTTGCACCGGCAACAACTGCGGCGTTTCGGGCTTCAGATTATTCTGCGCCCAGAGATGATAAATTCCCGCGCCTGAAATTGCGCCCAAAAGCAGCATCAGCAAAGGCGTTAAAACTTTGCCGAAAAAACCGCTGCTCCTTTTTCCATCTCTTATAATTTCGCGCTTTTGAACCGGCGGAGTTTCTGCGCTTTCAGCCTGAAAGGACATCGAGTTCCGGTTATTTCCAATTTCGGAAGTCAAAACTTCCCGCGAATGAGAAACTTCTTCGGGTTGAAATTTATTGACAACGGGTATTTGTAGATTTCGTGTCGGAATTTCTTCATCGTCGAGAGATTGTGCAGCATAAACTGCGTCTTTACTAATCGCCGCCGGACGCGCCGTCGCCACGGTCGCTTCTTCATGTTCGGCAGAAGTTTCATTTGTTTGACCGGCAAAGCCGCCCGTAACTTTATTAGTAACTTTGGCAATAACGGCAGTTAGATTGTCTTCCGCGCCGCGCTCGTAACAAATATCCTTCATCTTTCGGACAATTTCGGCGGAACTCGCGTTTGAAAGCAGCAGATCGCGCAGTTCAAAATCGTCAATGTGGCGCGTGATGCCGTCCGAACAAAGCAGAAATGTTGTCTGCGGCTCGAACATAATGGTTTTCATATCAACTTCAACCGAAGAATCTGCGCCGAGTGCGCGGCTGATGACATTCCGGCTTGGATGCGTGGCGGCTTGCGCGGATGTCATCCGTCCGGCACGAACTTCTTCTTCAACCATCGAATGGTCTTGGGTTTCGCGGTGAAAATTTCCCTTCTCGTCAAGCCGATAGAGCCGTGAATCGCCGGTGTGTCCGATAGTGGCGATATTTCCCGCAATGTGAAGCGCAACGATGGTTGTCGCCATTGTCGAAAGCTGCGCCAAATCGTGCGACATTTGATAAATCGCCGCATTAGCGCGTTGAATCGCAACTTTCATCGTTTCTTCCGCATCGCTGTTTTCCCGCAGATTAATAAATGCTTCGCCGAGAATTTCCATCGCCATTTGCGAGGCGACATCGCCCGCCTGCGCTCCGCCAACGCCGTCGGCAACAGCAAAAAGCCCGCGCTCGTTCATTTCTAAAAATGAATCTTCGTTCTGCGGGCGTTTTTCGCTCAAGCCTCGGTCTGATACAGAAGCCGAATCAATCTGAAAATTGTTTTCCATTAATGTTTTCTCCAAATTAAGTCTAAAATCCAATGTCCAAAGTCCAATGTCAGCTTGCCCGTTTATGACTTTAGACATTGGACTTTGGACATTGGACTTGATTTGCGTCAACCGCGTTGCGGTGTGAAAACGCCATTAACATTCCCAGCATCACGAAACTCGTTATCAGGCTGAAACCGCCGTGACTGACAAACGGAAGCGTGATGCCCGTCATCGGTAACGCCCGCGTAATGCCGCCCATATTGACCAGGGCTTGAAATCCGATAAACGCTGTTAGCCCGACGGCGCAAAGTTTGCTGAACATATCTCTTGCCTCCAACGCCGTCCGAACTCCCGCGCTGACAAAAGTTATTAGCGCAAAGATTATCAATAAACCGCCGAAAAGTCCAAGTTCTTCGGCAAGTGCCGCGTAAATATAATCGGAATCAGATACGGGAATTAGTTCGACATAGCCTAAACCTAAACCGCGTCCGGTTGCTCCGCCCGAAGCCAAGCCAAAGGTCGCCTGCGCCGGCTGAAATGCCAAAATGTCAAACCAAGCGTCAACATTAATTGATTTTTGCAGTGTCGGGTCTTGTTCCAATAGTTCAGGCAAATTCGGGTCTCTTTTAACTAAATCATTATAATAATCGTCATAATCTTCTTTCCACCAACCGGTATCCGGCGATGGCGGATTAAATCCGTCAAGCCACAGGTGAAAACGCTGCTGTATTCTGTCGGGCAGAACTTTTTTGACCGGCGCGGCAAGCGTCGGCAGAAGCGGAATTTTTTCCTGCGTTTTAACGGGCAATGCGCCGACAACCAAAATGCTGATAAGCAAAACAACGCTGCCAACCAAAACAATTCTTTGCGGCAGACGGCGCACGGCAATCAGATAAAGCGTCACATAAACCGAACTAAAAACCATCATTTGCCCGAAATCCTTCAATACAAAAAATGGCACAAACGGTAGAATCGCCATAAACACTAGCGGAATTACATCTTTCGCTCGCGGAACGCCCCAATAAGTCCGCGCCAAATTTTTATACAAAATCGCTAAAATCGCGGCAAAACCTATCAGAAACGGAATTTTTGAAGGCTCCCAAGGTGTCATATTGCCGATGGATTTTCCCGCCTTTGACGTGATTGTCGCTAAAAGTAAAGGCACCAGCGTCAGCAAAACAATTAAAAAACCGTTTCTCTGCAAAATCTCCAGCACGTCATCGCGGCGAAACAAAATAAACACGCCGACAAAACAAGCAATCGCAAAAAGCGGGATGAGAGTTTTGCCCGATAAAAAAACATCGCTCAAATCTTCATTAGCCGGACGCGGCATTTCCTTTGACAAATCAACCGGCGACGGCGGCGTGGCTGGAAGTCCCATCATTTGCTTTTTTTCCGCCGAATAATTTTCCTGTATGTAGTGCATTTGCAGCGTTTTGATTTTTGCTTCCCGCGCTTCGGCTTTGTCTTTGCGCGAAGTATATTCGGGGTCGCTGAAAAGACGATACTGCACGGTCAAACCGATTGAAAAAAGCAAAACGGCGGAAGTGTAAAGCGTCCAATTACCTTGATATTTGGCAAAACGGGCGAGAAAAATCGGAAGAATTGCGAGGATGAAAAGCAAAACGAGATTTCTGCCCGCCGTCAAAAAGGAAGTTTCGTAACCACGAATCAGTGCGCTGTAATGAATAGAATAATGCGCGATTGCCGTCAGCGCGACAATCAGAAGAAGTATGAAAATATGGGTTGATGCGCGGTTTTTCATTTTTTAGCTTTGATACTCTTTTTTTTCGTTGCTGGAACTTGTGTTTTCGGTTTGTATTGTTCACCCAAAAGTCCTAAATCACGCGCTTTCAAAATTATGTTGGCGGCAATCGGCGCGGAAACTCTCGCGCCGTAACCACCGCCTTCGACGACGACGGCAATCGCCAGCGTCGGTTTTTCTAACGGCGCAATCGAAATATACCAACTGTCGGTGCGTTCAAACATCTGCGGAACTTTATATTCTTCCAATTCGCCGTTTTCATTTCTGCGTTTTTTTGTGATGGTTTTCAGTTTTCCCGTTTTTTCGTCATAGACGGGCGCGAGTTTTTCCGCCGTGCCGGTTTTTCCGCCGGAACGAATTCCCGCCGCCAGAACATTGGCAAAAACCCGCGTCGCCGTGCCGCCGCTTCCTTCGGTTACAAGTCCCATAATCTCACGGATTTGCGCGGCTTGTTCGGGCGAGAGAACTTGCGAAAAAACTTGCGGCGGTTGGTCGGCTTCGATTTTCGGCTTCATCAGATTTCCTTGTAAGTTAGCGGGCGCGGACGCAATCAAAGCCATTTGAAACGGTGTCATTTGTCCGGCATAGCCTTGTCCCATTCCTTCCAAACCCAAATCATACGCCGAGATTTGTTTGCCCGTTACGATGGTAGATTGCTCCGGCGCAAGCGCGTTGGCTATTCGGTTATTGCTCGTATTCCAAATGTCTGGAAAAAATTTTGTCTGCAGAGCATCTTCAGGCGTGTCAACCGCTAAAATGCTGAACGCTCCAGCAGTTTCGCGGATTCTTTCCCGTCCGAGTTCAACCGCCATTTGCGAAAAATACTGATTGCTCGAAGCCTCGAAAGCCTGCGCGATATTCAAAGTCGTGCAGCCGTAAGGCGGTTCGCAGCCGCCGTTGGCATCGGTAATTGCCCGCGAGCCGCGAAACGGCACAAAACCCGTCGGCGAACTCGTCAATGTCGTGTTTTGTTTTCCGGCGCGAAAAGCCGAAATCATCGTAAAAGTTTTAAAGGTCGAACCCGGAACGTAGTATTCGCGTGTCGCCCGATTCAAAAGCGGCTTATCGCGCTTATTGCCTTCGAGTTTGAGCCAATCGTCGAGCGATTGTGCTTCCGACAAGTTAAACGATGGATTTGAATACATTGCCAAAACATCGCCCGTTTGCGGATTCAACACGACAATCGCACCTTTTTTATCTTTCAGCTGGTCGGCGATAAAGGCTTGCAAATCGCGGTCAATCGTAATGCGGACATCGCGGTTTTCATCTGCGGGACGTTTAATGCGCGTCAGAACTTCCCACGCTTCCGGCGTTTTGTCGGCTTCTTTTTTGTAAAGCGTGCGCTCAAGTCCGGGCGTTCCGCGCTCGGTCCCCAAAAGGTGCGCCATTTCTTTTTCCAAAGCAAAAGCGCGTGTAATATCGCCGTTTTTATCAAGTTTGTAATAGGCGAGCGCACTTCCCAGATTTCCCGAACGGTCAAGCATCCAACCGCGCAGCCGCGCCGCCGTCGCCCGCCGGTTGCGTAAATCTTTATAGCTTAACGCTTGAAACTGCTCGTTATAATCATCGGCATAATACGTCCAATAAACGTGAAAACCATAAACAAAAAACGCCAAACCGATAAACACAAATTGCCAAATCCGCAAACTTTGATTCGTTACGGTTTTAGTTAATTTGCGTTTTACTTCTTTCGGCAGATTTTGTTCAAAATTAAACTTCGGACGGTGAAAATTACCAAAGAATGAAATGAGCAAAAAAACAATTAAAATGGCGATGCCGATGAGATAAACAATGCTTAAACCGGCTGGCGTACGTTCCAAAACCTGTCCGCCGAAAAGATTTTCGGGGCGAAGTTTTTCCCAATCGAATTGTAAGAAAAATAAAAGAAAAGGCATTTTTACTGATAATCAAAACTTCAATTTTATTTATTTTTGCCAAAATCTAAAATAATTTCTTGTCTGCCTGAATGAAAGTTGTCTTTTTCCGGCAAATTTTCCGAAGCGTCGGAATTTTCCTTTGGTAAATCTTCCGCAGCCTCATTTTTTATGTGTTCAAAGACAACTTCAACCATGCCAAATTTTAATTTATCGCCTTCGTTAATAACCACAGCTCTACCGTAAGAAATACGCTGATTGTTGATAAATGTTCCATTAGTTGAGCCGGTGTCAGCGACCATTAATTGTCTGTCGGAGTTTAAAACAAGCGCGGCGTGGATTTTGGAAATGCTTGGGTCGTCAATTACCAGATAGTTTTCTTTTGTCCTGCCGACACTTAAACGCTCTTTTTCGGAAAAAGCCAATTTAACATTTTGGGGTTTGTCATTTACCGTGAACTCCGCAATAAAAATTTCCTTTTCAGGTTCGGCAATTTCTTCTTCAATCGGATTGATAACGACATTTTTTAAATCGGGAACGGTAACATTAACGGCAGCCTCGCGCTCGTCTTCGGCAAATTTATCGAAACTTGCCAGGAGTTTTACGCCTTCGGTAAAATAATCGAGTTTGATTTCCAACTGCATCGGCGCGTAAGTGTGATAACGCTTGTCGTTGATGTGGTCAATCGCGGCGGTCAACAGTTCGTATTCGAGTTTTTTCAATGCACTTTCCGCATCGGTTGAAAATTTGTCCCACTGCATTAAAAGTTTGATATTATGCGGAACAAACTTTCCTTTTTCGCCTAAGTCTTTGACTTCAGCATCAAGCAGTTTCTTTAGCCTTTCAATCAATTCGCTGGTTGCCAGACTGCTCGAAGGTTTCCAATTTCTGCCGGTAAATTGGTCGAAAGTTTCGCCGAGTTTGGTCAAAATTCCGCGCACCAGCCAATCGGTCGAAAATGATTTTTTTGTTGTCGGGTTGTTTATTTCAGACATTTTTGCAAACATTTTAGCCGAAAAGAAACGCAAATGAAAGAATAAAATCCATCAAAGATTCACCATTTTGCCATAATCATATATTATTTATCATAGAACATTGAACTCTGGCGTTTCGTATGTTCTGTTTTGAGTGATAATTTTTTATTCTTGCCCAATTAAATGAATGAACTTTCGTTAATAAATACCAGACTCGACGGACGCTATGACATTCAGTCGCTTTTGGGGCGCGGAAGTTATGCGGAAATCTATGTGGCGCGTGATGTGCCGGCTTCGCCGCAATCGCCGCACAGTCTAGTCGTTATTAAAGCTCTCAATGTTTTTATGCAAGACGATTTGGACGCGGATTTGGAACGCACGCTGGTTGAAAATTTCCAAAACGAAGCGGTTGCGCTTGACCGCGTGCGCCATCCAAACGTCATCAGCCGTTTGGGACACGGCACGGCGCGTGATTTGCGCAACGTGATTTTTCATTATTTGGTTTTGGAATATCTTTCGGGCGGCGATTTGGCAAAGGCTTGTCGGCAAAAGAGTTTGACTTTGAAACAGACTTTGTTTTATCTCGAACAAGTTTGCGCCGGACTCGGACACGCGCACCAAAACGGCGTTATCCACCGCGACATCAAACCACAGAATTTGCTTTTGACCGAAGACCGCCGCACCGTCAAAATCGCCGATTTCGGCGTAGCGCGGATGTTGCAGTCGGATTCGCCGATAACGCGCGTCGGGACAAATATGTTTGCGCCGCCCGAACATAGTCCGATGTTTGCGGGAAATACGGGAACTTTAACCATTACGAAACTTACGCCCGCCGCCGATATTTATTCACTGGCAAAATCGGCGTATGTGCTGATAACGGGCGAATCGCCGCGCTTTTTTACCAATCAGCCGATAACCGAACTTCCGTTTAATATGCGGCAAACGGCTTGGGCAAACGAATTGGTTAAGGTTTTAAGCAAAGCCACCCGAAACAATCCAAAAGAGCGACACCAAAGCGTAACGGATTTTTGGCAGGATTTAGCCGTTATCAAACTGCTTGCCGACGCGGAGGACAGTGAAACTTTGAGGCAGATTTCCGAGCGTCCGCACGCAATTCCGCAGCCGCACGTTGCCAGAGGTTACACGCCGGTTGCGCCGCAACGCCCGCGTTTTAGCACCTCGCAGGATTTGAAAATAAATCCGAACCTAACCGATGCCAATGGTTTGCCTTTGGTCGTAAAACTTGGAACGGAAAATCAAATTCCAAGCAGGCAGCCGCAATCCATTGGGAACAAATCTATTCGAGAACCGGAAATAATTTCTCAACCAAAACCGAAACGCCAACGGAGTTTTCTTCGCCGCTTCGCTGTTTTTGTAATTTTTATCGGATTATTTGCAGGAATTCTTTTTACCACGCATAATTATTTGCGCGGGCGCGGCATTTTGCCCGAAATTCGCAATCCGTTTAAACAACAATTCGGCACGGCAAATGGCGATGTTTATTTACGCCCGTCTCCAAACACGGATAAATCGCCGGTTGGTATTGTTACTAAAGATTCGCGCTTAAAAATTGTCGGTTCGCAAGACAATTGGTATGAAGTTGATATAATCGAACAAGGCGACCCGGAAGCTGCTTCCGATTCCGCCAAACACGGTTGGGTGAGCGGCAAATATATTGATATGCAGGAATAGTTCCAGATTCCAAATTCCAGATTCCAAATTTAAGATTTAAATCTGGAATCTAAAATAGTATGAGTGTTTTAGACAAAGTCAGAAAATGGATTGACGGCGAAAGTGCGGAATTTGTTTTGGAAGAAGCCGCCCGCGATGCACAGGTTAAACCGCGCAGCCGGGCGGAAGAATTTATCGTTAAAATTGCCAAGACAGTCGAAGAAGTGATGCAGCGTGAATTAGTTCCACTGCCGCAAGGCACCGCGATTATTCCAACCGAATACATGATTTTCCTGAGCGAAGCTGACGATAAAGATTGGCAAGGCGTGAAACGGCGCGGACTTGAACAAGGTCTTTATCATATTCTGGCTGAAAGAGCGAGGGAAATTGCGGGTAAAAAACAGCTGGAAACTCAATCCTTTGCCGTCGAACTGCGTGTTGACGGCACCCTCGAACAAGGTGAGGTTTTCGTTCAACATAGTTGGGACGATAGTTCAAGTAATAAAACAAGCGTTTTTGCCCGTCCAAAAAATTTACCAAAACTGCAACCTCAGCCAAAAAATCCGGTTCTGCCAACACCAGATTTTGTTCAGAATCAGCCCGCAATTCCCTTTCAAACGCCGCCGACTGTTCAACAATTGAGCGTTCCGCAAGTTTCGTCCGTTGAAGACGGAGAAATGGAAGAATTGACGCACGTTCAAAAACGCAGTAGAGAACTCTACCGACTGGAAATTTGGCGCGACGGTGTTCGCCAAACAGTCGTGCCGGTTTATCAAAACGAAATCAGCATCGGACGCGGTTCAAAATCAAAACCAGTTGACATATCGCTCTCCGGCGACCCTGAAATCAGCCGCCGTCATTTAAGTTTGATGTCTGACGGAGAAGGTAATTTCTGGATAATAAACGAAGGGCGCAATCCGGCAATGATAAACAATTATGAACTTCAAGTCGGGCAAAAAAGGTCGGTTTCGGCTGGCGTTCCTATTACAGTCTGCAGTTATTTGTTGAGAATTCAGCCGAAATAAATTCATTTTTTAGAAAAATGAAATTCAAAATTTTACAATTTTGCCTTAAATGAATCCACAAATCTGTTTAAGGAATTATCCAGACTTGGCAGTAAAATTCCGCGTTCACTGCCAAGCACACTATAAACAGGTCTTAGAGCAGCTAAATTTAACTCTTTGGCTGAGCAATCAATAACAAGTGCCGATTTAAGTTTGGCAAGATCGGCTGCCCGACGCGCAAAGTCCGCCCAAGTTAATTCTCCCTGATTTGCCAAATGCCACAATCCGCTTTCGCCGTCAATTAAAATGTCCAGGCAGGCATTAACAAGGTCAGGAAGATACGTCGGAGATATAAAATTATCATTTGCCGCCTTAAATGTTTCGCCTGAAACGAGCGATTGTAAGGCAACACTTAAAAAATTGAATTCGTCCCACGGGCTGAAAAATGCGGCACTGCGAATAACCAAAGCGTCGGGATTTATTTCTAATATCTGTTTTTCCGCTTCCTCCTTGCTTTGTCCGTAGACATTAAGAGGATTTGGGAAATCGCTTTCGATATAAGCACATTTTTTATTTCCGTCAAATACTAAATCCGTTGAAAATGTTAGGTAAGGAATTTTATTTTGCCCGCAAACCGCCGCTAAATTTACCGCACCTTTTGTGTTCTCACGAAAGCACGATTCGGATTCGCTTTCAGCCGCATCTACACGGACGTATCCCGCCGTATTAATAATTGCCCAAGGCGGATATTTTGCCAACGCAAAATTAATGGATTCTCTGTCGGCAATGTCCATTTCTTGGCGTGAGAGCAGGTGATAGGAAAGCCCTCTTGTTTCGCAGATCCGTGCAAAGGCTCGCCCAAGTGTGCCGGTTGCGCCGGTAATCAGCAGTTTTCTTATTTGTAATTTATCAGTTTGTATAAATTTTTTGCCGTTTTCCTTTTCCGCTAGTGATTGTATTACGGCAGTTGATTGAACGATAAATCGGGAAGGACGTTTCCACCAACCAAAAGCTTCAAAAACGGGATGTTCAAACTTTTGTCCCTGCGAAATTTTTTTCACTAAATCCGCCAAAGCAGTCGGACGCGGCTGATTTCCGCGAACATCAAATACGCCCGGCTCATAATGATTTTGAGAAGCGGTTAAAAGGCTGTTCCAATCATAAGAACCGAGCAAGGACCAAGCCGTTACGGCTCGCAAATCAACGCCTTCCCGCTTTAAGCTATTAGCCGTTTCCCAAGTTTCAGCAAACCATCGAAGTTGCTCTTCACGCGTGCAGCCGAGATGAATTTCGGTAATAGCCAAAGGTAGTTTATAACGCTCCCACGCTTCGTGCATCAATGCTTGCAGACCGTTCGGAGATTCAATATTTACACGAACGGCTTCAACGTCAATATATTGCTCTCGCCCGTTTCCGCCAATTGGGAAACCCGGATAATTTTCAATGTTCTCGTCAAGAAAACGCTCGCTGGTCAGATAATAATTAAATCCGATGATGTCCGGCGGGCAAACATTTTCCAGAAACCACTCAATTTGAGATTCCTCAATACCTGCATAACGCAAATAACTCCACATCGGATGCTCGCGGTTGACTCGTCCGCAAAGAAGGTCGAAAGTCAGCCAACGGCGGGTGTTTTCATAGTCCGCCTGATACCTGAGCTTTGGCGTGCTGTATGTTTTACCTAAATCTTCGGTTTGAATAAGTTTCGCATTCGGATTGATTTTGCGAACAGCCTTCATTGCCAAAACGGTAGCGCGGCTTTGACCGAGAAGTGCCTGAGCAAAAGTTCGGTCATCTTTTCCGTGCGGATACCAAAATCCGTATAATCCGCTGAAACGCGCTGTCGTCAAAGGTTCATTAATTGGCGTATAAGCATCAACCCACGGATAGCGTTCGGCTGTCTTTAACGCAAATTTCGCAAACTTATCGGGAAAATTCGGGTCAACGAGGCTCGTATCGAGCGGACCGCTGCCGTGATGAAGCAATCCGACAATCGGACGTATAGAAAGTTTTTGCAGATATTTTAAACGCCTATCCGTCCACGACCAATCAGCTTTGTCCAGACCGTCAGGTGCAACCCGCTCCCATAAAACCGGATAACGAAGGCGGCTGATGCCAAGTTCTGCGAAGAGGTCAAGGTCTTCCAGGCGATTGTGATGTCCATTTTTCCTGAGTTGGTCAAAGTAATTGTTACCTACGCGATTAACCGTGCATTCGACACCACCCCACAACTCAATATCTTTTTCAATGTTGATAAATGATTCCATATCTATTTGTAATTCTTTGTACAACTCAAATTATGGTTTATTAAAATAGCTTAAAAGCACAATCTTCTCAGACATTGATCTAACATAAAAATAGGGCGAAAAATTATTTCCACCCTCAAATTCCCTGCCTTTTAAATCACAAATGGTCATTTGATGTTACCTTAATTTGTGCAAATACAAGCTATTACAAATCAAATAAAAAGTCTGTATGTAGGATTACACATAAATCCGAACTTCTATCAATTACTCGTAAATTGTTTGTCTGGGAAAGCTATTGAAGCATTTGGAATTCGTATAGCCGCTAAAAGCGTTATTGATTACCTTGTAACACTCGCAAGCCAATTTTTCCAAACCATCTCTATCTAAGATTTTAATACTGCCGCGATTGTAAGAAATCAATTCTAAATTCTGCAATTTATTGGCATTTTTGCTGATACTCGGACGATGAACTCCAAGCATTTGTGCAATAAAATCTTGAGTTAAAAATAACTTGTTGCCGTCGGAACGATCATCAAGCATTAACAACCAGCGGGCAAGCCGTTTTTCAAGGTGGTGATAACACAGACAAACTGCATTCTGCGAAATCTGCACGATAAAAGCATAAACATAAAATAGTATCATTTTTCTGAAATCTTTATTTTCTTCAAAAATATCTTTGAAAGTTAAGGCTTCCATTCGCAAACCTTCGCCGTCGAGTTGGATGACCGCTTCTGAAGCAGAAACATCTTTAGCAAATATGATTGACGCTCCGAGGACTCCTTCTCTGCCGATAATACCTGACTCGACACCGGAACCGTTTTCCAGCATGGTAACTGTCGAAATGACACTGGTTTCAGGAAAGTAGATATATTGAATCTTCTTCCAAGGCTGATAAAGAAGTTGACCGCGGGGCATCTTAACTTTTTCCAGATGCGGCTCGATTCTAAGAAAAGTTTCTTCCGGTAAATTTTTGATAATGAAGTTTTTGGAACACTGCGGGTTGTGCATGAATTGGTTTAATGTCTAATCTATAAAACAAAAAATCGGGATATGTCCGCTAGTTGACGGATAAACGATTGTCAAGACTATACTATACTTTTACCACTTATCATAATTTCATTTTGTGCCGTCGGATTTTGGTTTTTGAATTTAATTTGCCGATAAAAAAAGAGGATTAAAAACTTGAACAAACGAGATTTGTTAGAAACGTCTTTATCGAATAAAGAAGAAAATTTTGATTTAGTTTGCTTTTCACATCTGCGTTGGGATTTTGTTTATCAAAGACCGCAGCATCTTTTGAGCCGGTTTGCGCGGGAAAGGCGCGTCTTTTTTTTTGAAGAACCGATTTTTGTTGACGAAAAAACGAATTTGAATATCACCTCTCGCGAAGACAATTTGTTTGTTGTCATACCGCATATTTCACATTCCGACAGAGAAACGCGGAACGTTGAAGAAATTCAGTGCGAACTAGTTGACCAACTTTCCCGCGAACAAAACATAAAAAATTTTGTAGCCTGGTTTTATACACCGATGGCGTTTGCATTTGCCGCGCATTTAGAGCCGATGGCAATTATTTATGATTGTATGGACGAGCTTTCCGGTTTTAAGTTTGCGCCGCCTGATTTAATCGCCAATGAAGCAAAACTTTTCCAAAAAGCCGATTTGGTTTTCACCGGCGGACAAAGCCTTTACGAAGCTAAAAAATCACAGCACAAAAACGTCCGCGCATTTCCTTCGAGCATTGACGCGGAACATTTCCGGCAAGCACGCAACATCAATGAAGAACCCGCAGACCAAAAATCAATTCCGCATCCGCGCCTCGGCTACTACGGCGTAATTGATGAGCGAATAAATCTTGCGCTTTTGTCTGAAATGGCTGATTTGCGTCCCGAATGGCAATTCGTAATGGTTGGTCCGGTCGTTAAAATCAGCGACGAAGATTTGCCGCGCCGCGAAAACATTCATTATCTCGGCGGAAAAAATTATCAGGATTTGCCCGCGTATTTGGCAGGTTGGGACGTAGCGTTGATGCCGTTTGCGCTGAATGAATCAACAAGATTTATCAGCCCGACGAAAACGCCCGAATATCTCGCCGCCGGAAAACCCGTCATTTCTACGCCGATACGCGATGTCGTGCGTCCTTACGGCGAAATGAATTTGGTGCATATTGCACGGACGGCGGAAGAATTTATTGCGGCTTGCGAAAATGCGATGCAGGAAAATGCGGTGGAAAGATTAAAGAAAACTGACAAATTTCTAGCGCAAACTTCGTGGGATAAGACTTGGACGCAAATGGCGAATTTAATTGATGAAAAAATCATAAAAAGCGCAAAAGTTTCCGCTGCGTAAAAATTAATTGTATGCTAGCAGACAGAAGGAGTTTGTGATTTTTTATACAATCTAAATTCAATAACTGTGATACAATCTAAACTCAACAACAACGGAGGGGAGAATAAAATGTTTGATTATTTGATTGTGGGTGCGGGTTTCGCCGGCAGCGTTCTTGCCGAAAGGCTTGCCAATGGCTCTGATAAAAAGGTTTTAATCTGCGATAAGCGTCCGCACATTGCGGGAAACGCTTTTGATTTTTACAACGACGAAGGTATTTTAATCCATAAATATGGACCTCATATCTTTCACACCAATTCACGGGAAGTTTTTGATTACCTATCGCGTTTTACCGAATGGCGTGAATATCAACATCGTGTTCTAGCATCGGTTGACGGAATGTTGCTGCCGATTCCGATAAATCTTGACACCATCAATAAACTTTACGGATTAAATCTGACAGCTTTTGAAGTCGAAGAATTTTTTGCGTCTTTGGCTGAAAAATGTGATGTTATCCGCACATCTGAAGATGTCGTTGTCTCAAAAGTCGGGCGTGAACTTTATGAAAAATTCTTTCGCAATTACACGCTCAAGCAATGGGGACTTGACCCTTCGGAACTCGATGCTTCGGTAACTTCGCGCGTACCGACGCGCACCAACCGTGATGACCGTTATTTTACCGATTCTTTTCAAGCAATGCCGAAACACGGTTTTACGCGGATGTTTGAAAAAATTCTCGCTCACGCGAACATTAAAATAATGCTCAACTGCGATTATCGTGAAATCATCAACCAAATTGCGTTTAAGGAGATGATTTACACCGGACCGATTGACGCATTTTTTGATTATCGTTACGGCAAACTTCCCTACCGTTCGCTGGAATTTAAGCATAAAACACACGACACCGAACAGTTTCAAACCGCGCCGGTAGTTAATTATCCAAACGAACAGGCGTTCACGCGCATCACGGAATTTAAGTATCTGACCGGACAAGAACACAAAAAAACCAGCATCGTTTATGAGTTTCCGCAAGCGACGGGCGACCCGTATTATCCGATTCCGCGCAAAGAAAATGCTGACATTTACGCCAAATATAAAACCTTGGCGGACGCGCGTTCCGATGTTCATTTTGTCGGGCGGTTGGCGACTTATAAGTATTACAATATGGATCAAATTGTCGCCCAAGCCTTGATGACTTACGGCAAAATCGTCGGAATGAAACGCAAGGAGGCGACGGCGAAAGTTAAAACTGAGGAAAAAGTGTTTGCGGCGGCTCATTCGATGGATAAAGCAAACGGCAGCGGCATCAGCGCGACTGCTCCTTCAAGCTAGAAATTTTGAATCGGCTGCAAATTGTTTACCAACATTTAATCTGCGATAAGTGAAATTTACTTTCACATATCGCATTTTTTAATAAAATTTAGAAGAAACCGTTTCAGCTACAAAGCAAACTCAAAGCGTGATATATTTAGAAATCAATCGAATAGTTGATTGTTTTCAACAATGTCTTATCAAGTAATCGCCCGCAAATGGCGACCACAAACATTCGAAGAAGTTACCGGACAAGAAGCGATTACGCGCACTTTGCGAAACGCGATAGAATACGACCGCCTTCATCACGCTTATATTTTTAGCGGCTCGCGCGGCGTTGGCAAAACCACAACGGCGCGTCTTCTCGCCAAAGCCTTAAATTGCCGCAAAACCGATAAACCGAATTCGCAACCGTGCGCGGCTGACGACGTTGACGCTTGCGTTTCGTGCAAGGAGATTGCCGAAAGCCGTTCGATTGATGTTTTGGAATTTGACGCGGCATCACACACGGGCGTTGACGATGTGCGCGAGATAATAATCGAAAGTATCAACATCAATCCAGCCCGCGACCGCAACAAAATCTTTATTATTGACGAGGTTCATATGCTTTCCAATTCTTCGTTTAATGCGCTTTTGAAGACTTTGGAAGAACCGCCGCCAAATGTCGTTTTCATAATGGCGACTACCGAACTGCACAAACTTCCCGACACAGTTTTGTCGCGTTGTCAGGAGTTTGAGTTTCGGACAATTCCGCTCATTAAAATTTTTGACAGATTAAAAATTATCGCCGAAGCTGAAAAAATTGACATATCTGACCAAGCCTTACGCGAGATTGCCCGAACTGGCGAAGGTTCGATGCGCGACGCGCAAAGCAATTTTGACCAAGTTATTAGTTTTTCCGGCGAGAAAATTGACGTTCAAGATGTTTCGCTGGCACTCGGAATTGCCAGCGCAGAAATGCTGACGCGAACTGCTCAGGCAATTGCCGATAATAAACCCGCCGAAGCATTGAAAGTCGTTGATGATTTAATCGGGCGCGGACAGGATTTGCGAAACTTTTGCCGCGATTTGCTTTCATTTTTCCGCGATTTACTCGTTTTCAAAATGGCTGGCGATGCTGAGAACTTGTTTGATACCGCAGTTTTGAGCCGCGAAGAATTGCAGAAAAATTCAGAACCTTTTTCCGAAGCCGATTTAATCAGATTTTTCAACTCATTGAGCGAAACCGAAAGCAAACTCCGCGAAGCGACGCAGCCGCGTTATGTTTTGGAAGTCGGTTTAGTGAAATTGATTGAAATGCGCCGCGTTGCACCGATTGAGAAACTTCTTGAGCGTTTATCAAAACTCGAAAATGCTCTGGCTGGCGGAAATTCTCAAATCGAAAACTCCAGTGAAGAAAAAGCTGTTGAACCATCCGTAGAAAAAAAAACTTTAACGGTTGATTTTCCGCCCGAAGAAGTTCCTTTTCCCATCCGAGAAGTTCCAGATTCCAGATTCCAAATTCCAAATAAAGAAACAGAACAAGCAACAAAAAACGAGCCACAAATAGTCAACGCCGGGCAAAATACAAATCCCAAATCAATAGATTTTGTGGAGTCAATGCCGATAAAACTTCCGCCGATAACTGCCGAAGAACTCGAACACATCGAAGACAGCTGGCTTGACGATGCCTTTGAGCGCACACTGCAAATTTTGGGCGATAACTTAAGTCCGATTCCAAACGCTTCGAAAATCGTGGAAGTTTTGTTGGATGAAAATTTTTCAAATCAGGTTTCGGCAAAAATCGAAACTTCAAACGGCGGCGCGGCGGGTTTTGCGCCGGCAAAAGAAACAATTGCTTTTATTCCGCCCGGTTATGAAAAAGAAATTTCTGAGGAAATTCCCGAATTGTCCGAAAATCCAACCGATGAGGAACTCTGGCGATATGCCGAAAATCACCCGCTTGTTAAAAAAGCGTTACGCATCTTTCGCGGAAAAATCGTTGAAGTTAAAAGGGTTTGACATCGGTAGTAGCGCCGATAAAAAATTTTGGAACTTAAAGTCTTATTTTGTCGTTAAGTAAAGTGGAGGTAAATTTTAATATGCGTGAACCTTGGATAGCAGGAATTTTAAGTCTTTTAATTCCCGGACTCGGACAGATTTACAACGGCAGAATTATTATCGGTATAATTTGGCTGGTTTTAACGGGCTTTTCGTGGATTGGTTCAGCCGGAACTTTGGGCTGGATTGTTCATTTAGTAGCTGCTTGGTGTGCTTACAGTTACGCTAAAGATAATCCTGTCAGAAACTGAAAACTTTACTTCGTAGACTCCTCCTTTGCGCCTGATGTTCGATAACATCGGGCTTTTTTTGTTTTCCAAACTCAAAAAATTAACGTAAGATGAAATATAGATTTCAAAGGTTAGATGTCAGATGCCGGTTTTTCTAACATCCAACATTCAGTATCTGACCAATTTTTTATGGTTAAAGAAGGTCTTCCGTTTGTTATAGTTCCGCTTGCAATTGCTTTAATTTTTGGTTTTTTTCAACTTTGGATTATTGCCGGTTTTTTTGTCGGACTCGCGCTTTTTATGGCGTTTTTTTTCCGCGACCCGCACCGCATAATTCCAACCGAAGCGGATATTATTGTATCTGCTGCCGACGGCAAAGTAACGCACATTGAGGATAGAGAAAACGGTAAATTTGTCAGCGTTTTTTTGTCGCCGCTCGATGTTCATATCAACCGCGCCCCGATCGCGGGAAAAGTTATGAAAGTCGAACTTTTTCAAGGCAAAAAAGCACCCGCGACCAGCAACCAAGCCAGCCAGACCAATCAGAGAAATGCAATCACAATAGAAGGCGAAAAAATGACCGTCGCTTGCACGCAAATTGTCGGAATTCTGGCACGGCGGATTGTCTGTTGGAGCAAAGCAGGCGATAACCTTGAACTCGGCGAAAAATACGGGCTTATCAAATTCGGCTCGCGCACCGATTTGCTGATGCCGATAAATGTTGAGATTTTTGTTAAAATTGGTGATAAAGTGGTCGGCGGCGAAACGATTATCGGCAGATTAAAGGATAATTACTCAATTCCGGCAGCTGAACATCAATCGTCCATCAATCAATATGCCAACTGAAGAAAATAAACCAATCCACAAAGGCTTGAAAAAAGGGCTTTATCTGATTCCGACAGCTTTCACGGCGGCAAATATCGCTATGGGTTTTCTGGCGGTTCTCTCTTCGGTGCGCGGTTTCCAAGTTATTACCGCAAATCCCGAACAAGCCGCCGTTTATTTTGAATATGCTGCGAAAGCCATCGCCTTGGCGATTGTTTTTGACACGCTCGACGGCAGATTGGCACGAATGACGCGCACGGCAACCGAAATCGGCGTGCAACTTGATTCCTTGGCGGACGTTTTGACCTTTGGCATCGCACCGGTCGTTTTGATTTATGGCTGGGCAGTCGGCGCGACTTTCAGCGAAGCAAATTCGCTTCATGCCTTCGGTGTGTTTGTTTTGTTTATGTATTTGATGTGCGGGAGTTTTCGGCTGGCAAGATTTAATCTCCAAGCCACGCGCCCGCGTGTTTTGATTGAAGGAACGCCGAAAGTTGACAAAAAAAACTTTGTTGGTCTGCCGATTCCACCCGCCGCCGGACTGCTTGCTTCAATCGTCTATCTATCGCCTTTTCCGCTCAACACTCTGTCTGAGAATATGTCAAATGTCTATACGATTTTGATAATGATTTTAGTGGCGGGTTTAGGGCTTTTGATGGTTAGCACAATTCGTTATACGAGTTTTAAAACCGTCGGCATGGGCAGACGGAGCGTTTATTTAATTTTGGTTATTGCCGCGCTGGGAATGCTCATCTGGCTTTATTCGCGGTATATGCTTTTTGGTATTGCTTCGGCGTATGTCGCGCACGGCATTATCTGGTATGTTTTAGGTTTTTTGAATCCGAAAAGAAAGGAAAAAACCGGCGAGTTAAGCGTTGAGAGTTGAGAGTCTTACGATTTTTAGCTCTCCGCATTTAATTCTCCATTCTTGTTTCTTTTCCTGCCTTTATCAATCGGCGTAACATTTGCGGAACGGCGTTTTTTACCGTTCTGTTTCGGATAAATTTCCGTGCCGTCGTCGGAAAATTTATATCCGCTGACGACAACCAGCGAAACCAGCGTAATAAATAAAAGCGTAATCGCCGTCGTGTGCAGAACAAAATCAAAAAGACTGTGAACTAAAATCGCAAAACAACCCGCGAGTGCGCCGGCGGCAACGCCGCGCCGATACAAGTTGGAAGTTTGAGTATTTTGCAAACCCGTGTGGAAAAGACGATAGAAAAAAAATGCGCCGATCAGCAGACCGATAATCCCAGCATCCGCCACAATCTGCAAATAATCGTTATGCGCTTGCTCAACCCGCGCCACGCCGCTCAACGAATCGTAAGGCGTATATGCTACGGCATATGCGCCAAGTCCTGCTCCGAACGGAAGATTATTTTTTATAATATCGAGTGTTACGCTCCAGATATGTGTCCGGTTGGTCGAAAAATCGTCCGAACCGGCAGTTTCCGCAAACCGCGTCAACGAAGATTCACCACCGATTAAAATCGCTCCCGCGACAATTGTCGCAATCAGCAAAACCGCCAAACCAATTTTCAAAAACATCTGACCCGAACTTTTCGTCTTGGTCGTTAAAATAACCAGAAAGAAAACTCCCGCTAAAAGAGAAACCAAACCGCCCCGCGAACCGCTCAGAAGAAGCGCGATGCCCATTAAACCGATGGCGGTTAAATAAAGAAGCCGCCGGTCTTTATCTACCGCGCCGACAAATATCAACCCCAGCGGAAGACAAATAGTCATTTCCATATAAGCGGCGAAATTGTGCCGGTTGACAAACGAACCAAACGGCGCGGCATACGCGGCTTCATAAATACCATAAATTTTATTAGGACTTAAAACGGCTTGCAAAATGGCAAAAAAAGCATACACGAAACCGAAAATCGTAATAACCAACACTACTTTTTTCAAGCGTTTGGAACTATCAATATAGGTCAGCCACGCGGCAAGAAAAATAATAAACGCCAAAATATGAAAAGCGGTAACCAGCGTCCAGAAAGGCTCTTGCGAAATTGTGCGCGGAATATCGGAAACACCAGCCGTTTCCGCCAGACTGCCGAACGGGATAATCTGAAAAATGCTGTAGAAAAACAGTGCTGCTAACGGAAGTTGGATAAGGCTTTTGTTAAAGCGCAGAACGCCGCTTGAAAAAGCGTCAAACGCCCACAATAAAATTACAAGCACCGCCAGCAGGTAAAAAATCGCAAGAACCGGCTGATGCACCGTGCCGTATGCCAAGGTCGTAAAAATAACCGTTGCACAGAGCAGAAAGAATAAAATTTTGCTTGCCCAAGTTGTATCCAAATCTTTAATCATCAGTTGTCGGTTGTCAGGTATCAGTTATCAAATTGTCAGTTTTATTCTGTCAATTTGATAACTGATACCTGTTCACTTGATTTTCTCCAATTTAAAATCGTCATACCAAATCGTGCCGAAAATCGGACATCCTTCTCCGCAGAAATCACGAATTGTGCGAACTATGACGGCTTCGGCATTTTCCGGTGCGGTAAATTCCACTTTTACCTGCTGCCAATCGTTTGTGCCGTTTTGAAAAGGTGCGCTGGTGGCAATACTGCCGCCGTCTTTCGCGTTGGCAACTTCGAGTTTCGGTGTTCCGCCGCTTTTCAAATTTTCCGTTCGAAGCCAAAACGTCAAACGATATTTCGCCGACGGTTCAACCACGATAATTTGTGTAATGTTGTAAAGCGTCGCGGCGGAATATCCGTTGAATGAAACACGTAAACTGCGGTTTCCTTCGTGCTTTTTGGTCGGGTCGAGTTTGACATCCATTTTTTCGGTCGGCAAAACCTTCCAGCCGAAATATGTGGTTTTTATATCTCCAATTGGTTTCTCAAAACCGGCGTTTAGAATAGTTTCGGCTTTCGCATCGGGTTCAATTCCGAGTCCGCGATAAAATTCAATCGCCTGTCGGTAAAACCGCTTTTCATAAAAGGCTTGGGCAATTACCTGAGCATATGCGACATTTGCCCGTTTTTCTTCTTCGGAAAGCGTATTCCAAATTTTCAAAGAATCATCGGCGCGTTCTTTGGCGGCGTAAAATCGTGCCAAACCTGCTTTGACCGCCGCTGAATCACCCGCGATTTGCTCAAGTCTGGCGGTATCTTGATTATAAAAGTCCCACGCCAGCGAAAAAATCTGGTCGCGGTAGACGGGATTGGTTTCAGCCGCTTTTTTTAGTTCGTCAAAGGCTTCGTCGCTCCGGTTTTGGCGCAGATAAAAGTTGCCGAGCTGCCAGCGCGGATAAGAATAAGCAGGAGCTAATTCGACGGCGCGAAGATATGCTTTCTCTGCTTCTTCATTATTTTCCAGTTGTTCATAAGCACGTCCGAGTTCAACCCACCAGCGAAAATCATAAGGCGAATATTGGATTACCGTTTCAAAATCCTTCACTGACGAAGAAATCTCATTTTTCGTGCTGGCAGCCAGCCAATTTGTCAACGGGTCGCGCGGAGCAAGTTTAACGGCTAAAGCGGCGGCGGCTTGAGCGTTCGGGTCGGCGGGACTTGTCAGTGTTGCCAACATATCGCCGAGCTGCCAGCGCACGGCAAACCAACCGAAAGCCAGCGCGAAAATGATTGCCGCGCCGATGGCAATTCGCACCGGCAAACGGCGCGAATCCAAAATTTCGATTTGTGCCTTGTCGTTTCTCATTTTTCGGAAACTTTCCAAATAAAAATAAAAACTTATCTTGACAATTTCAAGGCGGAAACGCAAATTGAAGGTCGCGTCTTAAAATGTAAATTTATTATTTTATCCTGTGTCCTTGCGCCTTTGTGTCTTTTCGATAAAATTCTGTTAAATGACTTCCGACAAAAAGAAACGCACTGCCGAAATTATCAAACGGCTCAAAAAGGAATATCCGGACGCACGCTGCGCTTTGAATCACGCCAACGCTTTTGAACTACTGATTGCTACAATTCTTTCGGCGCAATGCACCGACGTGCGCGTAAATATCGTTACGGCAGAGCTTTTTCGCAAATACCGCACACCGCAGGATTATCTGCAGGTTTCGCAAGAAGAACTCGAACAAGACATTCGCTCAACCGGATTTTTTCGCAACAAAGCCAAAAATATTCAAGCCGCGTGCGAGAAAATCATCGAGAACTTCGGCGGCGAGATTCCAAACACGATGGACGAAATTCTAACGCTCAACGGCGTCGCGCGAAAGACGGCAAATGTCGTTTTGGGCAACGCTTTCGGCATCGCTTCCGGCGTTGTGGTTGACACGCACGTCTCACGGCTGGCGCAGCGTCTCGGTCTGACCGAAAAAACAACACCCGAAAAGATTGAGCAGGATTTGGCTGAACTTGTGCCGAAAAAAGATTGGATAATGTTCCCGCATTGGCTTATTTGGCACGGCAGAAAAATTTGTCAGGCGCGAAAGCCGAAATGTGAAGAATGTGTTTTGGAAAATATTTGCCCGAAACTGTATAAGTAACCGTGCAAAATTATTTTTGTTAAAGTAATCCAAACCATTGTTTTCTGCTTGACATGGATTTTAGGATACTTTACCATCGCTCCAATTTCTTTTCCCAAACAACCGACAAACAAAATCTAAGGGTGCAAATCCCCGCCAACCGACGAGGTTGACCAAACATAAAAGAATTTTCTGATTGACTCCGAGCCGTGTCAATCAGTTTGGCAAGCTGTGTCTTGCTCAGCTTTTACGAAAGCTGACGGAGCAGTAATTCTTTTTATTAGATTTAATAATTTGTCGGTTTTTTTGTGCGGAAAATTGGATTGTAAAGTTGAGTAAAAGTTATGTCAAAGAACAAAACAAGCGAGCGTCGAATGACTCCGATTGAGTTAGGACTAGCGGTATCAACCGTCGAGCGAGCGGCGGCAAAGCAGATAGGTGAAGCGAGCGATACTGCTCATTCCATTGAACCAAGCCAAGCAAGCAAAGCCGGTTGGCGGTCTTATATTAAGAATTCGTCGCATTGGTGGGTTATCGGATTGATTGTCTTGCTCTCGCTCGGCGCGTTTGGCGCAGGTCTCAAATATCTGGAAGAGGCGGCACAAAAGCAGCAAGCGGCAAATACTACCTCGCCAAATAATGCCAAAAGTCAAAACCAAAGTTGGCTCGGCAGTCTCAATCCATTTGTCGAGCCGACTGCCGCACCGCAACTCTCAAAAGAATATATTTATGCGGGAGGCAGAATGCTGGCGGTTGAAGATGCCAACGCCTCTGCCGCGCCTCCGGCTGATTTGGCGGTCTGGCGACCATCAACCGGATATTGGTATGTCTTGGGCGGACAAGGCTCGCAGCAAACTTCCTTTCTGTGGGGCGGAGCAGGCGACACGCCTGTTCCCGGAGATTATGACGGCGACTCGAAGACCGACTTTTCGGTGTTTCGCCCCGCCAATGGCTATTGGTATATCAGCAACAGCAGTAACGGCTATACGATTGAACTCTATTTCGGCGCACAAACCGACCAGCAGGCGCAAGCTGATTATGACGGAGATGGGAAGACGGATGCGGCAGTCTTCCGTCCGGCGAACGGTTACTGGTATATCCAGCGAAGCTCATTGGGTATGACGAGTCAGCAATTCGGACAAAACGGCGATGTGCCTGCACCGGCGGATTACGACGGCGACGGAAAGGCTGACATCGCACTCTGGCGACCGGGCAGCCTGACGTTTTATGCCATCAGAAGCAGCGACGGACAACTCCAATCTCAAACACTCGGACAGTTATAACAAATCAAAAGGAGTTAAAATTCCAATAATTTCAGTTGAATTTTCAGAAACTACACAAAGAGGTAATCCATTCCAATTTCCTTTAAGAAGTTCGTTTATAAAATACTCTGGCTTGACAGTTTCAGCCAAAGTAATTTCGAGTTGTCCTAATTCAAGCGTATCTTCTAATTTTCGAGACAGTCTTCTTCGTTTTTCCTTGCCTTCTGTTCGCTTAAGATATTTTGTAATTGCAAAATCAGAAATTAAGTGCCACTGATTTTCATTGAAAACAGGTAAATAAGAATATGAATTTAGGAGCATATTTTGCCTGAGAAAACTTATTGGTTGCCATAAAGCAGCGCAGACTGCATTTCTAACCATAAAGTCTTTTACTTGTTTCTCTTCGCTCATTAAAGCATCCTCCAAAATGATTGAGATTTCGATTGCATGTTGAGTTAAGTGACGCGCAAAAGCGCCTTCGTGCATTACAGAATTTCTAGCATCTGTAACATAATCATAAAGTGAAGAAAAGGAAGTGTGAAATTCTGAACAATCCTTTGAGATTCCTTCAGCTAAACAAGATTTAGAAGCCAACTCACAAATTTTCTCTTTGTAATTTCCTAGACTTCCAACAGCACTTGTTTCTCCGCGCAAACAGTTTCCTAATTTTTCTAAAGAAAAAAGTAACTCGCCGTAGTTTTCAGCATTACTTAAGGCTGTTGCTCTGGCTTGGCGAAACAAATCCCGAAAATATATTTTTTGCTCGCAAGATAAAATAATGCTCATATTTTAGTTTTCGGATTTTGGGATAAGTCTTTACCATCTATGGTTCATAATATTCCATTCCATTTACATCAATCCAGAAGTCTTTGTTTTTGAGCTTGACCAAACTTAACCCATCGAAAATAAAGCTCATCTCTTTATATTTAAAAGGCACAATAACTTCCTCGACCTTATTAATAATTCCCCATTTCCCATTGAATTTTACTGGAGCAAAACCTGCGGAAAAACCTGTTGTATCGTCATACTTAAATGGAATGATTTCTTTCCCTGTCCTATCAATAAAGCCGTATTTATTGTTAAGTCTCACGCCAGCTAACCCATCACTAAAACTATTTATCGAATCGTATTTGAACGGAATGATCAGTGCCTCGGTTTTGTCTATATAACCCCATTTATTGTTTAGGCTGACGCCTCCTAAACCCTCTCGAAACATTGTTCTATTCTCATATTTAAAAGGAATAACTACACGATTCGATTTGTCTATGAACCCCCATTTACCCTTTAGCTTTGCTGCCGCTAAATTTTCGCCAAAATCATTAATACTCTCATATACAAACGGCACTATTATATTGCCCCTTGTATCGACAAAGCCCCATTTGCCGTTTTGTTTCGCCCCTATCAACCCTTCACTGCATTCGTGGTGTAACTCTTCAAATTTTATAGGTATGACTTCGTTGCCTAATTTATCAATTGCTCCCCATTTACCCTTAGCTGCAACTCTTGCAATACCTTCCGAAAATATAAATACTCTATCATAATTCATAGGAATGACTGCTTTTCCCGTCTGGTCGATAAATCCCGCCTTATTTCTAAGCATTACACTTGCAAACCCCTCGCTAAATGGATACATAAAATCATATTTAGGCTCAACAATTACATTCCTGTTTATATCAATAACGCCAAACTTATCGCCTTTACGATACGGAATAAACTTTAGAGCCTCTTCATTGATTGAAGATGTTTGTTCTGTTGTTTGATTGGGGTTAGGAGATTGCTCTGTTATTTGATTTGAAGTTTCACTTTCCTTAATTTGTTGTTTATAGATTAAGTAAAATAACCCGCCTGCAATTAACAAAATCAAAACTGCTGCCGGCAATAAAATTTTGACGATTCGATATTTTGACTTTCTTTGAAATTTAATTTTCGGCAATTCCAGTATTTCATTAAAAGAATATGATTTGCCTAACCCTTCTTCTCCTATATTTGGAGCTGGATTAGGACTTTTCATTGTCGGACTTGCTTGTGTTTGATTAATATCTCGCTCTTTTGGTGTGGCTAAGGAATTGAATGAATCTGAAATTGAACTGGCTTCGGTTTTATTTAACTGCTGATATGGCAAAAATGTTTCCGCTAGTTGATTATTGATTACCGTCGGCTCTATAGTTTGCTGCGATATTCTGATTAGGAAATCCGCTAAATCTTTCCGCATATCTCTGGCGGTTTGATAACGTTCTTCTGGTTTTTTAGCTAAAGCTTTTAAAACAATCTTTTGTAATTCTATTGGAATTGATTCAGGAAATGGTTGTGGTTCTTCCCTAAAGAGCGCACCCAGCAAATCAGTAAAATTGATATATGGAAAAGGGAGACTTCCTTTGAGCATTTGATACAAAATCACACCGACTGACCATATATCCGTTTGTGCCGTTCTTTTCCTGTCAAAAGCTTCGGGAGCCATGTAAACAGGGGTTCCGCCAATGTTGACACTTACGCTTGTAGTTTTCATCACCCGCGATATGCCAAAATCTGCAAGACGGGGCGTATCCCCTTGAAGCAGAATGTTTGCAGGCTTTATATCTCGGTGAATTATTTTGCGGGAATGCAGAAATTCCAACCCTCTTAATATCCCAATGGTAAATTCAATAGCTCTTCTTATCGAAAGTGTGCCTACCTCGTCAATTAGTTCCTCTAGTGAGCCATCTGGCGCATACTCGCTCACAATGACGATTTGCCCGTCGTATTCGTCAGCGTCAATAATTGGCAGCACGTTAGGATGACCGCTTGCTTGCTCCCACAGAATGGCTTCAGATTTTATGGCTTCGTGGTCTACTTGTTCATCGTGAGGAAGTTTTACTGCGACCTTTGTTGTTACGAATTTAGATTTGCGCTCAGCAAGCCACACTTCACCAAAACCACCACGACCAAGTTTGCGGATGAGAGTGTAACTGCCGATTTGTTGACCTTCTCTGAACATTTGAGAATTTGTTTTGGGTAGAGTCTAGCAGATTTTGAATATTTAGAAAAGGAGTTTGCCAATGTACTGCTCCCCATTAATCAAGCTGTCGCAGAGAGAGTAATTTGATTATTTTCGAACCATTGGTTTTCAAACTTATTCGGCGTTTTATAGCCGATTGCCGAATGCAGATATTGTTCGTTGAAATACTCAACAAACTTCTCTATCTCCGTTGCCAACTCTTTGACCGACGACCATTCCTGCAGCCAGCAGAGTTCTTCCTTGATGGTGCGAATCAAGCGTTCGGTATCAGCATTACCCTTTGGATTGGCGTAAGCGGTGAACGCCTGCCGGATGCCGAGAGCGCGGCACTCGCGCATAAAAGTCAAAGATGTCGGCTGGCTGCCGTTATCGCTCATCAGATTCAATTCCAGATTTTCATCCTCTCGAATGCCTTGTGGAAACTGCCGACAAACCGCTTGATTAATCGCTTCGAGCCAATCGGCGGCGGAGACGCGACTCCCGACAAACGCTCCCAAAATCTTCTTCGTGAACCAATCATTAACGACCACCAAATATGCCCAACCCTCCGCAGTCGGCACCTTTGTCATATCCACGCCCCACCAATTGTTTGGTTTTGAGGGACGCGGTTTCGACTAGCTGACTGCTCTCCGAGCTTTTAGTTTCTCGTGACCTGTGACGAGCAACCCGTTTTCACCAAGCAGCCGATAAACACGCTTTTTGTTGATTTGCCGCCGCTCGACAAACCTCAAATACGCCCAAACTCTTCGATAACCCCAAAACGGATGCTCTGCTTTGAGCTGCCGGATAACTGGCAAAACCGCTCGGTCGGCTTCTTCGGTCATCGCGCTTCGCCGACGGTGCGGTTTTACCAATCGTTTTTTTTAAGTTCCATCGCGGGCTCGCCGACCATCGTTTTCAGTTTCTGATTCTCCCGCTCCAGCCGTTCTTCCTTTTTGGATTGCGCCTTAGTCTCAAAGACCTTCGGAATGTTTTCTAAAAACTGCTCGCGCCACTTGTAATACTGCGTTTGATGAATCTGATACTCGTTGCAAATCTCAGATACGGCGCGACCTTTCAAACCTTGAACAACGATTTTCGCCTTCTCTTCAGAAGTCCAAATTCTGCCTTTTCCCATAAAAAGTATTCTCCCAAATTGTTAGAATACTCGCTCTGAATTCAGTTTGTCTTAGCGGGGAGCAGTATATACAAAAGCCCAATGGAATTTGAAAAGGAATTGAAAATTAAAAATAAAAATAAAAGCAGCAGCATGAGTTTTGTGTCCTGATTCACTTGACCATATCAGTGGATTAAATAAAGTTAAGTTCTTATTTTATAGGATAACAATTTAAATTATGAATAAAATATTCTTTATTGCGATTATTTGTGTAATAACGTTTGGAACAAATTCATCCTGCGTTTCAGCTACATCTGAAAATGGGATGAATGAAGGTTTGAACAAAAAATCTGTGAAACCTGAAGTGCAAAATGATAATACGTCGCGTTCCGTGGATGATGTTACTGCATTATGTAGTAAGTTATACGAACTCAAAAGAATGCCCAATAAAGCTGAGGTAGCAGGCGATCCCATTTATGACGGGTTAAAGGAAAAAGGACGAGAGGCATTCCTTGTCTTGTGGAAAAAATCATGGATGTTACTTTAATGCTCGACCCAAGAGAAGCTCCACACATCCACGAATTTAGAGTTGGTGATGCCGCCGTATTTATGCTTCATAGAATCACCAATGAGCCTCTTGAAGAAATACTACCTGATGATGTTAAAAAACAGTGGGAAACACGGGGAATATATGCTTACTTTACTTACGTTGAAAAGCGCAAGAATAGAGAGAAGATACAACTCTGGTGGAAAGATTGGATGAAAGAAAATCTCTAAAAGATCATAAGCTATTTTTATTGAATGAGCTTTTACTTTTCGGCTTGCTGTTGCTGGCGGACAAAGGCGGAGACGAACTCGACTACTTTGTCTTGCTGGCGACGCGGCAGGGCGGAGACTTCTTCAAACAGTTGTTGGACTTTGCCCGTCGCTCTGGCTTTCGGCTTGTTCGTTTCTCTTCCGAGAAGTTCATCCGCCGACACGCCTTCTCTATTATTTTGTGGCTTGATTTTCTCTCCGCTAACTAATGCAGTTCCATCTTTTGCTAATAGTTGGTGGGGCAACGGGATTGGTTTTTTTGTACTAATAATTATCTCTTCTTTTCAATGGGCATTAGTTGGATACGCCTTTTGAAAAATATGGAAATTTACTGCTAATAGCAAAATGAAGCAAAATCTCATTGGAAAAAACAAGTTTTTCCGGTAAAATTAAAACATCCTGACACCAAATTTTTTTATCAAAAGAATAACTATGAAAATTTTAATTTTATTTTGCGTTTTATTTCTGGCAGGTTCGGTTTTAACAACTGCCGCTCAGACTCGGAAGGTTTTTCCATATGAATACAAGGTAAATGATTTACCAAATGGTTTGCGCGTTGTGATTGTGCCGACGGATTATCCAAATCTGGTTTCGCTGTATACGGTTGTGCAAGCCGGTTCGCGCAACGAAGTTGAAGAAAACAAAAGCGGTTACGCGCATTTTTTTGAGCATCTGATGTTTCGCGGAAGCGCGAATTATCCGGCGGGAAGTTTTGACCGCATAATGAAAAAAGCGGGCGCGTCTTCAAACGCCTACACTTCGGACGACCGCACGGTTTATCACGAAACTTTTGCCAAAGAAGATTTGGACGAAATTCTCGGATTGGAAGCCGACCGTTTCAAAAATCTAAAATTTTCAGTCGAGCAGTTCAAAACTGAAGCGGGCGCGGTTCTCGGCGAATACAACAAAAACAGCGCGTCGCCGCTTTTTAAAATGTATGAAGTTTTGCGCGAAACGGCTTTTAACAACCACACTTACAGCCATACGACAATGGGCTATTTGAAGGACATCAAAGACTATCCGAATCAATACGATTATGCTTTGCAGTTTTTCAAACGCTTTTATCGCCCCGACAATGTAACAATTGTTGTCGTTGGCGATGTCAAACCGGACGAAGTTTTGGCGAAAGTGAAAAAGTATTTCGGTGATTGGAAGGGCGAGGACTTTAAACAGCAAATTCCCGTCGAACCAATCCAAAAAGAAGCGCGAAAAGCGCATGTTGATTGGGATTCGCCGACTTTGCCGTATGTCGCCGTCGCTTATCGCGCACCGGCATTTTCCGAAACCGAAAAAGATGCGGCGGCACTCGATTTGTTAAGCGCGATTGCCTTTGGCGAAAATTCCGATATTTATCAAAAACTCGTTCTGGAAGAACAAAAGGCAGTTTTTGTCTCGCCTGATTTTGATAATCATCTTGACCCCGAACTTTTTACCGTTTTCGCGCAGGTGAAAGATGTAAAAGATTTAACTTATGTGAAAGACGAAATTATCAAAACATACAAAAAATACACGCGGGGAAAAATTCCGCAAAAGCAATTGAACGAAACCCGCTCGCGTCTGCGCTACGGTTTCTCGCTGGCGATGAACAGCAATGATGCAATTGCCGGAACATTGGCGCGATTTATTGCGCTCCGGCGTTCGCCCGAAACAATTGATAAAGTTTTCGCGCTCTATGATTCGATTACGCCCGAAGACATTCGTGCAATGGCGGAAAAATATTTTACCGACAACAGCCAAACGGTCGTAACTTTGACATCGAAAAAGGAGAAATAAAGTGATGAATCTCGAAACAATTATTCAAGAAAAAGTTCATGCTTTGCCGCCCGTTAAACAAGCGAAAGTTTTAGCTTTTGTCGAAGTTTTAACAGACGAAGAGTCAAACGGATACGAAATGCAAAGTGAAACAAAGCCAAAAACTGACCAAAAATCGAAACGCTATTCGTTTATCGGTATTGGACGAAGTGAAACGGGTGATGTATCTGCCAGAGCCGAAGAAATTCTTGAAAAAGAAATTAAACGGCGAAGCGGTTGGAGTTTAAAAGATGAACTCGTTGACTGATACCGGCTTTCTGTTTGCTGTACTTGACGAAAAAGATGTTCGACATAATGCTTGCACATCAGCTTTAGAAGCAGAGATTGCTCCATTTTTGCCCGAAGTTGTTTTACCGGAATTAGCGTATTTGGTTTTACGCGACCTTGGGTACAAAGTCTGGATTGATTTAACGGTCAATCGCCGCAGGTGAGTTACCTATTTTATCAACTAAACTTCAAGACATTGAACGAGCGGCGGAAATTCTTGATAAATACACCAACAGCAAGATTGATTACGTTGACGCTGTAATAATGGCGATTGCTGAAAGGCTCGACATTGAAAGAATTTTAACTGTTGACCGCCGCGATTTCAGTATTTTTCGTCCGAAACATTGCGACGTTTTCGAGATTGTTCCCTAAAGAAACATTATGAACAGAAACTTATCTAAACTAAAATTTTTATTTATTTCGCTTTTCGTTTTTGCTTTGTCAACGACGGCAATTGCCCAGAAGCGCACGAAAATACCTGTAAAATCTATGAATGAACATACGGCAGCCGTCTTTCAGCCAAGCAAATCGCCGCTTGTTTCGTTTCGCATCCAATTTTTGACAGGTGCGGTTGACGACCCCGACGGCAAAGAAGGACTGGCGAATCTGACTGCCGCAATGCTTGCCACAGGCGGAAGCAAAAAGTTGACTTACGATGAAATTGTCGCACAGTTTTATCCAATAGCGGCGGGTTTCGGCTATCAGGTTGACAAAGAAATGACAACTTTTGTCGGCTTAACTCACGCCGACAACCTCGATAAATACTACGATTTAATCAGCCAAATGCTGCTCGACCCCGGATTTCGTGAAGATGATTTCACGCGAATCAAACAAGATGCGATAAATTCCCTAAAAGTCGGACTGCGGCAAAGCAACGACGAGGAACTCGGTAAAGAACGACTTTACAATATTATTTACAAAGGTCATCCGTATGAACATTACACGCTCGGAACTGTCAGCAGTTTGGAAAAAATGACTTTGCAGGATATGAAGGATTTTTACAAACAAAATTATACGCAGGCGAATGCGGTTATCGGACTTTCCGGCGGATTTGATAATAAATTCTCAAGGGAAATTACAACTGATTTTGCCAAACTACCGAAAGGTATGAAGGTGGCGCGAAAAATATCTGCGCCGACTTTAACTGACGGAATGAAGATTGACATTGTTGAGCGCGAAACCCGCGCGACGGCGATCTCGCTCGGTTTTCCAATTAGTGTCAATCGCGCAAGTAAAGATTATGCCGCGCTTGCGCTGGTTGCTTCATATTTCGGTCAGCATCGCTCGTCAAACAGCTATCTTTACGGACAATTGCGCGAAAAACGCGGACTCAATTACGGCGATTATGCTTATATCGAATATTTTCCGCGCGGAATGTTTCAGTTTCAGCCTGACCCGAATCTGGCGCGGCAGCAGCAGATTTTTCAAATTTGGATTCGTCCCGTCGAACCCCAAAATGCTAATTTCGCGCTTCGCGCCGCGCTTTACGAATTTGACAAACTCGTGCGCAACGGAATGACGCAAAAGACTTTTGAGGAAACACGCGACTTTTTGACCAAATACGTTAACATCCTGACGCAGACGAAAGATGCCGAACTCGGCTACGCGCTCGATTCGCGTTATTACGGCATTCCGAACTATAACGAATATATGAAGGCGCAATTGGCTAAATTGACTTTGGAAGATGTTAACAAAGCAATTAAAAAATATCTTTCAACCGACAAAATGCGGGTTGTAATGATTACAAAAAACGCGCAAGATTTACGTGATGCGATTGTCAACAACAAACCCGGAACAATTTCTTACGCGGCGGAAAAACCGAAGGAAATTCTTGACGAGGACAAGATAATCTCGACGTATCCGATTAATGTAAAAGCGGAAAACATAACAATTACACCGGTTGAAAAGGTTTTTCAGTAACAGGAAAACTTATCGGGTGATAAAACGGCAGTGAACTTGAATAGAGTTCACTGCCAAAATTATGAAGTAAATAAATTTAGAAGAAACTTAAAAACTCTTTCTAAACAAATACGAAGCGCGAATAAAAAACGTGCGGTTGTTGCGCTCAAATCGCGGTTCGAGTTGTCCGCTGTATGGATTAAAGCCGTTATAATTGAAATTATCGTTGTAGCCGACATAAAACGCGGTTCCCGGACTCGGATTGTAGCCGACAAGGAATTGCCCGCTGACGTTTGAAGAAAGCGAATTGTAATCAGCCCGCAGGCGCGTGAATAAAAATCGGGTGAATTGATATGTCGAGCGCAAAGTAACGATATTTGAATCAAACGCCGTTTGACTTGTGTCATAACGTTTTAAAGTATTTTTGTTGTATTCGAGCGAAACTCTGAGCGGGTCAATCGGTTTAAGTTCAACTTCAAAACCGAGGTCGAATTGTCTACCCGGTCCGGGGTCGAGCGGCGGCACAACGGCATTCGGATTTATCAAACGTTCATTCAGATAAGCCAAATATGCCGGACTTCGACGCGGAAAACGATAACCGCCGCCGAAATCAAAGTCAAAAGCGTTGTTGATAGTGCCTATGAACAAACCCACTGCCACTTTTTTGTTGATTTGACTGTTTATGCTTCCGCTAACATATTGCTGCCACGTCGAACGTTCGCCTTCGCCGAAAAATGCGCCGTTTCGCGTTGGTGAACGTTTTAATCCGAATTCTTCTTCAAAAATCCGCTCGAAGAAAACACCGGTTTGAAAGTTGGCGAAAGTATTGTGCTGAAAACTGAAGTTAAAGTTAGAAGAGAGACCAACGTCCTGCGAACGTCCCTGCCAATCGTATTTGGTCGAAACAGCCGGTCGCCAGTCAATCCGAATAATTTTTGATTTCGGCTTCGGCTCGGTGCTTAAACGTCCGGCGAGAAAAATGCTGTTTGTGTTTGTGCGGCGCGTAAAACCGGCATCGGCACGGTAATCTCTTGTTCTGCCGCTTGTTTCAAGATAAAAGCCGCGATTTTTTTCCGTGTAATCCAAATTCCATGTATAACCGAAACCGTTTCCTGTTCGGTAATTTCGATATTGATTGTTATCGCAAATTTCGCGGTTGCGCCGCGCTTGAAACGGATTAAGCGTCGGTTCAAATGTCGCATCAAAGAAACACCGACGCGAGTTTGTTCCAACCACTTGAAATTGCGATGTTGTATTCGGATTTAGTTTGAAACGCCCGTCAAAACCGCCCAAAATATTGTGCTGTTCGGGAAAGCTGCGGTAAGTGCCGAAAAACCCGACGTTGTTTTCCTTGCCGAAATCACGCTTGAGGCGAAGAACACCGAAAAGCGCGTTTTTGTCCAGAAATTCGCTGATGCGCGGACGCAAATTCGGATTATTTCGCTCATCTTCGTCGTAGTTTCCGGGCGCGTTGTCGGATGCGGCAAGAAATCCGAAGGAAGTTTTACCAATTTTTCCCGTTAATTTTGCCGCTAAATCAGGATCAACAATCGTCCGTGAATAAAAAACTTGCAGCGGCGACCCGAAAATTTCCGAGCCTTCAAGAAAAAACGGACGTTTTTCCTGAAAGAAAATCGGAAAACGCTGATTTGCCGTAACCACCGGCGCGTCTGCTTCAATTTCCGCAAAATCGGGATTATAAGCCGCGTCAAGTGTTATATTCGGCGTGATTGTATATTTGAGCGTTACGCCAATATCTTGTTTGATGGATTGGTTAACAAATCTATCGGAATCAAATGTATTAGGATAAACGGCAAGTCGTCTGCCGCTTTCGGAAATCGTAACGCTCGGCGTAATTTCCAGTGTTCGCTCGGTTTTTATTTCGTCAAGCCCGCCGATTTTACCGTGTTTAATAAGAAATCCTGAGATATTTCGGTCATCCGGCATCCACGAATCAAACTCGTCATTAAGTCGGTCAATGTTTCGCGCCACGTTGAAGCCCCAAAATTTGCCTTTGCCCGCTGAATAACGCAAAGATTTAAATGGAATTTTAACTTCAACCGACCAGCCCCAATCTTCAATTACGCCTTTTGATTCCATCACGATGTCAACCGAAAAATCCGGTCCTTGCCCTTCAGTAAAAATTCCGTCCTGTTGTATTCCCAACGGATTAAAGCCAAGAACATACGCGCGGCGTTGGTCGTTATAAGTATCGAGCCAGACGCGCACGTTGTCTTCGCCGAGAACTTCGTCGCGCTTGGCAAGCGTAGCGCGAATTTTGTCGCGTTCGTCCCAGCATTTGAACGCAATATAGAGATTTTTTTCGTCATATGCCAGATACGCTTCGGTTGGTTTTGAAGGCTCGACATTATCGCCCGGACCGGTTTGAATAAAATCCTTAAAAACAGTCGCAGTCTTCCAAATCTCATCGTCAAGTTTGCCGTCAATTACGGGTAGCGTGGAGATTTTCGTGATTTTTACAGGATTTGCCTTCTCGGGCGGAAGAATTAATTTGGGATTTTTGTCGGAAGTTGTTTTTTTATTGTTTGAATCATTGGAAACATTTGTGTTTGTCGGCTGCGCGTTTGTATAAATTGCAAAAAATATAATGACTAGAAAAGCGTAGAACTTTTTCATACGACACCTCAGTTTTATAAAAAGGAGATAGATTATTGATTGGAAAGCAAATTTTAAAATCACTTGCTTTAACTAAAACGTATATTTGGTCAGAAAGTTTTAAATAAACAGCTTGAAAGCAAAATAAACTTTTGTGTATTTGAAATTTACTTTTAGTTTGTTTTTATTATATTCGCCGGGCGAACAAATATTTGTCCATCGGTTGTCTGTAACTGATAGTTTGTGCCGCCTTTGCCGATGCGCCAATTATTTTCGCTTGTTTCGGTTAAAGTTATTCCTTCGACATTGATTCTTTTGTTTGACGAAAGAGTTGCATTGACATTTTCGAGCAAGGTCAAGATTATTGTGCCGTCTTCGGTATGCGCGAAAAGTTTTTGAAAATCGCCTTCAAGATTCATATCGCCGTCAGCGGTTTGAGCAGAAATTTCGCCTCTGAAACCAATCACGCGAATGCGTCCGTCCGCCGCCGTCAAGCGCAGTTTGCCGTCCGCATCGCGCACATTCAACGCGCCATCTTCGCCGATTAGTTCAATCTCGCCCGAAACGCCTTCGAGCCGAATTTCGCCACTCGTAACAATTTTTAGATTCGACTTTTTTGGCACGAAAACCTCCACGCGAACGCGATTCGGTTCGTTGAAACGATTTGCTTCATCTTTGTTTATTACTTTTATATTTATTATATTTATATCCGAACCGTTTTGCTCCGCCGCAAATTCCAACGGCGTTTGATTTTGATTTCTTGAAATTTTCGATACAAAATACTGCACTTCCGATTTGTCCCAACCGCGCACGCTGACTGCGCTGTTTTCCGCTTCAACCGTAACTTTCGGAATTCCCTTGACCGCAAAAGAATCACTTTTTTTTTCGATTTTAGGCGAGCTAACAATCCAATTTACGTCCGACATTCGCGCCAGTGCTTTTTGTTGTGCTTCTTTAATTTTCGCCTGCATCTTTTCATTAGTAGCATCCATAACTGTTTTAATCGAATCGGTAGTGACTTTTGTAACTCCCTCTATTATCGCGCCGCTTATCGCTTCGCCGATTTCTCGTTCAGATTTGACAATGGTTTTATTTGTATTTTTGATTGTCCTTTTGATATTTGCATCATAATCACCATCAAAATCATCGTTGTTTTTAGTCGGAAGAAGATTTATCGCCGGACTCGGATTTTTGCCGTCGTTTTTTCGCCGAATGGACAAACCGCCGTTGACACTATTGAGTTTAATTTGGACATCTCCGCTGCCGATTCTGCCGTAAAGATTGCGCCCGATATACTGCCCTTTGTGCATCGGCAAACCAAAATCGTTACTGATATTTCCGTTTAGCGAATCAGCTTTAATAGTGGCGTTTGCGTCAGACGGAATAGTTAAATTTACCGTTCCGTTGACGGTGTTGAGTGAAATGCGACTTCCCGCTTGCAGTTGCTCAAAATCGGCTTCAACCGTGCCGTTGACGGTTGATAAATTAGCCGTGCCGCGTAGATTCGTCGCTTTGACTTCTCCGTTGACGGCAGAGGCTTTAGTGGTATTTACCGCATTCGAGATACTGATTGAACCATTGACGGTTTCGATTTCGTCTAAAATCGCGCCGCGCGGAACAATTAGATGAAATTCGACCTGCAGTTTGCCGTTATTCCGATTTTTGTCGCCGTTTCTGCTCCGCATATTTTCGTAATCGGTTTCGACGCTGAAAGAATCCTGCCGCGCGTCAATTTTAATTTCAACTTCCATTAATCTTTCCTTGCTGTCGGCGATTTTGACGGCTTCGAGTTTAACTTGCGGATTGTCCCAAGTTTCAATTGTAATCGAACCGTTGACGTTTGAAACGCTGACTCTGCCGTTTGCATTGAGTGGATAAGTTTGCTCAAATCTTTCGGTTTCGTCAAGTTTAATGACCTTTCTAATGTTTGATTCCGTGTAACCGTAATTTATTTGAATCGGTAAAGTGCTTTCAGTCGAAAACATCAACCCTGCGAAAATAAGTGAATATAACCAAGACATAACTGCATTCTCCTTTTAGAATAAATATGAAATAAATTCAGGAATTTTTTTCCTTGTTATTTGAAGAACACCGCAAGTTTCTGATTTGTGACATTTTTTTTCAACCGACTTTATTTTTTCATCCGTTATGTTACACTTTTCGCAGGTCGAATGTTCTCCTTTATTAAATGATGTGTCAACACAAACGAATACAACAGTTTACCGTAATTAGACATCTGAGAATTTACTTTGCCAATTGAATTTGATAGTTTTATTGATTTAATTAACGCGAGAATTTACGGAGAATGAAATGAACTTAAAACAAACTCGATTGCATATCTTGCACAAGCCAAAAGACTTGAGCAAAGAAGCTAAGACAGGTGTTTCTCTCCATTGTCATACTGAGTATTCCAAAGAAATGCTTGATTTTGTGCCGCATTATGCGGACAAACTACCAATTATTTCGTATTTTTGGAACAAGGAGCGCATTAAATACTTGAACCGTGAGGGCAAAAATCCTGATTTTTCAACCGGTTATTGGTTGCCGCCCTTAACTCCGCAGGAAGTTTATCATCTTGAAAAAACGCAGATTAATAAAACAGGGCTTGATGCTATCGTATCAATAACTGACCACGACAGCATTGCTGCCAATTTGCAGGTCGGCGAAACGACCGCCAATGAACAAGCCCCGATTTCGCTGGAATGGACAGTTCCGTTTGAATGTGGTTTTTTTCACGTCGGCGTTCATAATCTGCCGAAAGACCGTGCCGTCGAATTAACGAAAACTCTGCTTGATTACACTTTTAACAAGGAGAATCATAGCAACGAAAACTTGCGCCAAATGTTTTTAATGCTCAATGAAATTCCCGATGTGCTGGTCGTTCTCAACCATCCAATTTGGGATATTGAAAGGGTTGGCAAAGAAAAACACGCGCTTTTGCTCAAAAATTTTCTGAAAGAACACGGTCGTTGTATTCACGCCTTGGAGATCAACGGTTTTCGCTCGTGGTCAGAAAATAAAGTCGTCATTGAGATGGCAGAAGCGTTGGGTTATCCGATTATTACGGGCGGCGACCGGCACGGCTGCCAACCAAACACGGTCATCAATTTAACCAACAGCAAAACTTTCAGCGAATTTGCCGAAGAAATTCGCGCCGGTAAGCGCAGCGAAGTTGCTTTGATGCCCGAATATCGGCAGCCGCTTCACTCGCGCCAATTACAGTCTTTTTCGGAAATTTTGAGAAATTACTCGACATTTCCCGAAGGTCGTCAGAAGTGGTTTGACCGCGTTTATTTCGACATCGGCGACGGCGGAGGCGTGCGCCAGCTTTCGGTTCATTGGATACGCGGCGGTCCGGCGTGGCTGCGGACGGCGATTTGGACGCTTGGAGTTTTCGGCAGTCCGAAGATGCGCCCGTTTTTCAGTTTAGCCAGAAAACCGCATGACCGTGTGCCGAAAGACGTAACCAAGACGATGTTTGAAATTCCCGATCTGCAGGAAATTGCAGCTAGTCTGGCAGTTGAACAGCCGCAGACAAAAACAGAATTTGCATCATAACTAAATATATAGAAAAGGGTTGTGAGTAAAGGGTGAAACCTTTACGAATTGCCCTTTTCCCCTTTCCGAAATTTGACCGTTGTGAATAATTCCCTGCGCGTCGTTTATTTTCCCGATTCGTTTTTGGAAGTCAACGGCGTAGCGATGACAAGTAATAAACTCGTGGGGTTTGCCCGCAAACGCGGCTATCCTTTCTTGTGTGTTTTTGCGGGCAAAAAAACAGAAGTTTCGCAGGACGGAAACATTACCTTCGTTTCGCTTAAACGCTCGGCTCTGTCTTTCAGGATGGACGAAGACTTAAAATACGATCCGCTCTTCCAGCGGCACATTTCGCTGGTTCAAAAAGAATTGGAAAAATTTCGCCCCGACGTTTTTCACATTACCGGCTTAAACGATGTCAGTATTATGGGCGCGTATCTGGCGTGGAAAATGGATGTTGCGCTGGTCGGTTCGTGGCACACGAATCTGCATGAATACGCCGCCAGTCGTCTGCGAACAAAATTAAATTTTCTGCCGAAAAAACATCACCAATCATTTGCCGAATTTCTCAAAAAACGAATTTTGGACGGAGCAAAACTTTATTACAAAATGCCGCAAATTCTGCTTGCGCCCAATCAAGAGTTAATTGATATGCTATCGAAAGGCACCGGCAGAACGGTTCGTCTGATGATTCGCGGCGTTGACACGGAGATGTTTTCGACGGAAAAAAGAACAGTTAATGACAACATTCTGCGCTTTGGTTTTGTCGGCAGACTTCGCGCTGAAAAAAATGTGCGGATGTTAGCGGATTTGGAAAAGGCACTGCTCAAAGCGGGCAAAAAGAACTTTAAATTTTTAATTGTTGGTGAAGGCAGCGAACGTGATTTTTTGGAAAAAAATATGATGACGGCAGAGTTGACCGGCTTTCTCGAAGGCGAGCAATTATCAGAGGCTTATGCTAACATGGACGTTTTCATATTTCCGTCGGAAACTGACGCTTTCGGTAACGTTCCGCAAGAAGCAATGGCTTCGGGCGTTCCCGCACTCGTTACAAATCAGGGCGGACCGAAATTTATCGTCAAACACGGCGAAACGGGTTTTATTGCCGAGAATTTTGACGATTTTGTCAAATATTCTGCTGAATTGATAGACAATCCCGAAAAACTGGCGGAAATGAAGAGGTTGTCGCGTGAATTTGCGCTGTCGCGCTCGTGGGATTCGGTTTTTGAAGCTGTTTATCAAGCATACAATGAAGCAAAGGTGTTTTTGGACGGAAAGAAAAAATTGAGAAAGAAGAAATAATTAAATTGTAACTTAACGATAATGTCGGAAAGTATTTTGAACGTAAATAAATGACTAATGTAAATGAAATACATCGCTCAATAGCCGAAGCTGATGACTTGGAAGAAGTAGAAGAGCAGGAGATTTCCATCGGCGATGTTTTCCGCAGTCTCGGACAACATCCGTTTCAGATTATTACGCGATGGAATTGGAAATCCGCTTTGCTTGGCGCAATTTTGCGAGCTTCATTTTATTTTACGGTTTATAAGGCAAGTAAAGAATCTTGGATTGTTACTTTTACGGCGGTTATTATTGAGTTAGCTTTTCGATTTGTTACGTCCGGCATTTCCGGTTCATTAGTCCAGTCGTTTCGCCGTGCGACACCGAAGTGGCTGGCAACGCTGATTGTTACAATTTCGCTTCCGCTTTTTAGTCATAGCGTTGAATACATCACACACTATTCGCAGGAACATTTTTTCAGCAATGTTTTTGCCGCTTCTGAAAACAATGCGCGGCAAAAAGCCTTTGCTATTTCGGTTTTGTTTTCGGTGCTGTCGGCTTTGTTTAATCTGTTTGTGATGCGCCACGGTGTTTTACTGGTCGGCGCAGGGCGCGAAACGAAATCTTTGTGGGGCGATTTGAAGCGCATTCCGCTTCTAATCGGTGAATTTGTTACATTCTTGCCTCTTCAAATTTTAAGTTTTATAAATAAAGGCAATATTTTAGCGGCAATCGGAGTTTTTTCGGCTTTCGGACTAATAATTGGCACATTGCTCGGCGTTTTTCGCGGCAAATGGTCGTGGGCGTGGACGACTGCGCTCGGCGCGTGGGCAATTATGCTGGTCTGGACGTTGATTGTTGCTGTCGGTGCGCGAATTTACCGTCAATATGTAAAAAATTAACTCTTTGAGCAATGGTTTGAATCTTAGTGCAAAAAAAACCCTTTAAATCGGTTCACATAACCAACTATTATCATAAAAATTCGGGCGGTGTCAGCACGTCCTACAATAATTTGCTTGCTGCCGCCGGAAAACACAAGCGTTATATGCGCCTGATTGTGCCGGGCGAAACCGAAGCCGTCGAACAAATCAACGATTTCGCTAAAATCTATTATGTTCCCGCCAAACAATCGCCTGTTTTCGATAAGCGTTACCGCGTGATGATGCCGTGGCAATATATGGCGAATAATTCAATCATTCGCAGAATTTTACTTTCTGAAATGCCTGATATGATTGAAGTTACCGACAAATACACGCTCAGTTTGATGGGCGCAATGATTCGCCGCAACCAATTTAAACAACTCGGCAGACCGATGCTCGTGCATTTTTCGTGCGAACGGATGGACGATAACATCGGCTCATTTTTGTCAAACGGAAAATTCGGCAAATGGGCAGCGCGGCGTTTGATGGGAAATTATAATTTTCCTTCGTTTGATTTTCATATCGCCAATTCGCCATATACGGCGGAAGAATTTTATCAGGCAATCAAAAAAAGTGAAAATCCGCGCCGTTCCGATTGGTTTTTTAATAAGTGCTGGCAATTTCTCAAATCTCCGCGTGTTCCGTTTGAAGAAAGGATTTTCGTTTGTCCGCGCGGCGTTGACATCGAGCAGTTTTCACCCGAAAGAAAGTCCGACACGGTAAAATGCGAGATGCGGCAAAAGGCAAATATCCCTGAAAACGCAATTATTTTACTGTATGCGGGAAGAATTTCGCCGGAAAAGAATATCAGTTTATTGCCCGATTTGATGGCAGTTTTAGCGAAAGATGAGGAAGATTATCGCTTGCTAATTGCGGGTGCAGGACCAAAAGCCGAATGGCTCAAAGAACAAACCGATGCGCGAATTCCGAATAAAATTACCCAACTCGGACATCTCAATAAAGAAACTTTGGCGAATTATTATGCTAACTGCGATATTTTTGTGCATCCGAATCCGCGCGAGCCGTTCGGCATCGCGCCGCTCGAAGCCATGGCTTCCGGCGTTCCGACAGTTGCGCCAAACGCAGGCGGTTTGCTTTCCTATGCAACCAACGAAAACATGTGGCTGGCTGAACCAAAGGCGGAAAATTTTGTGGCGGCGATTCGTGAAATCGTCGAAAATCCTGAATTAACAAAACGGAAAACCGCCAACGCTTTGGAAACCGCCAAACAAAACACACGCGAGGCTTCGACCAACTTTCTGATTAAAACTTACGATAAATTGTATGAAGATTTTCAAAGACGAAATGAACTTTTTACCGATAGAGAAAAAGCGAAAAGTTTCAATTTTGCAAAATTAGTGAGCAGAAAACTATAAAGAGATTTTTTGCAAATTTCTTTCAAAGTGTTTAATTTTTCAAATCCGCTTAACCTACTGATTGACGAATTGAAAGTTGTTCAATATTTGTTTTTATATTTTTCAAATTAAGTTTTTTCAAATTAGGATTTTCGTTGAGAAAACTTTTTACTGCCTCATCAAATTCCTTTTGTCTAGCTCTTCTTGACAAAGCTGTTGCGGCTAAGTTTTGTAAATAAATTTTTTCTCTATTTGTATAAACATTTTTGAGTAAAAATTTTAACCAATCTATTGAAAGCGGAACTTCGTCAACACTCGCTAAAATAATCAAAGCATAATATTTATCCGCGTCAGTCAAATTTGACTCCGAAAGAATTTTTATAGCCTCTTCGACCAATTGCTTTTGTGCAGCATTATCCAAAACACCTAATTCCTTTGGAATAACTTTTAATCTTTGCTCAATAATTGAGATTAAATCTTCCGCGTTTGCGGCTTTTCCATTTGCTTCTCGAAACTTTCTTAACTCTTCAAACAAAACTTTAAGCGGATTTTCAACACCTTTTTTCTTTGATTCTTCAATGGTTAACCTTAATAATTGTTCCGATGCTTTATATTTAAACCACTGATTTCTCATAAAGTAAGTGTCTTTTTTGTTAGCATAATCGCTCCAAGTCCATAAACCTTCACGAATTTCAGGTCTATGCAAAGAAACTTTTGGGACATTTTCTTTAAATTTTGTTTGCATTACTGATGGTCTAAATTCACGGCTTACTTCCGCTCCGATATAATTGGCTAAACCTTCATCAAACCATTTTAGGTTTTTCTGGGTTACTAAATTCTCAACAGCACCGTGCGTTAATTCGTGCGGAATTGTGGAGTAAATACCTTCACACAATTTATCATCATCGGAGCAGTCTAAATTTAATTCTTCTTTATTCTTGAATACTAACAAATGTAAATAAAAATTCTGACCTTTCAATTCGTCGGTTATTTTATAGCTAAGAGGAACTTCATCTAACTGCAGTAAATAAAATCTTACCCCTTCTATTTGTAACGGGAATAAAATTTCTTGAGTTCTTTTTATTGATTTTTCAATCGAATCTGCGAGATTTTCTGCTTTGCTAAAAAGTTCAGCGGGAAATTTCATTTCGATATAACTGTTTCCAATATTCTTCTTTAACGATTTATTGCACCTTTTATGAACTTCTCTACTCAAATCAACTATTTTGGTTTCTTTTCCATCTTCATTTACACTGGTGATATAATTGTATTCTATTTTTCTTGCGCTTTTATGTTTTCTGGAAATCCAAACAAAGCTAAAAAAAATCCGCTTAAAATCCAAAATTTCAAACTTGGTTGGATAAAAATTTTCATTGCGCGAACTCCTATCAACATTAGTTTTCAGACAAAAAATCGTAGAGTTGAATGAAAGAGGCTCTCTGTAAAAAATTTGGAGAAGCAAGGTAAAACATAAAACTCCAATCTCCGTAGTTTTGAGATGCAAATATCATAATTGGGTCATTTTATATTGTCAAGTAAATTTCTGCTAAATGTAAGAGAAGAAACAATTTACGTCTATTTTGGATTAGGATATTTTTGCTTTGCTTCGCCTTAAGATATAATTTATCTTTTCAAATTTTTATTGCTTTTATGTTAGAACTTGTTTTAGCCAACTTAAAAACGCGCCCGTTTCGGACATTGATAAGTGTTATCGGTGTCGCGCTCGGTGTTGTTTTAGTCATACTTTTTACAGGTCTGGCACGTGGAGTATCAGACGATATGGCAAAACGTGCTTTTAACTTGGAAGCAGAAATTATTTTCACGCGACCGGGCGCGATGGAGCTGCAAAGCTCAAACGCCAACGTCAACACCGCTTACGCCGAAAGACTGCTTGAAATCGAAGGTGTCAAATCAACCGTTCCCGTCATTCGCTACATCACGCCGAACACGAAAGCGCGTTGGGGTTTGGAGCAGATTGATGGTGTTGAATGGCAGCCGTTTGCCGAAATGAACGATATGCAAATCGTTGAGGGACGAGGTGCAACTGCCGATGATGAAGTTGTTTTGGATGAACGCAAAATGCAGGACGACAAATATAAACTCGGCGATTCGATTGAGCTTTTCGGTAAAAATTACAAAATTGTCGGCGTTTTCGCGCCGCCTTCCGGTGCGCGGATAAAAATGTCGCTGGCAGCAATGCAGGACGCGCTCGAATCGCCCGACAAATCCACATATATTCTAGTCAAACTCCAAGACGGCGCGAATGTTGACGAAGTTGCTGCCCGTATTAACGAGCAGCTTCCGGGCAATAAAATCAATCTAACGCGCGATTTGGTAATTGATGCTGAAGAACGCATTCCGTCTTTGAAGACATTTTTGCGCGTTTTGGTCGGACTCGGCGCGTTTGTCAGCACGATTTTTGTTCTGCTTTCGATGTATACGACGATTACCGAACGGCGTAAGGAAATTGGTATTTTGAAATCTTTGGGAGCGTCAAAATCCTTCATCATCAAAGTCATCGAAGGCGAAGCGTTAATGATTGGCGTGTTTGGCGTTCTGCTCGGTTTTGCAGTTTCGTTTATCGCTTCTTTCCTAATTCAAAAACAATTTGATTTACAGTTTGAATTTAGTTCAGGCTGGATTATAACCGCGATAATTATTGCGATTGGCGGAAGCCTTTTCGGTGCGCTCTATCCGGCGTGGTGTGCGTCAGACATTGACCCGGTGTTGGTTTTGATGAATGAATAAAAGTTACGCTTTTATCGCGGAGTTTAGAAAGAAAAGTGATTTTTCATAACCTCCAAATACCTTTTTCAATTTCGGTTTAAACAAATCTCAGAACTTTATAATTCATTTTTTTGGATATTTAACAAATTTTTATAAACTTTAAACTTAATAGATAAAACTTAAAGTGTTGAAAAGACTTATTTAGGTATTTAGGAACATATATTACATATTGTTTTTTAATCTTGTTGTATATTCTTTGCTTTAATTCATTCAAAATTTAATTCAGAAAAAACCAAAAGGAGAGTTTTATGAACAAAAAGTTACATTTACTTGTGTTTTTGATAATTCTGATTTTGAGTAGTGTTGGAATGCTGTCTGCACAATCAACTACTGCTTCAATTTCAGGAACAGTATTAGATGAGCAACAAGCCGTAGTTCCGAACGCGACTGTTACGGTGCGGAACGTGGAAACAGGATTTACCCGAACTACTCAAACCAATGGCGAAGGAGGTTATAATTTCGTCAATTTGCCAATCGGCGCATATGAAGTTACGGCGGAAGCCGCAAACTTTTCCAAATATGTTCAGACCGGAATCACGTTGGATGTTAATCAGAACGCCGTTGTTGATGTTCCGCTAAAAGCCAGCGGCGGAGCCGCCTTATTCAGAGGATTGGCTCCGGGCGAGCGCGTCGGAAACGCGGGACGAAACATTCTGCGGTCGGACGGCATCAAACTCGTTGATTTCGGCATTATCAAAAATACGCGCATCACCGAAACGGTTCGTTTTCAGCTTCGTGCAGATATATTCAACTCTTTGAATGAACGTAATTACGGTATTCCCAATTCGGTTATCACTTCGGGAGCTAACTTTTTGAACGAAGGCGCAACGAATGGCGGAAATCGCCGCATCATTTTGGGCGCAAGATTAGTTTTCTAAACTATTTGTTCAATCTAAAAATGTGAGGTCGAAATCGTTTCCGACTTCACATTTTTTTGTGAGAATTTATTAAAATTATTTTTTAATCATCTCGCTGATTTCCCTTTGCAAAGTTTCTCTCTGCACGAGCAAGCGCAGAAACAACGCCTTTTGACGCAGCAAAAACCACGCTGATTTGAGCCAGACGCGCATATCAATCAGCGTTTCAAACGAGCGCAAAGCAATGTAGCCGCAGATAACAAGAAGCGGAATTGAGAGAAACGCAAACTGCCAGCCGAAAAAGTAAAAAACAATTGCGGCAAAAATCAGCCACGTCAGCGGCATAAAAACACAGGCGGCGAGAATTTTAGAAGTCGAACCGACAGCGTCCGCGCCGTGCGTCGTTATCATATGACCGAGCAGATTGGAAAAAAGATATGCGGGCGAATGAATAATCGCACCAACAATTATCAGCGGCGAAAGCAGAAGTAAGACCAAAACGCGCAAAATCAGGTAACGAAAAACATACGCCGTCGGGTGCTGTAAAACGGAAAGGCTCTCGACGGTCAAACCGCTGGTTTGCAGATTGCTTTCGTATTTTTCAATCCTTTCGCGCAGTTTTTCCATCTTTGCGGGATTGCTTTGTCCCAACAGTTTGTATTTGTCCGCCAAATCTTGAAGGCGCAAAAAAGTCTGCGTCAACGTCTGTTTGAAAATCAGATTTTCATAGACGGACGAAAAAAGTGCTTCGGCTCGGGCGACGGTTTCGAGTTCTTCGGTGTTTTCCAGATTAAGCGTGACGTTTTGCAGCGCGTCTTCGATTTTCTGCGTCAATTGCAAAACTTCATCGCGCGGCGGTTCGCCGTTTTCGTCGAGTTCGATGGGTTCGACATCGAAAATTTCACCGTAACGAATCAACGCTTCGCTGCGAAACGCGGTTTTTGAAGTGTAATAAAGTCCGACTGCCATTATTTTCAAACCGTTTTGAACTAATTCGGTATTGTCTTTGCCAACTGCCAATGAACCGAGTGCGATTCGCGCCGCGCCGGTTTTAATCGGCTGGAGTTTGGTTTCGTTGTGCGAAATCCCTTCGGGAAAAATCGCAATACAGCGACCACGCGCCAGAAGTTCTTCGCAATTCTGAAAGGTAAATTGATTTTTCTCTTTATCAGCACCTGCATCAATCCGCCGAAACACGGGCAACGCTTCGATTAACCGCAAAAGATAACCGCCGATTGGAATATCGAATAGCGTAGATTTGGCGAGAAAGGAAACGCGGCGCGGCAGGCTGACAAAGACAAGTCCGGGGTCAACTAAACCGTTCGGATGATTGAGAACAAAAATTATTGCGCCGTCCTTCGGAACTTTTTCGACTCCGGCAGCCTCGATGCGGCGAAAGAAAAGGCGCAGCGCGACACAGATAAAAGCGTGAAACAGCTGACGCGCAAAAGTACCTTTGCCGAGATAAATCATTTGCCACAGGCGCAAAGTTCTGACCGTTTCAGGCTGTTCTAAAGGTCGTTTTTGTTCGTTTAAGTTTTTCAATCGAATTTATAAAAATCAACTTTTCACTTTACTTTTGCCATATTTGCGCCCGACAATCGCCAGTGCAATGCCGCCGAGAATCAAAGCCGTCGCCAATAACAATCTAAATGAAACGATTTCCGACAATAAAATAACACCGCCGATTGCTGCAAGTGCGGGAACTGATAGTTGCAGAATCGCGGCGCGTGTCGCCGTGTGAAATTTGAGCGCGGTATACCAGACCGAATAACCGATGCCGGAAGCAATCGCGCCGGACAAAAATGCAAGCAAAATTCCTTTTCGGGACAGATGAATTTGATAGAAAAACGGCAAACCAGCCAAAACAATCATCGGAACGGCTCGCACAAAATTGCCCGTTGTATCAGCTAAGGGATTGACGCTTGGCTTGCCGCGCAGAGTGTAAAAGCCCCACGAAATTCCCGCCAGCATCATCAGCAGGGAACTGAAAAGCGGCGGCGCGGAAAGTCCGGGAAAGACCAGATAAACCAAACCGCCGAGCGCAAAAAACAAACCAATCCATTCTAAGAATTTTGGACGCTCACCCGACGCGAGCGCGGCAGTTATCATTGTCGCCTGCACGCAGCCGAATAAAATCAACGCGCCCGTTCCGGTTGTCAAACTGATATAAGCAAACGAAAAACAAAGCGCGTATCCAAACAGAAAAAAAGCGGAAAACCAATTTCCGCCCTTCATTTTTGTTGTTTTTTTACCAAAAATCAAACTAATTATAATAAGCGTAATCGCGCCTGAAATCAGTCGAACCGCCGTAAAACTCGCCGCGTCAATTGCCTCTGCGCCGAGCGCGAACCGACACAAAATCGAGTTAAAAGCAAAAGCGATTAAGGCAAAGCTCGTGTAAAGAATTATTTTCATTCAAACAAAACTTTACTCAATAACATCGTCGTCCAGTTCGTCGTCTTCCTCGTCATAAACTCCGACTTCGCCAAACTCCCAACCGTCGTAGGAAACAATTTTATATTCTTCGGCGAGTTTGGCAAATTCGACATTTCTTTCCGCCAAAGACTGCGGCGTGTGCGTTTCAACCTTGTCAATATGCAGCAGATTTTCGCCGGTTGATTCGCCGGTTTCTTCGTCGCCGAGTTCAAAAACATCTATAAAATCGTAGCCTTGTTTGTCGAGATAAAGTCCGAGTTTTTCGAGTTTATCAACGTCTTGGTCAACGAAGTAATAGCTGTAAAGCATCGGTTCGTCTAAATTCCAGTTGTCTTCTTTTTCAGCGTCGGCAAAGATTTTCTCGATGCCTTCGATTTGTGATTTTGTATCTGTAAAATTCATTGTTTTTTTGTGATTTTGAGTCAAACCTCAAATGATTTAATTGTAAAATTTCTCTGATTAATCTTCGATGTGTGCAACGTTTTCCTTGATCAGCGAATTGTCTTGAATTGCACCGACACCGCTTTCAGGTTCAGATTTTTCGTAATCTTCGAGCGAATGGTCTTGTCCCGTTGGTTTGCCGCTGCCGTCATCAGTAATTGCATTGACATCTTCGTCGGAAACCGTGCCGTCGCCGCCCGAAATGTCGCTGCCCGTTTGTTCTTCGTCTTTTTTAGGTGTTGTTGTTTTGTTGTTTTCCTGTGCCATTTTTATAACTCCTTTGAAATAAAATTTGTTGATTTATTTAACTGTTCAATTCTTTCAATTTATTGAATAATTTTCAATGCGATTAAGGAATCAACCGCTAATTAATTTTCCTCTGCGCTTTCTGCGTCCTCTGCGGTTAAATTCTTTCTTTCCGGTCGCATATGCGGGAAAAGAATCACGTCGCGGATAGAATGTTTATTCGTCAAAAGCATCACCAATCTATCAATCCCGATGCCGATTCCGGCGGCGGGCGGCATTCCGTAGGCGAGCGCGCGGATGTAATCTTCGTCCATCACCATCGCTTCTTCATCGCCCGTTTCGCGCTCTTTCATCTGGTCGCGGAAACGCTCGTATTGCTCTTTCGGGTCGTTGAGTTCCGAAAAACCGTTGGCGCATTCCATTCCGTTGATAAAAAGTTCAAACCGTTCGGCGATATTCGGATTCTCCGGCGACGCTTTCGACAAAGGCGAAACTGATTTCGGGTAATCAATGATGAATGTCGGTTGGACAATAATTCTACCTAATTTTTGAATTATTCCTAATTTTTTTTCAGCAGATAATTCAAAAATATCTACAATTTTCTTCTCCTGTTCATTAGCAGAGATATTCTCTTTCACTGCCTCTTTCAAACTGTCATTAAAAACATTTCGGAGTAAATTTGAAAGGGTTTCTTCAATCTCCTTATCAGACATTTCGTTGGCTTCAATACTAAACTCAGCCATTCTTAAATCATTTCTCCAGTCTTCTTCAATGTCATTACCACCTTTGGAACTTGGAATAACAAACCAGTTGTTTTTTAAGTGTTCTTTAATCTCCGATTCTTCAAATCTTTCATCAAAATTCTTGATGATTAATTTTTTGTTTGCGTCTTTACTACCTAATACAATATGATTCCATCTTCTATGTAATCTTTCAATTGACCAACTTAAAGCAACAACTTTAACCTTGTCATCAAGCCAAGAGATTTCAAATTCTGGAATTAAGTATTTTCTAAAATAATTAACAATTGCTTCTTTCATTGCCAGCCTTTCAAACTTTGAAAAATCAATCTCGTTCTCGCCGTATTTCACCTGCAAATTTCCGGTTGCTTTCTGCACCGATTCCTTCAACATCTTCTCGCAAAAATCCATCATTCCGTTGACATCCATATACGCGCAGTAAAATTCGAGCATCGTAAATTCGGGATTGTGGCGCGTCGAGATGCCTTCGTTGCGGAAGTTTCTGTTTAATTCATAAACCTTTTCAAAACCGCCGACGATTAATCTTTTGAGATAAAGTTCGGGCGCGATTCGCGCATAAAGCGGAATTTTCAATGCTTCGTGAAAAGTTTCAAAGGCGCGAGCCGCCGCGCCCGTCGCTTTTGGCGTGAGCATCGGTGTTTCGACTTCGATATAGCCTGCGTCGTCAAGAAAACGGCGCATTTCGCGGATGATT
>MWZA01000181.1 GCA_002050455.1 Acidobacteria bacterium 5-1 | reverse complement strand
CATCTGGTTTTCGCTCGGAATATCTTCCGCCCGGCTGATAATTTCAGGAATGGTTTGCTGCAGCGGCGGAGTTGGCGAAACGACAGGTTGAACGGTCTTTTTACGGCGCGAAGTTTGTGCATTTGTAACCGAAATTGAAATAAAGACGCAAAGTAAAACGGCAAATGCCACATACAAAAATTTTGGTGTTTTTATATTCCAAGTCCTTGATTTCATAATGTTAAATTTACAGTTTTGGATTTTTATTTTTTACCGTCTTACCGTCCGTCTTTTTATCGGGAAAGAAATCGCCCGTAAAAAACTCAATCACATTTTTCCCCATACCGACAAAAGGAATCGCGTCAATTCCCGTGTTTAATACGCCGTTGACCACGCCTTTTCTTTTTATATCGTAACCAATCAAACCAATCGCTAAGACAGAACCCACATATGGAACTGATTTTGCCACCCGCTTTGCCACGTTCCAACCGCCAGCCTGAACCAATTTGCGCTTTAAACTCGGATTTTTATCGGACATTTATTTTATCTTTCCTTATATTTTTCTGATAATTTTACACTTGCCTTATTCAGATGACAAAAGCATACTTTAACTTTGCACGCTGATTTGTGCCTAAAGTTTCAATTTTTCGAACTAAACTAATGACTCTAAGCATAAAAAATCTTTCCAAAAGTTATGATGAACATAATGTAATCAAAGATGTTTCATTGGAAGTTGAAAGAGGCGAAATTCTCGGTTTATTTGGTGCGGTCGGTGAAGGAAAATCTACTACAATTCGCACAATCGCGGGAATTCTTGAGCATTCCGGCGGCATTATTTCCTTTAATTCGGAAGATTTAACAAATACGCCTTGCGATAAACGCGGTTTTCATTTTCCCAATCTAACCAACGAATCGTTTTGGAAATCGCTTTTTAATACGCAAAAAACTTCCCTGTTAGCCGACGGTGAAGGTGAGGTTTTAGCACTCGAAGATGCGCTCGATAAAGCTGAAAACGTGCTTTTGCTCGACAATCAATTTTGCTTTATGGACCGGCAGACCCGCGAAACAAATTGCGAGAAACTTCGGCAAACCGTCAAGGAGAAAAACCTGGCGGTGATTTTTGCAACCAACGATTACGATGAAATTTTCTCCATTTGCGACCACGTCGCGGTTCTTCACAAGGGCGAAGTGGTTCAAACCGGAACGCCGCGTGAGGTTTATCAAAACCCGAATTCCTCAGTAGTGGCAGGAGTTACGGGAAGAAATAATCTGATTGAAGCACGCCGTTTAACTTCCAATAAATCCGATATGCCCGAATTTCAAACGATCAAGGGCGAACATCGGGTTTTTACCGATAAGGTCGAAAAAAATGCACCCGGCGTAATTAATCAAAATGTCATTCTTGCCATTCGCCCCGAACATATTTCAATTTCTTTCGGCGCATCCTTTCCAGAAGATAACCTTTTAAAAGCCAAAATCACAAACATAATTTTCAGAGGAGAAACTACGATTATTAAACTTGCTGCAAACGGTTTAGAACTCGAAGCCATGGTTTTGCGGCTTGTCGGTTTAAATATCGGCGATGAATGTATGGTCGGACTTCCGCCGGATAGAATTTTGGTTTTGAAGGACTAACTCACTTTTGTTTCTTGTGTATGGTGCCGAGGGCGGGACTCGAACCCGCACGGATTACTCCACACGCCCCTCAAACGTGCGCGGCTACCAATTACGCCACCTCGGCAAAATTATCGTGGATTTGGGAAAAGCAAAATACGGAATGATTTCACTTTTTGTAAGAAATCCAATCTATCTTTCAAAAAACTAATTATTTATTTTCAGCATTACCAGCCGCGTTTGCGTTGACGTTTGCATCAACAGTTGCCGGAGCATTGCTGACCGAATTCGCGTTTGTGTCAACAACTGTATTTGCATTAGCATCAACATTCGCGTTTGCGTCCGTCGAAGTTACCGGCGTATCTGCCGGAGCGTCGGGATTTGTTGTTTGCAAAACCGAGATATTCCCCGTCAGAGCGGGCAGCGAAAGAAACAACGCCGAAAGCATAAATGTCGTTGCCGCGACGATAGTAATCTTTGATAAAATCGTTTGTGAACCACGCGGCTGAAAAGCGGTGCTGGAGATGTTGCTCGTAAAAAGCGCACCCGCATCCGTTTTTCCCGGTTGAAGTAAAACACTCGCTATCAAAGCGACACAAGAAATAAAAAATAATCCGTATAAAAAATAAACCAACTTAATAACCTCTATTTATAATTAACAATTTGAGCAAAAATTTGGGCATCGAGACTTGCCCCGCCGACCAACGCGCCGTCAATATCCGTCTGATTCATTAAATCTTTGATATTATCAGGCTTAACCGAACCGCCGTAAAGGACTCTGGCAGCTTCCGCAATGTCTTTCCCTTGCGTTTCAGCCAATACTTGACGAATAAAACTGTGCATTTCTTGAGTCTGTTCGGGCGTGGCAGTCTTTCCGGTGCCGATTGCCCAAACAGGCTCGTAAGCGATAATAATACGTTCCATATCGGAAACTGTCAAACCGTCCAATGCGCCGAGAAGTTGTATTTTGACCACCTTTTCGGCATTTCCGGCTTCCCTGTCCGGCAGCATTTCACCAACACAGACAATCGCCGTCAACCCGAAATGCAGACACGCTTTTGTTTTCAGATTAACTGTTCTGTCGGTTTCGCCGTAAAACTGCCGCCGCTCGGAATGACCGATAATTATGTGCGAACAGCCGACATCTTTTATCATATCCGCGCAAACTTCTCCCGTAAATGCGCCGTGTTTTATTTCGGCTGCACAATTTTGCGCCGCGACTTTGATATTTGAGCCTTCGAGCCGGTCGCAAACCGTTTTTAATGCCGTAAATACCGGCGCGATAATCACTTCACAATGATTTGCGTTGGCTGCCAGCGGCTTCAAAGCAAGTGCTGTTTCAACTGCTTCACCAAGCAGTTTATACATTTTCCAATTTCCCACAATGACAGGTTTTCTCATAATTTATAAGATTTTATTTTTTTAGTAGAATAAAATTCAGCTTACATTTAAACTTTTTTTCCAAAACTCAAACTTCCCTTATTTTTAGTCAAAATTTCACCATTTGGCAATTCGACTTGTTTGCCGCTTTTTCGGCTGAAAATCAAATTTTCTATCGCTTCGATATGTTTTGCATCCAAACTTCTCAAATCGCCGCGCTGATTTTTCAACCAATCACGCAAAATGCGCCGCCGCATTGAAGGAAACAAATTTTTTAAGTCTTTTATTTGCAAAGTTGTTTGGTCATTGTTAGTTGAATTTACTTCCTTTGAAAAACTGCTTTCCGCCAACTGCCGACTGCCGATTTTTTGTGTCGCCGCTTCTAAAAATTCTGCGTCTTCGCGCAGTAAAGAAGCGGTGTTTGCCAGAGCTTCGATAATTTTCGGATTAAAATCTTGCAAAAGCGGAAGCAAAACTTTTCTAATCCGCACGCGATTAAATGTCAAATCTTCGTTCATCGAGTCAGAGCAAAACTCAACTTCATTTAAACGACAAAAATTTTCCGTATCTTCACGCTTTGCCCAATTCAGCAAAGGACGAATCAATTGGATTTTGGATTTTGGATTTTGGATTTTGGATTCTACTTCTGACTTCTGGCTTCTGGCTTCTGGCTTCTGTCTTCTGACTTCAGACTTCAGACTTCTCATCGCTCTCATTCCGCCCAAGCCTTCTAAACCGCTTCCGCGAATAAGATTTGAGAGAAAAGTTTCGGCTTGGTCGTTAAGCGTGTGCGCGGTCAAAATGCCGTCAGCGTGAAGATTTTCTGCGGTTTCAACAAGAAATTTATATCGTGCATTCCGCGCACTTTGTTCCAGATTTCCTTTATTTATAATTTTTTCTTTGCCCAAAACAAGTTCAAAATTAAATTCGCCAGCTAATTTTTTGACAAAATTTTCGTCCGAATCGCTTTCATCTCCGCGCAAATCGTGATTAAAATGCGCGATAACAAAACGCAGATTTAATTTTTTGAGCTTTCTCAATTCGTGCAGCGCAAGCATTAGACTGACCGAATCCGCGCCGCCCGAAACTGCCGTAACGAAAGTTCCATCGGCAAACGGCAAATTGAGTTTGCGCCACTCAGTCAATAGATTTTTAGAAAATTGATTCATAAAAAACGCAATTTACCATTTTTTTAATTTTCTTCTCTCGCTAAACTTTCTTTCGCACCATCCAACGCCTCAAAAACTCTTTCGGGCGCAGTTCCGCCGATTTGATTTTTGTTTGCCAGAGTTTGCTCCAAACTCAACGCTTCAAAAACATCTTTTTCAATTTGTTCGGAAAAATTCCGCATATCCGACAAATCTAAATCGTTTAATTCTTTATCTTGTGAAATTGCAAACATCACAATTTTGCCGACTGTATCGTGCGCGGTGCGAAAAGGAACATCTTTTTGGACCAGATAATCAGCTAATTCGGTGGCATTCAGATAACCTTTGGTCGCCGCTTCCCGCGTTTTTTCTTCGTTGACGTGCAGATTTTTCAAAACGATTGCCGCCGCCTGCAAACAAATTTTGATTGTGTCAACCGTATCGAAAACCGCTTCTTTGTCTTCCTGCAAATCTTTGTTATACGCCATTGGCAAGCCTTTTAATGTCGTTAAAAGTGCGATTTGATGTCCGAAAACACGCCCGGCTTTTCCGCGAATCAATTCTAAAGCGTCGGGATTTTTCTTTTGCGGCATCAGACTCGAACCGGTCGAAACCGCATCCGAAAGTTCGATAAATTGAAACTCCGACGAAGCATACAGAATCAAATCTTCAGAAAGGCGCGACAAATGAACCATAACAAGCGAACACGCGCCGACCAATTCAACGGCAAAATCTCTGTCCGAAACCGCATCCAAACTATTCGCCGAAACGCCTTCAAAACCAAGCTGCCGCGCCACTTCTTCGCGGTCAATTTCATAACTCGTTCCCGCCAACGCCGCCGAACCTAAAGGCAAAACATTAACGCGCCGCCAAACTTCGTCCAATCTTTCACGGTCGCGCGAAAACATCTCAAAATATGCCAGACACCAATGCGCCCAGAGAATCGGCTGCGCCCGCTGCAGATGCGTGTAGCCGGGCAAAACCGCATCTCGCTGTTTTTCAGCCGCTTCAATTAAAGTTTTCTGTACAAGTCTGACAATTTTTGAAATTTCTTCGATTTCTTCGCGCAGCCACAGCCGGAATGCCGTTGTTACTTGGTCGTTTCTACTTCTTCCGGTGTGAAGTTTTCTTCCGGCATCGCCAATTAACTGAACAAGCCGCGCTTCGATAAATGAATGAACATCTTCCGAAGGCAATTCATCAAAATAATTTTTGTCGTAATCAGCGCGTTTGAGAATTGTTTGCAGACCGTTTTTAATGCGCTCGGATTCAAGCCGCGTCAAAACTCCGGCGTGAAAAAGCGCGTCGCAATGCGCGATGCTCGCCTGAACATCCACAAAAAAAAGTCGCCGGTCAAAGCTAAACGAATTATTAAATTCGGCAAAAGTTTCGTCCGTCTTTTCCGTAAATCTGCCGCCCCAAAGATTTTTCGCTTCCGTCATTTAATTCCTATATCCAATGTTTCATTTTCGCTGTTATCACCTATTCAATTATTTTCCGTTTTTTCGGTTAATAGTCAAACATTCTATTTTAACGCCAATTAGGTAAATTCTTTTATTGTTTCATTTTGACAAAATCCAACTTTTATATTACCTATGCAATTAATCTATATTCGGTTTTTGTTTTTTCTAAGACCGAAGAGCAAAAACCAAAATGGAAAAGAAAATTAACAAAGTTATATTGGCATATTCGGGCGGACTTGATACGTCGGCGATGTTACTTTGGCTGAAAGAAACTTATGACTGCGAAGTTGTATGTTTTTGCGCCGATGTCGGACAAGGCGAAGAACTCGACGATTTAGAGGAAAAAGCAAAAGCGACGGGCGCGTCGAAACTTTTTGTTGAAGATTTGCGCGAGGAATTTGTCAAGGATTTTGTCTGGACAGCCGTAAAAGCCAACGCGCTTTACGAAGGCGTTTATTTGCTCGGAACTTCGCTGGCGCGTCCGGTAATTGCAAAAAAGCAAATCGAAATCGCACGACGCGAAGGCGCGGACGCAGTGGCGCATGGCGCAACCGGCAAAGGCAACGACCAAGTGCGTTTTGAACTAACTTATTACGCGCTTCAGCCCGATATTAAAGTCATTGCACCTTGGCGCGAATGGGAATTCAAGGGACGCGCCGACTTAATAAATTACTGCAAGCAGCACAATATCAATGTTACGGCAACCGCCGAAAAGCCATATTCGACGGACAGAAATTTGATGCACATTTCCTACGAAGGCGGCATTTTGGAAAATCCTTGGACTGCGCCGCCGAAAGACATTTTTCGGCTGACAAAATCGCCTGAAAACGCAAAAGACAAAGCGGAAGAAATTGTTTTGACATTTGAAAAAGGCGAGCCTGTCGCTATCAACGGTGAAAAATTTGGCGCAGTAGATTTATTAACAAAATTAAATCATCTTGGCGGCGAACACGGCATCGGGCGCGTTGATTTGGTCGAGAATCGGTTTGTCGGGATGAAATCGCGCGGAGTTTATGAAACGCCCGGAGTTACAATTTTGCTGGCGGCGCACCGCGCATTGGAATCAATCACGCTTGACCGCGAAGTGATGCGTCTGCGCGATTCTCTCAATGTAAAATTTGCCGAATTAATCTACAACGGTTTTTGGTTTTCTCCCGAATTCGAGATTTTACGTAAACTGATTGAGCAAACACAGAAAAGGGTTTCGGGCGACGCGCGGCTTAAACTCTACAAAGGAAACGTCGTTGTTTTGGGTCGCCGTTCATCTTATTCGCTTTATAATGAACAAGTTGTAACATTTGAAGACGATGCGGGCGCATATAACCAATCAGACGCGGAAGGATTTATTAAATTGCAGGCGTTGCGTTTGCGATTACGAAATATTGATTGAATCAACCGGATGAATGATAAATCTAACTTTTAACGAAAATCAAAAGTTCAGCATTTCAACTGCTTGCGTCTGAAACAAATTCAACCTCTCCGTGAGTTTTTCTGAGCATTTCAACCAGCGATTCGCCCAATTTCTCAAGTAATTGTTTCATTTTTTCATCGGTCATTTTCTCGCCGTCGCCTTCAAACATGGTGTTGACTTTGCTGACGGCAATTTCCGAAGGCAAGACATTGACCAGCAAAATCGAAAGCACGCCGCGAAGATGACCCAGACAGCGAATGCCGCCGAATGCGCCGGGCGAAGCCGTCATAATCGCCGCGAATTTATCTTTAAAGACTTCGCCCATCGCAAACTTTTCACTTTTGCGCGAAGCCCAATCAATCGCATTTTTTAACCCGCCCGGAATCGAACCGTTGTATTCGGGCGAAGCGATTAAAAACCCGTCGTGTCGGCTGCATAGTTCTTGAAACTTAAGCGCGTTCTCGCCAAAACCAAATTTTTCGTGGTCATCGGCGTTGTAAATCGGCATCGGATAATCGCGCAAATCAATGTAAGTAATTTCCGCGCCTGCCTTTTTCGCGCCTTCAATCGCCGTTTTTAATACTCTTTTATTGTATGAATGTTCGCGCAGACTTCCCGCGAAAGCCAGAATTTTCGGTTGTTTCGACATAAAATTATTCCCTGTTGTTATTTATAATTGTAACTAAACTTATTTCGAGTTTGCCATGAATATTGCAAAATCTCCAATTCTTAATTTTAACAAAAGTAAAACACCTAATCGCAAAGACTCACAAAATAAATTAAATTTAGGATTATTCAATTGCTATTTTAAAAGAAAAAACAGGACAATTAAGTTTGACTTTTAAAAAAGAAAAGCCATAAAAACTTATAAAATCCTGCAAATAGTTATGTTTTTATCTTTGCAAATAGCTTTTTATTGTTCCCTTTCAACTTCCTGCGGCGCAGATTCTTTATATTTGAGAACACGGTCGAGCATTTCCGTGCATTCCGCGCTTCGTGAAGCAAGTTGAGCATCGGTTTGTTCCTGCCGAGTTTTTAGCTGATGATATTCGTCGGCGATATGCAGAGCGGCTAAAATCGCCACTTTGAGTGAGTCAACGGTCAGTGTTCCCGAAGAAATTTCGCGCATTTTGCTGTCCACATATTCCGCCAAACCTATAATATATTCGTTATCGCCGTCGGAACGAATATTGTAAGTCTGGTTGTAAATTTCCACGCGGATAGACTGTGCCGTGTCTGTTTTTTCCCTGCTTCCAATCATATTTTTTTACCTCTGCATTGCTTCCGCCACGTCGGGGACGACAATCGTTATTGCGTCGAGCATTGCTTCCACCTTAAGCTGCATTGCGTCGCGCTCGGAAAGCAAGTCTTCCATCTTTTCTTCAATCCGTGTTTTTTCCTCTAAAACACTGCTCAACTCGTGTCTTAATGAAGTAATCTCACGTTCAAGTTTATCCTTTTCTTCGCGCATCTTCTTTGCGAATTCGATGGTTAAATAAATTTTGTCTTCCAGATGCGAGAATTTTTCCATGCCAGATAATCCGCCCATTATTTTCTCCGCTTAGTTTATTTCTGCCGCTTCGGTTTGATTATGTTTATTTTTGCCGAAAACTTCAAGTAGTTTCTTAGATTTTTTTGAAATATCAGGGATTTTAATTTGTTTTGATTGATAAATGAAATTTTAACAACCTAACTTTGCGGCTTTGCGCCTTTGCGGGATAATTTCTAAAAATGTAAATAAAGATTTTGGTTTCTGTAAATTTTTCTCCCGCAAAGCCGCAAAGCCGCAAAGAATATATTTTATCTGTTTCCAACTACTTACTGTAAAATGATTTTATATTTTTAGAAGCTATCTCAAAAATACGCGGGAGCGTTCCGCAGTTCACGCTTTAGCGTGCTGCTCGCCGCCTGCAAAGTGCGGCGGAGCAAACTGAAGTTTGAACTCAAAACGCTTGAACACTATTTTTGAGATAGCTTCTAATAATTTTGTAAGCTCAATTTGTAATTTTCAAAATTCGTCTGCATTTCTGCCAAGTTGTCGCCGCCGAATTTTTCGCGCATCGAATTGGCTAAAACAATCGCCAGCATTGCTTCGCCGATAACGCCCGCCGCCGGAACAGCCGTAATGTCCGAGCGTTCAAAGGCGGCTAAATCTTCCGCTTTTGTATCAATATCAACCGAGCGCAGCGGCTTTCGCAAAGTGGAAATCGGCTTCAGATAGCCGCGCACGCGGAGTTCTTCGCCGTTGGTTATTCCGCCTTCGAGTCCTCCGGCGCGATTTGTCGTGCGCTTAAAACTATTTTCTTCAAAAACAATTTCATCGTGAACTTTCGAGCCAAAAAGCGATATATTTTCCACGCCGTTGCCGATTTCCACCGCTTTTGTCGCTTGGATTGACATAAACGCCTGCGCGATTCGCCCGTCAAGTTTTTCATTCCAAGAAGTATGCGAACCCAAACCGGCAATGACGTTTTTTGCCGCGACTTCAAAAATTCCGCCAAGCGTGTCGCCTTCCGCTTTTGCCCGGTCAATCAATTCAATCATTTGTCTTTCGACTTCGGAATCGGCACATCGCAACGCAGAATTTTCATCAATCGCGGAGATTTCCGCAAAAGTTTTCTGCAAAGGTTTTTCGGGAACTTCTCCGAGTTTGATAATGTGGCTTTTAATTTCAACTCCAAATGATTCTAACAGTTGTCTGGCAAACGCGCCGCAAGCGACGCGCGTTGCGGTTTCACGCGCTGAAGCGCGTTCCAAAACATCACGCAAATCTCGCGTTTGAAATTTTTGCCCGCCCGCCAAATCAGCGTGTCCGGGACGCGGGCGTTTGACGAGGCGCGGATTTTTCGGTTCAGTTTCTAATTTTTCAGCCGACATAACTTCTTGCCAATGCACGAAATCGCGGTTTTCAATCGTAAAAGCAATCGGCGAGCCAAGCGTTTTGCCGTGCCGCACGCCGGAAAGAATTTCAATCTTGTCGCTTTCTATTTTCATTCTGCCGCCGCGCCCGTAACCTTGCTGCCTGCGCCAAAGCTCAAAGTTGATTTTTTCGACATCAATCTCCAATTCGGCTGGCAAGCCTTCGACAATGCCGACAAGTGCGCGTCCGTGCGATTCTCCGGCAGTTGTAAATTTGAAAAACATAATCAGTAGTCAGTAGTCAGTGGTCGGTGGTCAGTTGTTTGGTCTATGTCAACATCTTTCTTTAGTTTCTTCCGAAAAACAATCAAACCGATACTCGCTAAAATCAGAATTCCGCCGAAAACAGTCTGCGGTGGAAGAGTTTCTCCCAAAAATATCGCGCCGACAACGACAGCAATCAAAGGCGTAATCAGCGAAATCATCATTGCTTTGGTTGATTCGATTCTGCTTAAAAGCCAATAATAAAGCCAAAACGCCGCGATTGTTCCAAAAATCGTCAGATAAAGAACGGAAATAATTGCCTGCCAAGTCCAATGAAATGTGAGCGGATTGCCTTCTTTAATCAAAGCATAAATAATTACGGGCAAAATTCCGCACGCCATTTGCCCAAAAACCAAACTCGCGGGATGGATATTTCCGCCGAAGGCTTTAATTAAAATCGAAGCGTGCGCCGCCGCGTATGCACCAAAAACAATTGCCACGCAAGCTGCAAAAGCCATCAAACTGTTGACTTGCAATTGCTCAATAAATATCGTTGCCATGCCGGTAATTCCAAGCAAAACCGCAGCAACCTTCAGCCAGGTTATTCTTTCGGCGGGAAGATGAAGCCAAGCCAAAGCAAGTCCGAAAACTGTAATCATCGCTTGCAAAACTGCCGCCAGTCCCGACGAAATATATTGTTCGCTCCAGAAAACAAGACTGTAATTAACCGAAAATTGCAAAATTCCCGTCAGCGCAAGCAATTTCCAATCGCACTTTGTTTTCGGCAAAGGAATTTTTTGCAGAAAAATAATAAAAGCTAAAATTATCAAAGCAAGAATAAATCTCGCGGCGGCAAAACTAATCGGCGGCAGATCGCGGAGTCCGATTTTGATAAAAAACCAAGTCGTTCCCCAGATAAGGCAAAGAATAAGCCAGATAATTATTTTCATCTCAACGGTTAGCAGTCAACAATTAGCTGTATTGACAAATAAAGTTGGAACGCTGTAACTATTCACTGTTCGATATTAGCTTTTCACTGTTTTTCAAAGCTATTCCTTGTCAAGATAGTGAATAGTTAATAATGAAGAGCGAACAGTTTGCCGTCAGTATCTATCTAACGCGCATTTGTCAATACATTTAGCAGTTAAGATTCGGTAAAAATGATAACTGCTAACTGATTTTATTTTCGTTCATAAAAACTCAATTGCGTTTCGCCTTGCTTGAGAACACGCCACCGACGAATATCGCCAACTGCGTCCGGCAAAACATTTTTAGCATGACGTTCGATAACCAAAATTCCGTCTTTATTAAGCAATTTTGATGCGTTTTCGCCGAATTCATATAAAAATACTGCATAATCTGTTTGATACGGCGGGTCGTAAAACACAATATCCCAAGCTGCAGGAGATTCCCGCGCAATAAACTTTTCCGCCGAATCGCAAAAGACTTCCGTGCATTGTTCGGGAACTTCGAGAAGGTCGAGATTTTCTTCAATCAAAGCGCAAGCGCGACGCGATTTGTCAACAAACGTCGAAAATTTCGCGCCGCGTGAAAGTGCTTCGATGCCGATTGCGCCCGTTCCCGCGCACAAGTCGAGAAACCGCGTTTCGCCGTCAAGTTTGGATTGTAAAATATTAAACAGAGTTTCGCGCAGACGGTCGGATGTCGGACGAGTTTTACTGCTTGCAGGACTTTTTAAAACTCGTCCGCGATATTCACCGGCAATAATTCGCATTTCAGTTGTCGGTTGTCAGTTGTCGGTTAAAAAAGTTTAATTTTTGAGCTTTTAAGATAGCAGTATTATCAAATTTAAGATTCGATTGTTAAGAACCTAAAACTTTCTGACAACTGACAACCGACTACTGATAACTGCTCTACTTTCTTTCGTAAAAACTCAGTGCCGTATCGCCCTGCACCAGAACGCGCCAACGCTTCATTACTCCGAATTTTTCGGGGAAAAACATCTCGGCGTGATGCTCAATGACGAGTGTGCCGCCCGGTTTTATGGCAACACCGCGACTAAAATAATTTAAAACTTCGTCATAGTTTGCGTCATACGGTGGGTCGTAATAAACCACATCCCAAACGCGGCGGCGTTTTCCCGCATTTTTCAAAAACGGCACGGCTTCCATTTCGATAACTTCGCCGTGTCCTTCCTTGATTCCCACAGATTCCAGGTTTTTCCTGATAAAACTGCACATTTTGGCGGAACGCTCAACAAAAGTGCCGATAATTGCGCCCCGCGAAATTGCTTCGATACCGACTGTTCCGGCACCGGCGCATAAATCAAGAAACCTTCCGGCTCTGACGCGGCGAAATAAAATTCTGAACATTACTTCACGAATGCGGCGAGCTGTCGGGCGTATTTTCTGTGAAGTTGTGCTTTGCAGATACTTTCCTCTGTGCTTTCCCTCAGTAACTTGCATATCCGATACGATGCGCGGTCGGTTATCTTTTTCCCACGGCTTGAAATTTCTTCCTTTTGGCGTAAATCGGCTTTTGGGTTGAAATCTGTCGTTTTTGGGTTGATAAGTTCCGTTTCTTCTCGGCGATCTTTCGTCTTTATCTTGAAAACGGTTGTTTCGTGGTTGGAAACGGTCGTCCCGCGGTTGAAATTTTCTGTAACCTTGCGGTCTTTCTCCTTCTTGTTTGATATATGGCTTTCGTTCAAAAGCCTTTGAAGTGCCGGTTGCTGTTTGTCGTCGGTTTTCCATTTTCTTTCTCCCTTTTAAAATATGTGAAATCTCTTTTTGACTTTATGTGGCAAGTTAATTTGACCGTCTCAATACTTTTTGACATATCGGCAAAATTTTTAAGCAAAATGGAAGATAATTGCAAAATAGAAAGTTTTTTTGTTCAGAAATTAGCGATAGGTAAAAATTAATTGAGTTTTTGTTCAAAGAACTAATGAGAGATTAAAAAGCTATAACAAAATATAACTGAATTTTTTAAAAACTCAATTATCAAATTCGTTTTTTTGCGGAAAATATTATGGAGTGCTACAACTTTTTTATAGTATAAACACATCTTGAACAAAAAATAAACTATCTTTGTTCAAATTTTGCGGAAACACGCACATATGTGTGTTCTGAAACTTTGCACACATATGTGCGTGTTTCCGCAAAACTACATAATTTAGCCGATTCCGGCAAGCTGAAAACGCGCATCAGCTTTTGTGATTTCGATAAGTCCTGAAGTTTCTTTAGTTAAACGCTTTGAAGTTAGGTAAAATTCGGCTTCCTGACGCGCGGCATCCAAAATTTCCAAATCACGAATAATGTTTCCAATCTTAAAAGTCTGCACGCCGGATTGCCGTGTGCCGAGAATTTCGCCTTGCCCGCGAATCTCCAAATCTTTTTCGGCGATGCGAAAACCGTCGGTTGTTTCTTCCATAATTCCTAATCTTTCTCTGGCAACGGCAGTTTTTTTGTCGCCCGTCAGTAAAACGCAAAACGATTGCTCCGCGCCGCGTCCGACTCGCCCGCGCAGTTGATGAAGCTGCGAGAGACCAAATCTTTCGGCGTGTTCGATGACCATTAAAGACGCATTCGGCACGTCAACGCCGACTTCGACAACCGTCGTCGAAATCAAAATATGCGTTTCGCCCGTGCCGAATTTCAGCATTACTTCTTCTTTTTCCGCGCCTTTCATTTTGCCGTGAAGCAATCCGACTTTGAATTGCGGAAAAATTTTATCGCGCAGTTCTTCAAACATTTTTGTCGCGGCTTTTAAATCCATCTTTTCCGATTCTTCAATCAGTGGATAAACGACATAAACCTGTCTGCCGAGTTTGATTTCGCGCTCGATTCCTTTATAAACGCCGTCGCGCTTGTCTTCGCCGACGACAACGGTTTTCACCGGCGTTCTTCCCGGCGGCAGTTCGTCAATCACCGAAACATCCAAATCGCCATAAACCGTCATTGCTAAACTGCGCGGAATCGGCGTTGCGGTCATAAAAAGAATGTCGGGATTATAGCCGCGGGCGCGGAGTTCGGCGCGTTGGAGAACGCCGAAGCGATGCTGCTCGTCGATAACCGCCAAACCTAATTTTTCAAATTCAACCGCGTCCTGAATAACGGCATGCGTACCGATAACGGCGTGAATTTCGCCGCTTGCGATGTTATTTTGAACTTTGCGTTTTTCGGCGGCTCTTAAACTTCCAATCAACAATTCGACGCGATACGGCGAATTTTCAAAAATCCTTTTGGCATTGCGGGCGTGCTGCTCGGCGAGAATTTCTGTCGGCGACATCAGCGCGGTTTGATAGCCGTTTTCCATCGCGGCAAACATCGCCAAAAAAGCGACAATCGTTTTTCCGCTGCCGACGTCGCCTTGAATCAAACGATTCATCGGCGCATCGGATTGCAAATCGGCAAAAATCCGCTTGATAACTCTGTCCTGTGCGCCCGTCAGCGTGAACGGCAGAAGTGCTTTGATTCTTTCGTGAATTTTATCGCTGATTTCGATAATCGTGCCTTTCGGTTCTTGTTTGCGCTCGCCGCGCTTTAATTGCAAAGCAAACGAAACCCAGAAAAATTCCTCAAAAATCAAGCGTTTATGCGCGTCGCTTCTCGCAGCAGCATATTCGGAAATATTTGTTTCTTCAGGCGGAAAATGAATTTCTTCGATAGCCTGAGCGCGTGAAATCAAACTTTGTCTTTTAACTAAATCTTCGGGCAGAGTTTCTTTCACGGACGATTTATCGAGGTTTTGCAGAACATTATAAATTATCTCGCGCAAGCGTTTGGTTTGAAAAACTCCGAGTTTGCGATAAATCGGCACACACCGCGCCGTGTGAATCATCGCAAATTCGGGATTGTCTATGTCTTCTAATAATTCTTCATCTTCGTCCGTTGTTCGTTGTCCGTTGTTCTCCACAGATTCTTTCTGATTTGGAATTTGGAATTTGGAATTTGGAATATTTTTCTCCGTGTCCTCTGCGGTTAAAAGATTTTTTAACAAACCAAAGTCGTCATAATTGCTTTCAGAAGGTAAAATTTCCAATTCGTCTGGCTTATTTAATCGCAAAGCGTAAGTATTTTTCCGTGCGTCCCATTCCCATTTGCCATAAGCGACAAAGCGCGTTCCGCGGTCAAAACGGTTTTTGTAATAATTGATAACGCGATTTCCCTGTTTTCCCGCCAAAAACCACCAGACGACGACGGGTTTGCGCGTTCTTTCCGCGTCGCTTGCCGTAATTTCAAAAATATAGAGCGGCGGAGCTTTCGGACCGCGGTTTTTGCCGACGCGAAAACCGCCCGAAACTCTTGTAAAAAGTTCCAAAGACGCTTCTAAACCGTCGTAAAGTTCGTCAATTTGAATCAAATTTGAGCGGTCTTCATAGCGCGTCGGAAAATAATTCAGCAAGTCTTCAACGGTCGCTTCCGTTAAATCGGTTTTATAGGCAAAATTAGCCACTGCCATTGCCAATTTTCGCGCCATCGCCTGTGAAAGATTAGCAATATTATATTGGTAGAGTTCGAGAAGCGGCGTTTGCAGTTCAAGTTTCATCGGTGGGATTTTAGCATAAATTACACTTAATTTTGTAAAAGGGTATGGTTAAACCTAATATAAATCTCAGATTTGATTTATTAAATTTTACTATCAGTTTTTATCTTAGCCCTTGTCCGATTTGCTGTGTGCCGAAAGTTCCGATGCCATTGAGACGGAAACTAAAGACAAGCCGGTTTTCACGACGCGCGCCGACATCGAAGTTATAAAACTGGACGGTCGTGGCGCAGCAGTCGGAAGCATAGCCGAGTGTTAAAAGCGAACTGATAAGTGGCGAGGTGTTTTGGGCGCGGCGGTTTTCAAAATCGAAAAACAAGGACGCGCCGCCGTAAAAACCCTTGTCGCGGTTGCCGAGAAAGAGCGACGGGCTGAATTGCGAGCCGCGCAGAGTTCCCGCTTCCTTGCCGAATTGGTTGCTGTATCGGGACAAGGACGGTATCAAGGTAACGGCGCGGGTGTAATAAAACGTCTGGAAAAATTTGACGAGTTTCGTATCATAACCGACGGTGGCGGAAATGGCGCGCAGACCGTCGCCCTGAACGCCGACATCCATCCGCGTATTAACGAAAATCGTTCTGCGCGGGCGATAGGTCGCGTCAATGTTGATCGGCGAAAAACGGCGCGGAACGCCGCCGAAGGTGTAAAACGACAGCGCGGTTATCGGTGCGATTTGATTACGTTGTCCGGGAATGAGCGCGCCGCCGAATGTCTTATCGAAAAAGTATTTGCCGCGCACCGTCAGCGTAAAAATTTCGTAAGGCTGAACCGAAAGCGGGTCTTTTTTCTTTATCTCAGGATTGTCGCGCAAAAGTTTTTGGGCTTCGTCGGTAACGGCTTCCGTATATTTGCGCGTGTAAATGCGGTTGGTAACGCCGTATTCAATCTCGTTGGTGTCGGTTTCTGTGTCGGTGTAATCAAAGCGGATAATTTTATTAAAATTGTTCACGCCTTTGATTAATCGATAAGTTGCAAACGGTTCGATGACGTGACGAAAACGGAATGCGTTGTTAGCTTTGAAATAATTTTTCGCCAGCGCAACCGGTCGCACATCAAATTCAAACTCAGCATATTTACGAATAACATCGCGTCCGACAACTTGCCGCAGATTATTAAATGAATTTGAATAATAAGTTACGCGCGTTCCGGCAGTTGCGGTTAAATTCAGATATTTAAAATAGAACGGAACAGTAATTTGCGGGTGAATATCAAAACGCTGTCCAACGGCGGGCGATATAACGGGATCGCTTCCGGTTTGCTGCCGATAAAGCGCGAGATTGTCAACGTCTTCGCGGCGCGAAACACCTTCCAAACTCGTCTTAAACGAAAAATAGGCATTCTTAAAAAACGAAATTTGCGAAGGTCGTTTGTCAAAATTGATACTCGGCAGATTTCGCGTTTTCACCCGCACGTTTGGAATTGAAATCACCTGCGAACGCGCCAGCAGATTAAGCGTGTAATTATTCCAGCTTTTATTGACAAAAATCTGCGAAACTTCAATCGGCGAAATAATCTGCTGGATGCCGTCGGAAAACACTTGGCGAAACGCGAGATTAGATGTCAAACGCACGTCCGCGACAGCGGTAAAACCGTTGGGAAAATAATGAACGCCATCGGCATAAACGAGAGAACCGCCTTGGTTGGGATGGTCTTTGTCTTCACGATGCCCGAAAATTCTATCTTTGACGGCGTAAAAACCAAAATCCAGATATGAACGCGAGTTGGCGCGGGTGCGAAAGTCCAGCCCGTAGCCAAGCCCGCGTCCCGTGTAAATATCGGTGCGAAGCGTAACATCGGCAGAACGCCCCAATGTTTGATAATAAGCGGTTGACAGGCGAACGCCTTTGTTGGCGGAAAAACCAAATGCCGGTGTCAGAAAACCCGATGCGCGGTCGCGTTTTTTTATCGGAATCGAAGCGTAAGGCAGAGGCACGACAGGTATGTCTCTCACGCGAAACTTGGCGTTTTTCAGTTTAACGCGGTCGTTTGGTTTAATAACCGCTCTGTCCGCCGTAAAACTCCATTTCGGCACGGCATCTTCGCAAGCCGTAAATTTCCCGTTTTCGACAACAACTTCATTTAACCCGACTCTTTCGACGCGGTCAGCCGTGAAATAAATCACCGTGCCGTCGTTGGTTTGATTTGTGAAACCTGTTGAATCAACAAAATATCCGAGTTTTGTTTGATAATTAAATTCGCCGCGTGTTCCCGTGATGCGCTGGTCGTCGCCTTGGTCGAAAACGACGCTTCCTTCGGCGACGATTAGGTTTTTCTCTTCATAAACCGTAATTTTGTCGGCTTGCAGGCGGTAAATGCCATAATGCGCGTCAACATTTCCCTCGTGAACGACAACGCGCTTGTCATCTTCACCTTCTGAAGTTACTTTTTCCGAATAAACATAAAGTTCGCCGTCGCCGCCTTCTTGTCGAAAACTCGAAGGTTGCCTTTTCGGTGCAGAAATGTCTTGCTGAGGCGCGATGGGATTGATGTTCGGCGTGTCGGTCAGCGGATTGGCGACCTGCCGCTCAACCGGATTTGTATCCTGCGCTTTGACGATTGATGCAGCCAGCAGAACAATTAAAAAGACATATTTTAACGAATTATGAAGACGCATTGAAATTATTACCGAACAAATTTGATGCTAACATTAAATAATGGTAAATGGTAAGTGCTAAATGGTAAATGAAGAAAGTAATGAGACTGGCATTTTTATTTTTGAATTATCTTAATTCTTAAACATTTACCACTTACCATTTACCATTAGACAAGGAATTATTTAATTTATGAAATCGAATGTTTTAGTCGTCGAAGACGAAGAATTGATGCGCTCGATATTGCGGCAGTTGCTTGAAGACGAAGGCTACCGCGTTTTTACCGCCGATAGTGCGGAAAACGCACTTGAGATTTTCTCGGCGGGCGATATTTCTGCAACTCTGACCGATATAAAAATGTCGGGAATGGACGGATTGGAACTGCTCGACCGGATTAAGACGATTAATGACGAAGCAATTGTGATAATTATGACCGCGTATTCTTCGGTTGATTCGGCAATCGCCGCACTTCGCAAAGGCGCATACGATTATGTTACCAAGCCTTTTGTCAACGAAGATTTACTCCAAACAATAAAAAATGCGATTCGCACAAAAGAATTGTTCAGCGAAAACCGCGCATTGCGCCGCGAATTGAATAAAAAATACAGTTTTGCAGAAATCATCGGTAAAAGCGAAGCATTACAAAGCGTTTTCCGCATTATTGAAAAAGTCGCCGACACCAACGCCGGCATTTTGATTCAGGGCGAAAGCGGCACGGGCAAAGAGTTGATTGCGCGTTCAATTCATTTTAACAGCCAACGCGCCCGGCAGCCTTTTCTTGCAATCAACTGCGGTGCGCTGCCTGAAAGTCTTTTGGAAAGCGAACTTTTCGGACATACAAAAGGCGCGTTCACAGGCGCAGCCGCCGACAAAAAAGGGCTTTTCCGCTCCGCCGACGGTGGAACTCTACTTCTTGACGAAATCGGTGAGATGCCGCAGTCTTTGCAGGTAAAATTACTGCGGGTTTTACAAGAGCAGGAAGTTACGCCAATCGGCTCAAGCGCGGCAGTCAAATTCGATGTGCGGATTATTGCCGCAACCAATAAAAATCTAGAAAAAGAATTAGCAGAAAATCGGTTTCGCAAAGATTTGTTTTACCGGCTGAACGTCATTGAAATAAACTTGCCGCCGCTGCGCGAAAGACGCGAAGATATTCCGTTGCTGGTCAAACATTTCGCAGCCGGAATTGCCCGCGAGCAAAATGTTTTGGAAAAACCGATTAAACCAGAAGCAATGTCCGCGCTAGTCAATTACATTTGGCAAGGCAACATCCGCGAACTGCAAAACGCGATTGAACGCGCGTTTATTTTATCAGGCGAAGAAATCAGGCTTGAAAATTTGCCGCCGAAAATTAAAATTAACTTGGGCAATAATTTTGAAATGCGCGACCCGGAAGGTTTGCGCCCGACATTGGAGGAAATGGAACGCCGTTATATTTTAGAAATTTTGAAATCGGTCGGCGATGACAAAACCACTGCGGCGGAAATTTTAGGCATTGATTTATCTACGCTTTACCGGAAATTGAAAAGGTATGAGGAAATTTAAAATGAAGTCAATTCCAGCACAAAATAATCCGTATTGCTGATGCGCGTAATTTTTCCGTTGACGTAAGGTGCTTGCAGAAAATCGTTGGCGGCGAAAGAAGTTCCCTTCAAATTTCCGTCGCCCGAAAGCTGACTTTGGGCAATTAGTTCGGCGGGAAACCAATCTTCCGCGTCAACATCCGAAGCGGCGGCGGGTTTGTATTTTTCGGCTTGTTCGATGATTTTATTTGCCTCTTCCGCCGAAAATTTTAAAACAACGGTAAGTTTTTTTCCATTTGCCGCGGGAACGCGATTATCATTGCCTTTCGTATCCAAATCTGTTTCGCGCCAAGTTACTTCTTCGGGAGGAAACGGTATTTTGATTATTTTTTCAAGTTCTTCTACGTCATCTTTGGGAATATTTGCATTATCATTATTCACAGTTTGATTTACCGACTGATTGATGTTGTTATTTTCATTTTTGTCGCACCCGTTAAATGAAAAAATGCTTAAAAAGAAAACGTAGAATAATTTTGTCGGAGAAATTCTCATATCGGTTATTGTATTAGAGATAACAAAACAATTGCAATTATACTTTTTTCCGTTTTCAAAAATTGTTCGACGTTGTAAATTACAAAAATGTTTCTTTTGCGCCGCATCCGAGCTTTTATTATCCGCGATTTTCAACTCGCGTTGTCTTACCGTGTCGAGTTTTTTATCAAAATTCTTTGGATTCTCGGTATTGTTACGACATTCTTTTTTATCTCGCGCATTTTTGCGGGTTTTCCGCTTGCTCAATATGAACAGTGGCAAAATCCGCTGACGGCGTGGCTGACGGGAATGGCAATGCTCAATTATTTTTTGGTCGGATTTTCCGCGCTTGCCAACGCTATTCGGCAGGAACAAATGCAAGGAACTTTGGAAAGCGTTCTGCTTACGCCGATAAATGTTCCGACAGTTGTGGTTTCGAGTTCGGCTTGGTCTTATGTTGAAGCAACTTTTAATTCATTTCTTTATCTGTTTTTCGGCTGGCTGTTTTTTAATGTGCAATACAAGGGCAGTTTTTTTCTCGCGCTTTGTTTTTTAGTTTTAACGACCTTGGTTTTGGCTTGTTTAGGAATTTTATCGGCGAGTTTTACAATGGCGTTCAAGCGTGGCGACCCGTTTGCAATTCTGCTCGGCGCGGGAACTGCGCTTTTTTCCGGCGTTTTCTTTCCCAAAGAAATGCTGCAGGAAGCGTTGGGCGAAACCAGCGGCAAAGCAATTTCCTACATCAATCCGTCGACACACGGACTCGAAGGCATCCGCGCCGTTTTAATCCAAGGCAAAGGTCTGAGCGAAGTCCAAACACCACTTTTTACACTTTTAATTTTTCTCGCCGTTCTGCTTCCCTTTTCGCTGTGGGTTTTCGGGCGAGCAATAAAACGCGCCAAACGCGAAGGCAGTTTGATTCAGTATTAACCTTGTGAAAAGAAGTTTATCGTTACGAAAAAAGAATTCGGACTCATATGCACTTATCTTTTTAGCTATTACCACAACTCTTCTTTGCGACTTTTCTTCTGTTGCATTAAAATTAAAACTAATTATTGCAGCAATAATTTAAGAAAAATTATGACGGAAATAAAAGAAGCACTAACAGAAAAACGAGCGAAGGTTGAGCGTTGGGAAACGGAAATATTGCAAAAGGTTTTGGACAAATCGCCGGAACGCAAAGAGAGTTTTGAAGGTATTTCGCTTGAGCCGGTTGAACGGCTTTACACCGAAGCCGATACGGAAACGATTGATGAAATCGGTTTTCCGGGCGAATTTCCCTATAAACGCGGAATTCACCCGACGGGTTATCGCGGGCGGCTTTGGACGATGCGGCAGTTTGCCGGATTTTCTTCACCCGAAGAAACCAACAAACGCTTTAAATACTTAATGACGCAAGGGCAAACAGGTTTATCGGTTGCATATGATTTGCCCGCTTTAATGGGACTTGACGCGGATTCTCCTTTGTCGGAAGGCGAAGTCGGCAAATGCGGCGTGGCGGTTTCTTCGCTGGCGGATTTTGAAGTTTTGTTTGACGGCATTCCGCTCGAACAGGTTACGGTTTCGCAAACAATTAACGCTCCGGCTTCGATTTTTTTGGCGATGTATTTGGTTGTCGCCGAAAAACAAGGCGCGGATTTCAACAAAATTTCCGGTACGCTGCAAAATGATATTTTAAAGGAATATATCGCGCAGAAGGAATGGATTTATCCGATAAAACCGGCGATGAAACTCGTGATTGATACATTTGAATATTGCATCAAGCACGTTCCGAAGTACAATCCGATTTCCGTTTCCGGTTATCATATCCGCGAACCGGGCGTGACAGCTTTGCAGGAATTGGCTTTTACTTTGCGCGACGGCATGGAATATGTCCAATAC
>MWZA01000155.1 GCA_002050455.1 Acidobacteria bacterium 5-1 | reverse complement strand
CAAGCGGCTTTGAAGGCGGAACTTCCGCCGGAAGTTTCAGCTTTGACCGTCAATATGGTTTGCGGTTCAGGGCTTCGCGCCGTATCTTTAGCGGCGCAGGCGATTAAACTTGGTGATGCGAATTTTGGATAAGCCCGAACGATGCAAAAAGAATGATAAACGGCAACGACGGCGGCGCGAACGTAACAAACAATAGCGGCGGAATGTGGACAGAGCAAGACCAGCCGACGGCGCAGTTTTACCGCGTCGCATTGGACAACGATTTTCCGTATAACATTTACGGCGCACAGCAGGATAATTCGACTGTGCGAATCGCCAGCCGTTCTGATAATTCTGCGATTACCGAGCGCGATTGGTTCGCCGTCGGCGGCGGCGAATCGGGCTGGATTGCGCCGCATCCTGAAAATTCAAATATCGTTTTTGCGGGAAGTTATGACGGTTATTTAACCCGTTACAATCATCGCACGGGGCAGGAACGCAATATAAATGTTTATCCTGAAAATCCGATGGGCGCAGGTGCGGAAGATTTCAAATATCGTTTTCAATGGAATTTCCCGATTATGTTTTCGCCGCATCAAACCGACGGCAAATATCCGCTCTATACTGCCGCCAACATTTTGTTTCGCTCGATGGACGAAGGACAATCATGGCAGGCGATTTCGCCCGATTTGACGCGCAACGATAAATCTCGTCAAAAATCTTCCGGCGGTCCGATTTCGCAGGATAATACGAGTATTGAATACTACGACACGATTTTTGCAGTGGACGAATCGCCCGTCAAACAAGGCGTTATCTGGACGGGAAGCGATGACGGTTTGGTTCAAGTTACAAAAGATAACGGCAAAACTTGGGAAAATGTTACGCCGAAAGATTTGCCCGAATGGATTCAGATAAACGAAATCAACACATCGCCGTTTGACGCGGGAACGGCTTATTTTGCCGCGACAAATTATAAAAACGACGACCTTAAACCGTATCTTTACAAAACAAACGACTACGGCAAGAGTTGGAAAAAAATCGTCAACGGCATTCCCGCCGAATTTTTTACAAGGGTTATTATTGAAGACCCGAACAAACGCGGTTTTCTGTATGCGGGGACGGAACGCGGCATTTTTTATTCGGCAAACGACGGTGAAAGCTGGCAATCTCTGCAACTAAACCTGCCGATTGTGCCGATTACGGATTTGGCGATTCACAAACGCGAAAAAGATCTGGTTGTCGCCACGCAAGGACGTTCATTTTATGTTTTGGACAATCTGCCGATTGTCTACGCGCTTGCCGAAGCCCAAAAAGCCGACGTTTATCTGTTTAAACCCGAAGACGCTTACCGCACGGCTGGCGGCGGCGGTTTTCCGCTTCCGGCGACGGCGACGGTTGGTAAAAATCCGCCAAACGGCGTGGTTGTCAATTATTTTCTAAAGGAAAAACCGACAAAAGAAATCACCTTAGAATTTTTGGATGCAGCCGGTAAAGTAATTCGCAAATTCAGCAAAAAGCCTGAACCGACAACGCCGAAAGAGCCGACTTCGCCCGAACCAAACAATCCGCCGCCGAGCGGTGAACCGCCGCTTCCGACCGAAGCCGGATTAAATACTTTTGTCTGGAATTTTCGTCAGCCGAATGCAGCAACCGTTCCGGGCTTGATTCTTTGGGGCGGTTCGCTTGCCGGGGCGCGGGTTGTGCCGGGCAATTATCAGGCGCGTCTGAGCGTTGACGGCAAACCCGTTTCAACCGAATCTTTCACTGTCAAAGCCGACCCGCTGCTTTCAACGACACCGGAAGATTTCGCCAAACAGTTTGATTTGATGACGAAAATAAACGACAAACTTTCCGAAACGCACAACGCAATTTTAGAAATTCGGGATATTCGCGGGCAGCTTGAAAATGTGGCAAAAAGAGTAAAAATGCCCGAACAGAAGGATTTGGCGGACAAAGCACGTGAGATTTCTAAACAACTTACGACGGTTGAAGAAGAATTGATGCAGACAAAAATCAAGAGTTCACAGGACGCGCTGAATTTTCCGATAAGATTGAACAACAAAATTGCCGCGCTCGGCGCGTCGGTTGACAGTTCCGACGACCCGCCAACCGCGCAAGCGTATTTGGTTTATAACGATTTGACGGCGAAAATTGACGCGCAACTTTCGCGTTTGGCAAAAATTAAGTCCGAAGACATCGCGGAATTTAACCGGCAATACGCGGCGAAAAATTTGCCGGTGATTGTTACGAAGAAATAAGAAAATTTAACAGGGATAAAGAGGATGAAGAGGATAGAAATATTTGGCAATAGAAAATTTTAGTGTTGACTGTTTTCTGCCAATTTCTTAAATATCCCTGTCTATGCTCTTTATCCCTGTTAAATTATCCTTGGAAAAAAATTGTGTCCCAAAATTTTCAGGCGGGCGATTATTTAATTTTTCAAATCGAAAGCGCATACGTCCTTTTGCGGCTTTTGGCGATTGAAGAAACCGCCGAAGAAAAAGTTTGGCATCTGGCGTCATACAATGAAATGTTTCTTGATATTGATTCGGCAGACGCGGCACTTGAAAATTCAAACAATTTAACCATCAATCATCCGCATCTCGCGCTGACAAGTCGCGCTTTTGAAAGCACGCAAGTGGCGCGGATGAAAAACGAGCCGCTAACCGAAAATGAATTAAAGGCTTATGAGGAATGGAAAAAGGAAGCAAACCGCGAAGTTTCCGACCGTTCCGTCAGATTATTGCTTGGCTTGCGTTAAAAAAGTTAATCCAACTTTCGGCGTTTCAATTCCTTATCAATCAAGTCAAGTTCACGGCTCATTTGTCCCATCACGGAAGTATTTTCCTTTGCCCGCCGAATCAGATACGGCAGCGCATCGGCAACCGGACCGTAAGGCACATATTTGGAAACATTGTAGTTATTGTCCGCCAAAATATAGGAAAGATTGTCGCTCATGCCATAAAGCTGCGAGAAAAAAACGTGCGGATGATTGGGCGAAATTTTCTTTTCATCCATTTTTTGAACAAGCAGTTGAACGCTTTTTTCATTGTGCGTTCCGGCGACAAACGCGATGTCTTCGATATTTTCCAAACAATATTCAATCGCCAGATTATAATCGCAGTCGGTCGCTTCTTTGCTCGGCTGAATCGGCGACGAATAATTCATTTCCCTGGCTCTTTCGCGTTCTTTTTCCAGATACGCGCCGCGCACAAGTTTGACCGCTAAAATATAGCCTTTTTCCTTGGCTTCCTGATGTGCTTTTTTGAGAAATTCAAGTCGGTCGGTTCGGTAAAGTTGAATCGTATTAAAGACAATCGGCTTTTCCGTGTTGTATTTTTCCATCATTTCAGTTGCCAGCCGGTCAATCGCGTTTTGTATCCAGGATTCTTCCGCGTCAATAAAAATCGGTTGTTCGATGGAATGGGCAAATTCGCAAATTTCGTTGACACGCCTGTTTGTTCTGTGCCATTTAGCGTTTCCCTTGGCGTCGAGTTTTTTCTTTAAGCTGACCTTTTCCAGCGTTCCGAGCGGCGCAACGCCCGTAACTTTGAAAACCGCAAACGGAATTTTGTCATCATTTTTGGCGCGTTTAAGGTTGAGGATTATTTCATCTTTGGCGCGTTCAAAATCTTCGTCGGCGGATTTTCCTTCAACCGCATAATCCAGAATCGTCCCGATGTTTGAACTGCCGAGTTTTTCGATTGTCGGCTGACATTCTTCAATCGTTTCGCCGCCGCAAAATTGTTTGAAAATCGTGTTTTTCACCAAACCTTTTATCGGTAAGCCCAAACGTAAGGCAAGTGCGGTTGATTTTGTTCCAAGAGAGGTCAAAAAAGGCGAATTCATCAGCTTAAAAAGCCAATACTTTTTTTCAAGTTCCGCGTTCGATTTATCGGCAAAGGCTGTTTTCGTGTCTTGGAAGTTTAGCTTAAAATCGCTCATAGAAAGTAATTTAACACAAGAAACATAATAAAATATAAATTGAAGAAAGTAATTTAGCAAAATTGTTATGTTAGCAGTTTTGCTTTATCATTTTTGTTTTACATCAAGGAAATTATATGAGCAAAGGATTACCAAAAAGGTCGGAAAATTATTCGGAATGGTATAACGAAATTGTCAAACGCGCCGAATTAGCGGAGAACTCCGCCGTGCGCGGTTGTATGGTTATCAAGCCTTACGGGTTTGCAATTTGGGAAAAAATGCAGCGGGCGCTTGACGATATGTTCAAAGAAACCGGTCATCAAAATGCCTATTTTCCGCTTTTTGTGCCGAAAAGTTTTCTCGAAAAAGAAGAAGAACACGCGTCCGGTTTTGCCAAAGAATGCGCCGTCGTAACGCATTATCGTTTAAAAACTAATCCGAACGGCAAAGGTTTAATTGTTGATGAAAACGCCAAACTTGAAGAAGAACTTATCGTGCGTCCGACGAGCGAAGCCGTTATTTGGAACGCTTACAAAGGTTGGATTCAATCGTGGCGCGACCTGCCACTTTTGATAAATCAATGGGCAAATGTCGTGCGTTGGGAAATGCGGACGCGGATCTTTCTGCGAACCACCGAATTTCTTTGGCAGGAAGGACACACGGCGCACGCGACCAAAGACGAAGCCGTCGAAGAAACCAATAAAATGCTCGGTGTTTATGCAACCTTCGCCGAAGAATGGATGGCTTTGCCGGTGATAAAGGGCGCGAAAACCGAAAATGAAAGATTTGCCGGTGCGGAAGATACTTTGTGTATCGAAGGTTTGATGCAGGACGGCAAAGCCTTGCAATGCGGTACTTCGCATTTTCTCGGACAGAATTTTGCCAAATCCTTCGACGTGCAGTTTGTCAATAAAGAAAACCAACTCGAATACGTTTGGGGAACATCTTGGGGCGTTTCAACCCGTTTGATGGGCGCGTTGATTATGGCACATTCCGACGACCAAGGTTTAGTGCTGCCGCCCAAACTTGCGCCTATTCAAGTCGTCATTGTGCCGATTTACCGCGCCGAAGAAGATTTGGCAAAAATAACCAAAAGAATCGAACCCGTTGTTAAAGAGTTAAAATCAAAGGGAATTTCAGTTAAATATGACGACGACGACAAATACAAACCCGGTTATAAATTTGCCGAATACGAACTGCGCGGCGTTCCTGTGCGGTTGGGAATAGGTATGCGCGACCTTGAAAACGGCACAATCGAAGTTGCCAGACGCGATACTTTATCAAAGGAACCTCGCTCAATTGAAGGAATCGTCGAGTACATCGAAACTTTGCTCGACAAAATTCAATCAAACATTTACCAAAAAGCATTTAAATTCCGCGAAGAAAACACCTTTAAAGTGGATACTTGGGAAGAGTTTCAAACGCAAATCGAAACCGGGGGATTCATTTTGGCGCATTGGGACGGAACATCGGAAACCGAAGAAAAAATAAAAGCCGAAACAAAAGCGACGATTCGCTGTATTCCTTTTGATGAAGAAAAAGAAAGCGGAAATTGCGTTTATACGGGTGAGCCTTCAAAACAAAGAGTTGTTTTTGCCAGAGCTTATTAGTTTATAAATTTGTTTTTTCTGAAAAATACAAACGCGGCAAATGCAACAATCAACGCTCCGATAGCTCCGTAAAGTCCGAGCTTTTTGTTTTTAGTTTGGTTTGTGTCGCTTTCGGATTTTGAATTTGAAAAATTGTTTTGTTCGGTCGGCAAATTAAAGTTTACATTTTCCGATTTTGGCTGATTGTTTATTTACATCGTTCAAATCGGCAACCACAGTTTTCCGGTTATCAGAAGATATTTTTACGACGCGGTTTCCCATTGATTTTGATTCATAGGTTTTTCCTTCCAAAACGTAGATTTCATCATTAAATAATGCTGCGCCGAGCGGCGACCAATCACTATCCGATGTCAGAACAGTTGAAGGTTTTCCGACAGAATCTATCTTTAACAATTTTTTATTAGCGTAATCAGCAACGAATACATTGTTGTGTGCGTCGACAGCTAAACCGAAAAGCGCCGATTCGTTTTTTTGAGTATTATCTTTCGGGTAAAGCGTCGTAACATTTCCCGATTGGTCAATTTTTCTGACGCGATTACTGTCGGTTAAATAAATAGAACCGTTATCGGCAAAAGCCATATCTATAACGATTCCGAATCTTGCTTTTTCCTTTCGTCCGTCAAGATAACCGTATTTTCCGCCCGCAAAAAGTGAAGTTTTTCCATCGGGCGTTCGTTTTATAATTTTGCTTTCCCGCTTTTCATTATTCCACGGCTCAACCGAATACATATTTCCGTCAAAATCCTGCCAAATGCTCATTCCGCTCGGTAGATTTTCAGTCAAAGGAACAATTTCTATAAATTCTCCGCGTGGCGATATTTTCCAGACCGAGCGTAAATGCTTTTCCGTTTGCGGCACGTAACTGTTGTACCAGCCGTATATAATATCTTGCTTGTCAATTGATAAATCGTGGACGTGAGTTCCGCTGATGCCGGCTTTAAAAATTGACAACTTTCCCTGTGAATCAATTTTCCAAACAGCTTCCAAATCCGTAAAAAAAATTTGTTTTCGGCTGTCAACGACAATTCCCCAAGCCGGATGTGAATGAACATCGCCGACCGAAACAATAAAAATTGTTAAAAATAGAAGAATTGAATCTTTAATCGTTCTCGACATTTTTTATTTTAGCATTACTTTAAAATTCCGCGTGAAATAACAATTCTTTGAATCTCGCTCGTGCCTTCGTAAATCGTTGTAATTCGCGCATCTCGGTAATACTTTTCGACGTTGTAATGACGCGAATAGCCGTTTCCGCCGTGAATTTGAATTGCCTCGGCACAGACACGATTAGCGTTTTCCGACGCGAAAAGTTTTGCCATTGAAGCGAAAATTCCCGTTTGTTTGTGGTTTGCGTCTTTCATCGCAGCGGCGCGTAAAGTTAAAAGTCTGGCGGCTTGGGTTTCGGTTGTCATATCAGCAAGTTTAAATTGAATCGCTTGAAATTCGGCAATCGGCTGCCCGAAAGCGGTGCGGTCTTTGGCGTAGGAATTTGCTTCTTCGAGCGCGGCTTGCGCGATGCCGACAGATAAAGACGCGATGCCGATTCTGCCGTTATCCAAACTGCTGAACGCGACTTTCAATCCGTTTCCGAGTCCGCCGAGCAAGTTTTCTTTCGGCACTTTTACGTCCGTTAAACTCATTTCGGTTGTTTGCGAAGCGCGTTGTCCCATTTTGTGTTCGACTGATGAAACCGTAAAACCTTTTGTTTCGCCTTCAATTAAAAATGAAGTAATTTCTTTCAGCCCGTTGTTTTCACCCGTTACCGCCATCACAATATAAACACCCGCTTCGCCGCCATTTGTTACCCAAGATTTTGTGCCGTTTAAGATATAAAAATCGCCGTCTGCTTCAGCGTGAGTTTTAAGATTGCCAGCATCCGAACCGGCTTGCGGCTCTGACAAACAAAACGCGCCGAGCATTTCTCCTTTTGCCAGTGGCACTAGATATTTCTGCTTTTGTTCTTCCGTTCCCCAACTCAAAATCGGATAACCGCAAACCGAATTTGTAACGCCGACAATCACGGCAACCGAAGCGTCGGCTTTGGCAATTTCTTCGAGAGCAAGCGCGTAAGAAACCGAATCAAAGCCTGCGCCGCCGTATTCTTCGGGAATTATCATTCCAAGAAGTCCAAGTTCGGCAAGACCTTCGAGCTGCTTTCGCGGAAATTTTTCGGCTTCGTCATATTCACGCGCCAGCGGAGCAATTTCGTTTCGGGCAAATTCGCGCACCGCCGTTTGCACCATTTGCTGCTGTTCGGTTAATTCAAAGTTCATAAAATTAATAAACAAGGATATTTCAGCAAGATTTTGGAACTTAAACTATATGAAAATCTCAAACGAAAAACAAACGCATCATTAAATCTATTTGTTATAAGTAGCCGGACAGAATTATTTTATAAGATTTTTTTACCACAGATAGACACAGATTAACTCAGATATTTTTTTGATGAAACAAATCTGTATTTTTCAAATATTTCTTATCTCGTGTTTATCTGTGTCAATGCGGTGGTTTAATATGCTTTTATTTTGTCTCTCTACTTATCAAAATTATATTGGCATATTACTTGCTCAATGCTGAATAATTGCAAATTTGTGCATTAAAGTAATTCAAAAATATCATTTGGGAGGAAAAAACAATGGAAGGACCATTACGCGGATTAGTTGCGGGTATTGCCGCTTGGAAATTGGGCGGCGGGTGTATCTCGACGATTGTTATCTTTTTAGTTGTTTTCTATTTGCTTGGTTTTGTAAATTGTTAAATTTTTAAAGGTAGGACTTTTGCGCGGAAAAAGGCTCTCGCATTTCAAAGGTGCAAAAGCCTTTTTTTCTTATCATTTACACTTTTAAACTTTATCGCGCCATTTGAGAACTCTTTCTCGAAGAATCGGGTTTTGCTGAAAACTACCTGTTTTTCCCTGCGCGGCAGTAGCGCGTTGGATGTGCCAATAACTTAAACCCAATTTTCCGATGGCTCTCAGATAACTACTTCGCGCCTTAAATTTGCCGCTAAACAAACTTCCCGCGAGCCATTTTGAACTCCGAAAAGCCGATGTGGAAATATCAAGATGTTCCTGCGGAATCAAACCTCGGACAACATCTATCGCCAGCATTTCTTTCAAAATTTTGTTCTGGCGGCGCATTACATAAAAAGCAAAGCCGACAAAAATCAGGAAAAAAGGCACTTCAAGCACGATATATCCGATAAAAAAGCCGGTTAATCCTTGGAAAAAGAGAGCTGACATAACTGCCATTCCATTCCACAACATATGGAGCAGAACGGCACAGGCGTAACCGACAATCGGCATTATTATTCTGACAAATTTTCTGTGAGATTCGCGGGAAATACCGCAGCCGATGCCCGTCATCGCGGTAAAGGTAACGTGGGCAAAAGGCGATAAAATACCGCGCACCCCGAACAGAAGTGCAAACGCGGCGAACCCTTCCTCTGCCGTTTGGTAAAGACCTATCTCATTTATGCCGCGCCCGTAATAAAGCACGTTTTCAACCGTCGCAAATCCGAGCGCGATAACACCGGCATAAACAATACCGTCTAAAACATCATCAAATTCGCGCCGAAAGAAAACCAAAAGTAAAATTACGCCCAGACCTTTTGAGCCTTCTTCAAAAATAGGCGCGGAAAATACAGTGCTGACCAATTCTCCGACGGCGGGATGAACCGTTACGGCGATGCCGACTCCGATTGCAGTATTGACAACAAATGACACAATCACTGCGACAAGCGCGCCCCACGCGAATGACAGAGCCAAAAGCCAGAGCGGTTCGGGGTCATATCTGTCAAGCCAGATGAGTGGCAGAATATAAATCATCGCGGGCGTAAAAGCAACAATTGAGGCGATGATTGCCGCGCCGACGCCGACACTGCCAACCATTAACAAAATCACAATCAGCGAGAGGAAGACAACCGAAAAAATTGCTATTCCGACACCGACATATTTTTTTGTTTGGCGCGGTTCTGTTTGCTCCAGTAAATTTCCGATATTGAGTCCCGAAATCGAATTTCGCAAATCTACCGGTTGGTTTTGCAATATCTGATTGACCACCGGAACATCTGAATTTAACGGCGGCGGATAATCTTGTTTGATGGCGGTTGGCTGGCTTACTTCCGCTTGATTTTCAATAAAAACTTTGGCTTCGACACCATTTTTGCCGAATTGAATCGTGTCGCCGCGCTTTAGTTTAGCGATTTGAATTCTTTGTCCGTTGAGGAATGTGCCATTAGTGCTTCGATTGTCAATCAGGTAAAACCCGTCGGATTTAACTTCGATAAAAGCGTGCTGGTTTGAAGCAATTCTCTCGTTTGCAGGGTCAAATCTGACAGCGCAGTTTTCACTTCGCCCGATTGTTAAAAAACCGTCCGTTAATTCAAACTGCTGACCGCTGAGCGAACCGTTTTGAATAATCAGCGAAAGTTTCATATAGCCATCATAAAAATATAAAAGCCAATGTCAAGTTTTCACTACTTAATAATGGCTTTTCAAGTTAGCTTGCCAAATCAAATTACATTCTCAAAATGACTTGTGTTTGGCTTGTGAAATTAGGGTTGAGCAGAGGCAGGCGACGGTAAATCGCCGCTTTGTCCGAAAACTCTACCTTCAAAAGCATCATCGGAACTGTTTAACCGATACCAGACGTTATTTCCGGGACGAAAGACAGCAATATCCGTTTTACCGTCGCCATCATAATCAGCCGGAATCGGAACATCGTTCGAAAAGCCGAAAGAATATACGCTTAATGAATTTGTTCCGGAATTTAGCAAATACCAATTACCGTCGGACGGACGGAAAACCGCTATGTCTGATTTTCCGTCGCCGTCAAAATCACCTGTCAGAGGTTTGTCCGTGCTTATTCCGAAATTTCGGTAAAGCGGCAGGGATGAAGAACTTTGCAAAATATACCAAATGCCGTTAGAAGGTCTAAATACTGCCAAATCGGATTTGCCGTCGCCTTCATAATCGCCCGTTAAAATGCGGTCGCCGCTCGTTCCCCATTGATAACCTTTTAAACCCAGAGTGCTTTGCGAAATATACCAAGTGCCGTTGGAAGGTCGCCAAACCGCAATATCTGTTTTACCGTCGGCATCATAATCCGCCGCCGCCGGAATATCGCCGTTGATGCCAAATGCTCTGGCTTGAAAACCGCTTGAACTGCCTAAAATATACCAAACGCCGTCGCTTGGTCGCCAGACGGCAATATCGGTTTTGCCATCGCCGTCATAATCGCCCGGAACGATTTTATCAGTGCTTGCGCCAAAAAAAGTTGAAATTGCCGCGTTGTTTGAACTTTTTTCAATTTGCCACAATCCAGAATTCGGCGAATAAACCGAAAAATCCGTTTTCCCGTCACCGTCAAAATCGGACACCCGATTTTTTGCAGGGGCAGTAACCCGCCGAGCATCAACGATATACAAGCCGGTTGCCAAATCGCCGATCAAAACCTTATCTTGTCCTAAAAACGGGAAAACTGCCCAATTACCGTCAAAAGTTGAGGGAAGATTATTCTGAAAACTTGCCGTGCCGCAGACAAAATCCCAAGGTTCGGTTGAAAGTTGTTTTGAACTTTCGGTTTCAACAAAAGCCGGTTGAAATGTATCGTATTGCCCGACTCTTTTCGGATTAACCGGGTCGGAAATATCAAAAACCTGCAGCCCTGCCTGATACCACGCAATATACAGAAAATTTCCCAGAACCACCGGATTATGCGGCGTTACTGCGTTAATCCCTAAATCATTCATCGTAATTCGGTTGACAATAAGCGGTTGTGCCGGATTACGAATATCATAAACGCGCACGTCGCCGTCGCCATTACTGGTTTCGCGGCAGCTGTAGAGATAATTTCCGTCTTCGCTCGACCAACTGCTGTGCATATTGTTTCCGGCGGTGATGCTGGTTGTGTCTTCAATAAAACCCAGCAAAGTCGGGGCTTGCGTGGCGATGTTGGAAATATCGTAAATTTCGGTTCTGCCGCGATTGGAAATAGTTCCCCAACCGGAGGTGAACATTCGGTTGCCGCGAATGTGCATCGCGTGAATCCAATTAATCTCTGTCGGATTAATATCGCGGATAAAAACCGGATTGGCAGGATTGCTGATGTTGATAATTTTTAAGATTTTATTTGAGAAACCATTAAAATTTTCAATCAGGTAATTTCCCCAGATTATCATTTCGTGAATTGAATCATGCGCGTTGCCGCTAGTCGAATTAACAATTCCTAAAAGCTGCGGATTATACGGATTGGAAAGGTCAACAATATGAACGCCACCCCCGTTTCCGCTTCCGAAATAACCGCGATTGCCGACGACGACTGCTTCCAAAAACTGTTGATTGTTGCCCGGATTATACCACGCCGCCAACTTTGGCGTATCGGGATTGGAAATATCGTAAATAAACGCGCCACGGCAGCTATAACTTCCCTGCACGGCAATGTTTCCATCGGCATAAATATCGGCAAACTTTGAATTGGAATTTACATTGCAATTTGGATTTATTTGCGAGCGAAGCCGCACTTTTTGAGCGAAAAGATTTTCACTAAATCCGAAAATTACAATTAACAACCCAATTAAAACAATTGATTTAAACTGAGCGAAAATTCGACAATTCATTATTTTATCTCCAATTTCTAAGGAAGCTGTATAACTGAAAACAGACAAGTATTTTTGCTTATTCTTTATCAAAAAACAAGCTGTAATATATTGATTAAACGCAATTTCGGAAAATTATCAGGAAGCCGCCTTGGAAGCGTCGCGCATCACCAGATCGAAAGTTCCGGGCGCAACTTTGGAAAATCGGCGGTTGCGGGTTAATGAAACGGCGATTGAAATAGTCGGGTTATTTCCCTTAAATTCAAAACCGCCCGCCACCAGCAGATTATAAAGTTCATGGACGTGCAGAGGCTCGCTCGCTTCGCGCAAAATCAAGGTGCAAGCCTGTGTGATAGTTCGGTCAGCGAAACGATGGCTGATTGGTTCTAATTTTGGACTGATAGAAGGAATATTACGATTATTATTTAAATAGGTAACCGACGACTTGTTACGAAAATTTTTCACGGGAACGTTCGGTTCGTTATTATTTGCCAGCGTATATCTTCTCGGTGGCGACGGCTGTCCATAATCGTCTTGTTCGTATTGCGGTTTTTTCTCAACCTTCCAAGATTGATTGCTCGAACCCATTGTCGCCAAAAGGCTGTAAATCGCCTGTTCGGTTTGCGCCGCGCTATTTTCCATTGCTTGGATTTCCTGCCGCAAACTATCAGCTTCCGTTTCAACCTCACGAAGCCGACCAAGCAGGCGATTTTGCGCGTTGCGGGTCTGCCGCAAACTCTGTTCCAGGGTGGCGATTAAATTTTCGTTCAGCATAAGATTTTCTTGTGGCATTTGTTGAATTCGGACTTGCGAGCTTTGATTTGCGCCAATTTAAAAAATTTACACAAAAAACCGCACATCATTTATTTCTTTCAATCATATAGCTTGGAATTTCTTCCAAGGCTAAACGATACTCTGTTTTTGGAAATAGTTCAAGATTTTTTATCGCAAGGTCGGCGTATAAATATGCTCTTTGTCTTGTTTCGGCAAGTAAATCGAGGCTTTCTAGCTTCTCCAGCAGACTCGCACGCGAAATTGCGTTGTAGTTTCCGTCGTAGATAATCTTTTCCAAATCCTTTTGCGCTTGCCGTTTTTTTCGCATCAATAAAATCAAGGGCAAAGTCAATTTCCCTTCCAACAAATCCGCGCCCGAAGCCTTGCCTAAAACTTCTTCTTCCGCCGTAAAGTCAAGCAAATCGTCGGCGAGTTGGAAAGCCGTGCCGAGATTCATCCCGTAATCACGCAGAGCGTTTTGTTCTTTCTTCGAGGCATTCCCTAAAATTGCGCCGATTTCGCAGCAAGCACTGAAAAGAAAAGCTGTTTTACGCTGCAAGATGTCAAAATATTCGGTTTCGGAAATATCGGTGCGCCCAAGTGTTGTCAGTTGAATAAGTTCGCCTTCAGTCATTTTGCGCGTCAGACGAGTCAAAATATCAAGAATTTCCAAACTCCGCTCTTGCAAACTCGTTTCAAACGCCGACATATAAAGCCAATCGCCCATCAAAACCGCCGATTGGTTGCCGAAACGCGCATTGACCGAAACACGATTGCGGCGCGTGTCGGCATTATCAATAATATCATCGTGAACCAACGTTGCGGTGTGAAGCATTTCCATAACGGTTGCCAGCCGAATCACATTTTCCTGTTCAGCATTTCCGCCGACGGCGTAATTCGACAACAGAACAAGCGCAGGTCGAACACGCTTTCCGCCCGATGCCTGCAGATAATCGCCCAAATAATTTATCACCTGAATGTTCGAACTCGCTTGATGCCGAAATTCGGCTTCGACCAAAGCCATCTCGGTTTTTATCAAACTGAAAATTCTTTGTGCCGCGATTTGGGGATTTAATTTTTCTCTGGTTGGTGAAAATGTCTGCATTTATTTTTTCGCTTCTAAGCAAAACTCAACTGCTTTGCAAATGTGTTTTATCAATATACCCAGTGATTTAGCCTATTTCATAAAACTTTTATTTTTCACCAGACATTAAAACTCTGCAAAATTTATTGAGAAACGCCTTAATTAGACCGATAATTCGTGAACTGCATATCAATACCGAAATCCTTCGCTTTCAATTTTGCAATCACATCTTGCAGCGTATCGCGGTCTTTGCTGGAAACTCTGACTATATCGCCCTGAATCGAAGCCTGCGCTTTTACTTTTGAATCTTTGATAAATTTAACGATTTCTTTAGCTTTTTCAATCGGAATTCCCTGTTGAACTTTTACCGTTTGGCGCACCGTTCCGCCCGCCGAAGGTTCGATGTTTTCGTAACTTAAAGCCTTGAGCGGAACACCACGTTTGACGAGTTTGCTTTGCAGAATGTCGTTCATATTGCGAAGTTTGGTTTCGTCTTCGGCAGATAAATACAAATCGTTATCCTGCACGCCGACCAATGATTTACTGCCCTTAAAGTCAAAACGCTGACTAACTTCTTTTTTTGTTTGATTGACCGCGTTGTCAATTTCTGCGTAGTCAACTTTTGATGTAATATCAAATGAATTTTCTTTTGCCATAATGTTGTTAATTGTAAATGGTTATTGGTAAATGGTAAATCCGCCAAACTTAATGCAAGTTTTTGTTAATGACTCCCAATCAGCCGCTTACGATAATCTGAAAAGTCCAAAAAATTTTGAGTTGTTTGACTGGCTAAAGTTTCAAGTTCTACACCGTAGAAATCAGCTAGAAACTGCGCCGTGTGAATTACAAAAGAAGGTTCGTTGCGTTTTCCGCGAAACGGCACGGGCGTTAAAAACGGGCAATCGGTCTCAATAAGAAGTTTTTCAAGCGGAACAACCCGCGCCGCATCTCGCAAACTTTCCGCTTTTTTGAAAGTTATGTTTCCCGCAAACGAAATCAAAAAACCAATTTCCATTAAATCTAAAGCCATTTCTGCGCTGCCGCCGAAACAATGCATAATTCCGCCGCGAAATTTGTTCTTTGAATTTTCTTCCACTTTATTTTCCGTTTCCCATTTTCCGGTTTCCATTTGCGGCGAGCATTCATCGCGCAGAATCTCAACCGTTTCATCATTTGCATCGCGGCTGTGAATAATTATCGGCAAATTCAATTGTTTTGCCATGCGAATTTGCCTTTTAAAAACCTCCATCTGCACATCTCGCGGGCTGTGGTCGTAGTAAAAATCCAAACCAATCTCGCCCCAAGCGATAACTTTTTCACTTGATTTCACCAAATCAATCAAATGATTTTCGGCTTTGTCGTCATAAGCCCGCGCATCGTGCGGGTGAACGCCGACCGCCGCGAAAACATTCTCATACTTTTCGGCTACTTCGACAGCTTTTTTTATTTCATCCGTGTGCGGATTTCCCGTTCCGATGTTGAGCATAAATTTAACGCCCGCATCTTTGGCACGCTCAATAACTTCATCGCGGTCAGCGTCAAACGCTTCGCCGTCAATATGACAATGTGAGTCAACAAAAATCATTTATGAGTCAATTCCGTTTGATGTTGTTTTGTAATTCTCGACAAAAACCGTAGTGCTTCATTTACAGATTCCGCACTCGGATAATCTTCCGCGACATCAAAATCCAAAACTACGGTTCTTTGCATCTGTTTATATTTTTCAGCAAAGCGATTCGGCTTGGATTTTGAATAATCCAAATCATATTCGGGTAATAATTCGTCGTTTTCATCCATCTGCATTTTTATATTTTCTCCTTTCCTTCGGCGTTGTTTCCCGCGCGCTGATAATTCTGATTGTGTCGTTTTTTCTTTCGGTAAAACTAACAATCAAAAGTTTTCCTTTTACCGAACTTCTGACAATTCCGTCGCGTCTTTCTTCTGAAAAATGTTCATCGTCATCAAAAATTCTCGCTAACGGGTCGCCGAAAACAGTTTCTGCTTCATCAAAACTCACGCCGTGTTTTTTAAGATTTGTTTTAGCTTTTTCTTTATCCCACTCGAATTGCATTACTTTAATCTTGCGCCAATTTTCACATCTTCCAAAAATGTCGCAATCGCGGGCGAGTCATCGCTATTTTCCAAAGAAGCCGCGCAAAGCATTCCGTTTGATTCGAGTCCGCGCATTTTACGAGGTTTCAGATTCGCCACAACAACGACATTTCTACCGATTAATTTTTCAGGCTCATAGTATTCGGCTAAACCGGCAAGAATTTGACGCGGTTTTTCTTCGCCCAAATCAATCTCAAAACGCAGAAGTTTATCGGCGTTAGGAATGCGTTCGGCAACTTTGATTTCACCGACGCGGAGTTCGACTTTTAGAAAATCGTCAATTGTAATGAATTGGTCTTCGGTTTTTGGTCTTTGGTCTTCGTTCGTTGTTCGTTGTTCGTTGTTCGCTGCTTGTTTGTTGTCCGACGGTTGTTGTTTTCCTTCTTCTGTTTTCTGGCTGCTGACTTCTGACTTCTCTTTCTCAATCTCTTTCATAACTTTTGTTTTATCAATGCGCGGGAAAACGGCTCGTGTTTCGCCGATTTTTGTTTCCGCTTGTAATTCTCCCCAAGTTAAATTTTCAGGGTTTATTGTTGAAATATCTTCGTTCAAACCGATTTGAGCGTAAATCTCTCGCATTGCTTCCGGCATCACCGGATAAAGCAAAACGCACAGCCAGCGCAGAGTTTCAGTTGCGCGATAAAGAACTGCGTTCAGCGTTTCGGCTTGATTTTCGTCCTTGACGAGTTCCCAAGGTTTTGTGTCGGAAATCATTTTATCAGTCCGCGCAATCACATTCCACAAAATCTCTAACGCTTGGCTAAATTCAAAATTATCAAAACGACGCAGAAATTCATCTCTTGCGTGGTCGAGAACCGAAACCAATTCTTGTTCGTCCGCGTTTATTCCGGCGCGTTTAGCGTAAAGATAATGCGGTTCGCTAATTTTACCGTTCGGAATTATGCCATCGCAGTATTTGTTAATCATCGAAAGCGTCCGGCTGGAAAGATTACCTAAACCGCTTGCCAAATCCGCGTTGGCACGGTCAATCAGATTTTCGTAGCTGAATTTTCCGTCCTGCCCGAAAACCATCTCACGCAACAGGAAATATCGAAGAGCATCGGTTTGAAAATGTTTATGCAAAACGTCCAATTCAATCGCATTGCCGAGCGTTTTGCCCATTTTGCGACCTTCCGCATCGAGCCACATTCCGTGCGCGTAGACAGTTTCCGGCAATTCCAGACCAGCCGCGTGCAAAAAAGAAAACCAGTAAACCGTGTGAAAACGCAAAATGTCTTTGCCGACGAGATGCGTTGCGTTTTGCCAGTATTTTTCAAAACCAATATTTGCCCGTTCGGAATTGCCGTAACCGATTGCCGAAATGTAATTTGAAAGCGCGTCAACCCAAAGATAAATGACGTGATTTCCGTCATCCGGCACAGGGATGCCCCAACTCACGGATTTTTTTTCGCGCGAAATTGAAAGGTCTTGCAAACCGCCTTTAATAAATGAAGTCACTTCATTGCGTCGTGCTTCGGGACGAATTCTTCTAGGATTTTCTTCGATAATTTTTAGCAAAGTTTCGCCGTAATCGCTTAAGCGGAAAAAGTAGCTTTCTTCTGCCACGCGGTCGAGCGGTTTTTCGTGAATCAAACAGCGTGGCACGTCTTCATCTGTCCGAAGTTCATACTCGGTTTCGGTTTTAAATTCCGCACAGTTCGGGCAAAACCACGCTTCATAGAAACCTTTGTATATTGTTTCGTTGCCCTTCGGCGTTTTGTTTTTCGCAATTTTGCGCCACAGATTCTGCACCGCTTTATAGTGAAACGGCTCGGTCGTCCGCATAAAAATGTCGTAATCGGTCAGACCGAAATCGGCAAACATTTCTTTATATTGGCTTGAAACAAAATCAACTTGTTCTTTTGGCGTTCTGCCTTTTTCTTCGGCGACGCGCTGAATATTTACGCCGTGTTCGTCCGTTCCCGTCAAAAAATAAGTGTCGTATCCGCGCTGTTTTTTGTGTTTCGTAATCACGTCGGCAACCGTCGTTGTGTAGAGATGTCCGAGATGCGGCAAACTGTTAGCGTAATAAATTGGCGTTGTGATATAAAAAGGCTGGTTCATAGCTTAAAATTATTTATGTCGAGCGTTTTGATTTGATACTTGGCAAAATTCGGGTCGGCGGTTAAAATTGTCAGATTTTCGACTCGCGCTTGCGAAACAAGCAATCGGTCAAACGGATCTTTGTGAATCGGCGGCAAATTGTGAACTTGAAGAACGTGCTGGATCTTTATCGGCAAATGCAGAAAATTGGCGCGAATTATGCGGTCAGGCACAAATAGTTCGGGCATTTGCGGCAGTTTAAGTTTTCCCACACCGTATTTTATCGAAATTTCCCAAGCCGTCGCGTGCGAAACGTAAATTTCATTCTGAAAAGTATTTTCTAAAAATTCTTTGATTTGTTTTGAAATTCTTTTTGGTTCAATAAAAAACCATAAAAAAATATGCGTGTCAATCAAAGTCTTCATCTTCTTCTCCATAAAAAGCCGCCATCAAATCATCAGGCAAAATATCGAAATCATCGGCAATCCAGCCTTTCCCTTCATCCATTCCAAAACAACTTTCCTTTTCCTCGCGCACCGGAACAAGACGAACAAGCGGTTTTCCCGCTTTGGCAATCACGATTTCTTCGCCGTTTAAGGCTTGTTCGAGAAGTTTGCTCAAATTCGTTTTCGCTTCGTGGATATTTACTTTTGTCATTTTCTTCAGCCTCCGAAAATAATTATCACACACTTAGCTAACCATCTCAACCAACTGCTCGTAAATCGTGAATAGAAAAATGTTACTAACAAACTTCTGTTCACGATTTACGATTCGGCTGTGCTTTTGCAAATTCATCTGCGGCATTATAGCGCGGCATTGTCGGTGCGTTAGCAACTTTCAAACCGATTGCTAAAGAAATCTCAATCATTTGCACTAACCCGTCAAATCGCCAATCATCGCGGAATTCGTCCGACGGCTGATGATAATGATTTTTGTTAAATTCATCGAAAGTTTTTTGCGCAAAATCCTTCGGTTTGCCGATATAATCTTCTCCGTTTCTAACGCTAATCGCCGGAACGCCGATTTTGGCAAACGGAAAATGGTCTGAGCGGAAAAATGAGCCTTGTTCAGGATGTGCATCTGCGGCAAACGTCATTTTACGCTCTGCTAAAACCGCGTTCACAATCGGCATAATACTGGAGCGTTCCGCGCCGAGCGCACCGTAATCATTGGTCAAACCGTAAAGATTACCGCCATCAATATTAATATTCGCCGCCGTTTTTTCCGGCGCAAAAACGGGAAATCTGGCATACCATTCCGCGCCTAAAAGCCCTTGTTCTTCGGCAGTCGTGAACAGAAAAACGACCGAACGCTTTGGTCGCTCCGGCAATTTGGTAACAACTTCGGCGATTGACAAAACAGACGCGCAACCGGTTGCGTTGTCGAGTGCGCCGTTGTAGATGCGGTCGCCCTTTGTGTTTGGTTCGCCCACGCCCAAATGATCCCAATGCGCCGTATAAACAACGTATTCATCTTTTAATTTCGCGTCGCTTCCTTCCCAAACGCCGACGACATTGTTTGAATCAACTTTTTTCAATTCGCTGTTTATGTCAATTTTCGCGGTCAAGCCAAGATTAACCGGCTGAAAATCTCTCGACTTTGCTTTTTCGCGCATTTCATCCAGATTTTTTCCGGCTTGCGTGAAAATTTTCCGCGCCGTACTTTCGGTCATCCACGAACGCATTTGCAAAAACGGTGTTTTATCGGCGGAAGTCCGCGCAATATCAAACCGCCAATTGCCATTTGAAGTCCGCACGACATTCCAGCCATAACCCGCGCTTTCGGTTGTGTGAATCAAAATTACGCCCGCCGCACCTCTCCGCGCCGCTTCTTCAAATTTATAAGTCCAACGCCCGTAATAAGTCAGAGCCTTGCCGCCGAAAAGATTTGGTTCAGCAGCAGTTGCGGGCGGGTCGTTGACCATCATCACCAGAATTTTGCCGCGATAATCTTCCGTGTTTCCCTTGTAATCGTTCCATTTTTGTTCGGGCGCATCAATGCCGTAACCGACAAAAACGAGTTCGGTGTTAAGATTGACGTTTTCGGTCTGCGCTCCGGTAAAAACGACAAAATCATCGCCAAATTTATACGATGCGTCGCCAATATTTAACGTCGTATTCGGATTTGCCTTGACTGCGACAAGCGAAACCGGCTGAAAATAAGAACCGTTATTGCCAGGCTTGATGCCGAGCATTTCAAGCCGCGTTGCGATATATTTTGCCGCAAGTTCACCGCCGCGACTGCCCGGCGCGCGTCCTTCAAAGCCGTCGTCGGACAAGAATTTGACGGTCGATTTCAGCTTTTCTTCGCTGAAAAGATTTGTGTATTTACCTTTAGTTTGGGCAAAACTCAAAACACAAAATATCGAAATTAACGAGAATGATAAAATAAAACGCAATTTCATAATTTTTCCCTTTTTACTTTTTACTTTCTTAACCTTTAATAAGACTCATTGCTTCGGCGCGTGTCCGCGCATCAGTGCGAAAGCCGCCTAAAACGCTTGAAGTAACGGTTTTCGCGCCCGGCTTTTTCACGCCGCGCAAGGTCATACAAGTATGTTCGGCTTCCATTACGACCATTACGCCAATCGGTTCGAGTTCTTCAAAAAGCGTCTGGGCAATCTGCTGTGTCAAGCGTTCCTGCACTTGCAGACGACGCGCAAAAATCTCCGCAATTCTAGCTAATTTCGATAGCCCGACAATACGCCCGCCTTTCGGAATATACGCGATATGGCATTTGCCGACAAACGGCGCAAGATGGTGTTCGCACACGGACGCAATCGCAATGTCTTTGACAATCACCATCTCGTCGTGCGAATCGCCCGGCAGCGGCACGATTTGCTCGCGTGCATCCTGCCACATTCCTTCGGTCAGTTCGGCGTAAAAATCCGCCACGCGCTCTGGCGTTTTCTGCAATCCGTCGCGGTCAGGGTCTTCGCCGATTCCTTCGAGCATCAAGCGTACGCCGTTTGCGATTTTTTCTAAATCAACTTTTTTTGAGTTTTCCAATTAACTTAACCTCACAGTTTTTATTGCCATAATTGATTTTATCATTCCCAATTTTCTTTCAAAAACGATTTGCGCTTCGGGAAAAAGTTTTGCCATTTGGTTTTTGTCTAATAAATTAAAATCGGGAATTGCTTGTTTTATCCAATAAGAATTGGTTTGTTTCATCACTTTTAATAATAATTGGCGCGGAAAAAATCCGACGAGCGGCAGCCAAGTATGACTTTCGATGAAAAAATTGCGGTTCGGCGTTTGCACAAAATACTGTTTCCCGATTCGCCGTATCTCTTCGGCAAACTCCGTCTGGCGTTTCCAAGCGACAGATTGAAACTCCTTTCCTGATAAATAATCCCACGTCTTTTCTTTCGGCACGGTTATATGCTCAATTACCGATGAACAATAAACAATATCAAAAAAGCCGTCGGCAAAAGGCAATTTTCCATCTTCATTTAATAAAACCGCGTTGTAGCCGAAATTTCTCTTTCCCGATTGTAAGGCTTGTTCATCAATATCTGCAATATGAACATTTTGCGGCGAAATTTTTGTTCCCGTCAAAACGAGATTAATATTTGAACCGTTTTCCGAACCGATGTCGAGAATTTTTGTTTCGGATGTTAAATCAAATTTACGGCGAAAAAATTCGGCGCGTCTTGTTCGCGCTTTTTTTGATAAACTCCAAACAAATTTTTCAAGCATAAAAATTATTTAGTTTCGAGATTTGTTTCAACGGCTTTTTGTATTTTTAATAAGGAAATGTTTTTTTCGAGCGCAATTTTTTTCAATTGTTCATATTCGGGTTTTGCATTAACAATTTTTCCTTGATAACGGGCAATTTTAACATCTATCTCGCCAAATTCGGTTTTGACTTTGATGATTTCACGCGCTAGACAGCTTCTTTCAATTTCGGTAACGCGTAATCCGAGCGTTGTTGTTTCGGTATAAAGTAATTCCGACAAAATTTCTTTTTTTTCTTGATTGCAAAGAATTGAAACCATCGTCGCCGGACGATTCTTTTTCATCTGAATTGGCG
>MWZA01000192.1 GCA_002050455.1 Acidobacteria bacterium 5-1 | reverse complement strand
GCCGAAGGCAATGTTGGCGGCGGAACGGGAATGATAGCGCATGGTTTTAAAGGCGGAACGGGAACATCTTCGCGGGTGCTGGACGCAACCGACGGCGGTTATAAAATCGGCGTTCTGGTGCAGGCGAATTACGGTTCGCGCCAGCTTTTCACGGTTGCCGGAATTCCCGTCGGCAAAGAAATCACCGATTTACTGCCGACCGCGGGCAAAGCCTCGCAAGACACCGGCTCGATAATCGTGGTTGTGGCGACAGACGCGCCGCTGCTTCCGCATCAACTCAAACGACTCGTCAAAAGAGTTTCGCTCGGTGTTGGTATAATGGGCGGCAGAGGCGGAAATTCATCGGGTGATATTTTTATCGCGTTCTCGACGGCAAACGCGACGGAAGTCAGTAAAGACGCGGAATTATCACGGATTGAAATGCTGCCGAATGAAAAAATCAATCCGTTGTTTGTCGCCACCACCCAAGCGACCGAAGAAGCCATTCTCAATGCGATGGTTGCGGCGGAAACGATGAAAGGATTTAGCGGCAATACGGTTTATGCTTTGCCGCACGATAGGTTAAAAAAGATTTTGAGAAAGTATAATCGTTTGCAAGAACCAAAAGAACAATGAATTTACAAGAAAAAATCGAACAATTATTTACAAAATCCGAATTTGACACGCCCGACCACGAGGTTTTTAACGAATTCAAAACTGCCTTAAGGCGCGGCGAGATTCGTTCCGCTGAAAAAGACGCAGACGGCGATTGGCACGCAAATGCTTGGGTGAAACAGGGGATTCTTCTCGGTTTCAAGATGGGCAAAATGGTTAATATGTCTTTCAGCAGTGAGACTTTTCAGTTTTTCGACAAGGAAACTTTTCCGCTGCGCCCGATGAATCTAGACGACAAAATCCGCATTGTTCCCGGCGGTTCGACGATACGCGACGGCTCGTTTGTCGGCGAAAACGTCGTTTTGATGCCGCCGAGTTATGTCAATGTCGGCGCATTTATTGACGAAGGCACAATGATTGATTCGCACGCGCTGGTCGGTTCGTGCGCTCAAATCGGTAAGCGCGTTCATCTGTCGGCGGCGGCGCAAATCGGCGGAGTTTTAGAACCCGTCGGCGCAGTTCCCGTGATTATTGAAGATGATGTTCTGGTCGGCGGCAACACGGGCGTTTATGAAGGAACGATTGTGCGCGAAAAAGCTGTGCTTGCTTCGGGTGTGATTTTGACGCGCTCGACTCCGGTTTTTGATTTAGTCAAAGGCGAGATTTATAAATCGGACGGTGAAAAACCTTTGGAAATTCCGGTTGGCGCGGTCGTCGTGCAAGGCTCGCGGGCTGTTACGAGCGGTTTCGGCAAAGAAAACGGCTTATCAATCTACGCGCCAATTATCGTCAAATACCGTGATGAAAAAACTGATGCTTCGACGAAATTGGAAGACTATTTGAGATAAACTTACATTCTAAAAAGTTACTTTGACCACTCATCCGCGATGGTAACGTCAACTTTTACCGGAACTTTTTTGATATATTCTTCGCCCGCCGCGCACATTGCTTTGTCCAGTTTGGCGGCAATTTGCTCAGTTTCACTCGCGTCGGCTTCGACAATTATTTCGTCGTGGACGATGTTGACAAGTTTGGCGGAAGTTCCGCGAATTTCATCGTGCAAAAGACGCAAAGCGCGTTTTAAAATATCAGCACTCGTGCCTTGAATCGGCATATTCATTCCGTTGCGCCGCGCCGAAGCGATTTGTGCGCGGTCATTTTCATCAAAGCGAAACCGCATCATTCTGCCCGAAGCGGTTCGCGCAATTCTATTTGTTAAAACTTTTTGTCCGGCTTCGCGCAGCCAAGCGTCAAGTCCGCGATAGGTCGCAAAATATCTTCGCATTATATTTTCGGCTTCGGTTTGTTTTAAGCCGGTCATCAATGCAAAACGCTGTGAGCCGATGCCGTAGACGACACCAAAATTTAACCGTTTGGCAAAACTTCTCTGCTCGGGTGTAACGTCTTCGGGCTTGACACTGAAAACTTGTGCGGCGGCTGTCGTGTGAAAATCTTCGCCCGATTGAAAGGCTTTGATAAAATTTTCATCGTTTGAAAATTCCGCCAGAATCCGCAATTCGACTTGCGAATAATCGGCGGTAATCAACCTTCTGCCGTCGGGCGCACGAAAACAGCGGCGATATTCCTGCTCGTGCGGAATTTGCTGAATATTTGGTTTAGAACAACTAAAACGACCTGTCGGCGCACCGATTTGGCGGAAGTCGGCGTGGATTCTGCCCGTTTTCGGTTCGATAAATTCTAAGATATTTTCGCCGAAACTCGACAGAGATTTTGCCACTCCGCGATATTCAAGTAGTTTGGCGACAACCGGATAATCTATCGCAAGTGGCTGTAATTGCCAGCCGCGCGTTGTGGCAGGAACAGGAACGCCCAAGTTTTTCAGCGCGTCCGTAACTTGCGCTTGCGAATCGAGATTTATTTCCGTTACCCCAAAAAGCGAGGCTTGCGCGACACCTGCCGAAAGCAATTGCTGGAGTTCGACGGCAACTTTCGCCTGCGCTATTTTTACTTTTTCGAGCTGTTCGCGCCAACGCGCCTTGTCCAAATAAAAACCGCTGAGTTCCATCGCGGCAATCGGCATTACGCAGTCGAATTCGAGTTTTGCCACGCGAATCAGTTCATCGGATTTTAGTTTTTCCAACATTTTTTCGCGCAACGGAATCATCGTCGCGGCATCGCGGGCGGCGTATTCGATTTGCGATTGCGAAAGTTCCGGCGCGTTCCAATCACTGACTTGTTCCGATTTATCGAGTTCCGTGCCAAGGAAATAGCTGGTAACTTCCGCCAAAGAATGCCGCCGGTCTTGGTCGCCTGCGGCAATGAGTTGGCTGGCAAGAAGCGTATCGAAAACGCCGCCGAGTTCCGCGCCTAAATGATGTTTCACCCATTTTGCGTCAAACTTGGCGTTGTGCGCGATTTTTATCGGTTTATCGGCAGAGAGAAGTTCGCGAAGCGGTGCGAGTTCTTCCGATGTCCGCAAATCGCCTCGCTCGGCAAACGGTTTCAAATCAATAACTTTCGTGTCTTTGCCATTGCTTAACTGCACGAGGCGCACATTACCTTGATACGGGTCGAGCGAAGTCGTTTCCGTATCAAAGCCCAAATAATCTTCCGTTTTAAGCCCGTCACACGCTTTTTGCAAAGTTTCCGCGTCGGTAATAAGCTGAAAATAGATTTCCATAATTCGTTAGTGGTAAATTATTAATGGTTAATTGTAACTTTGCCGCCGATAATTTAACAATTAACTATTTACTATTTACGATTTACAATTTTTAATTTATACTTACAAAAGTTTGCTCGAAGATTTTTAATTAAAAATTAGGGAAGATAAAAGCAAACGCCAAAGATTACAAGATTTTTACAGTATTTTAGTTTTGTTGAAAGAGAATTTACGAGCGGGTTCGAGCGCGTTTAATTAGAAACACTTTGCGCTCCCTGCTTTTAAAAAAGGGCGATTCGTTTATCGCTTTTGAAAAAACGAGATTCCTGCGTGAGAAAACTCAGAGTTCCGAATGGTTTTGGAAATCAATTCCGAAAACAAATAATTCAAATAAACAACGCAAAATCTGCTCTATCAAACCGAGCTAAAGGTTAGGTCTGTAAATTTTCCACAATCCAAGCGTTCGCCTTCCGAAAATAAAGCTTCAAGCCGAAAACTTATCGGTTAAAACATTTTCCGATACCAATTATCTCTCTATAAAAGAAGGAAAATTTCTAAAATATGTCAAAAGAAATGATTATCAGCGTCAATGGGCGCGAAAAAAAGATTGCCATACTCGACAACGGGCGTGTCAGCGAATTTTATATTGAACGTGGCGACGAGGAAAACGCGGGCATTGTCGGCAATATCTACAAAGGTCGCGTGATGCGAGTTTTGCCCGGAATGCAGTCGGCTTTTGTCGAAATCGGTTTGGAGCGCGATGCGTTCCTCTATGTTTCCGATTTTTTTGATGAAGAAGAAGAAATCGAACGCATCGTCATGGAAAAATCGAAAAAATCTTCGCCCGAAGACGCGGCGCGTGAAGCCACCGACAAAATTCAAAGAGCGCGTCTGGAACGCGAAAAACAGATGGAATCGGCGCAAGAACTCGCTGAACCTTTGGCGGCAATGACGGAAGAAGCCGAGCCGAAAGACGAAGAAATCGCCGAAATTGAAGAAATCAAAGAAGTCGAAGAAACGCAGCCGAAAGGCAAACGCGGAAGGTCGCGGCGCGGTAAGAAATCACAAGAAGTCGCGCCGGAAAAACCGCAATTTGACGAAGAAAAAGTAGAAAAAGAATCTGAAATGAAAGTGTGGGAAGAAAGTGAACCGCTTTTTAAAATGGAAGATTCCGGCTTTGAGCGTATTATTGACGACGACGAAGAAACAACGGGCGATATGTTCAAAGACGCTTATATGCAAGAGGCGATTATTGACCAGGTTCGCGCCATCGAGTTTGATATGGAAAGCGCGGGAACGGCGGAAGTCGGTTCGTTAATCGGTGCGGTTGGCGAAGCGGAACATAGATTCGAGCGCATTGCCGACGAAGACGAACAAGAATCTGAAACACCAGAAAATAATAGAAGTCGTGGAAATCGCGGCGGCAGAGGCAGAGGCAAATCCGCTAAAGAAACTGAAAAAATAAAAGAAGAAACAGAAGCCAAATCCACAAAAAAAGATTTGGCGGATAATCAAGCCGCTTCTAAAAACAAAAAAACAACCTCAAAATCTGCGGAAAAAAATAGAAAAACTAAGCCATCTTCCAAATCCGCAAAAAGCAAAAACGCAACAAAAAACGAAACGTTCAAAGACGCGGAGGCAAGCGTCAAAGAATCCGGCGATATTGCGGAAATGGCTGTTCGGCGCGGCGGGCGCGGGCGGCGGCGCACCGGTCCAAGTCCGCAGCCGAAACCGGAAGAAACTAGTTCAAACGAAAAGACCGATACTCGTTATCAAGGCAACGGCAGCAGACGCGACAATCGCCGCGAGCGTCCGATGCAGCCGACCATCACGGATTTGCTGCGCGAAGGTCAGGAAATTCTTGTGCAGATTGCCAAAGAGCCGATTGCGCGAAAAGGTGCGCGAATAACTTCGCACATTGCGCTTCCCGGACGCTTTTTGGTTTATATGCCGACGATTGAACATCTCGGCGTTTCGCGCAAAATTGAATCTGCCAGCGAACGCGCCCGATTGCGGACTTTGATTCAAAAAATCAAACAGGAAGAAGAAGTTCCGTCAGGCGGATTTATTGTCAGAACGGCGGGAATCGGCATTTCGGACGAAGATTTGCGCCAAGATGCGCGGTATTTAATCAGAACTTGGTTAGACCTCAAAAAAGATGCGGACAAAGCCAAATCGCCCGCACTCGTTCACCAAGATTTGGACATTATCCAACGCCTTTTGCGCGACCAGCTTTCCGACGAATTCACGGCGATTCGCGTTGATTCCGAAGAAGAATATCAACGGATTGTCGAATTTATCAACCGCATTCAGCCGCGACTCGTCAACCGCGTCAAACTCTATACACAGGACGAGCCGATTTTAGAAAAATACGGCGTTCAGGAAGAAGTTGACAAGGCTTTGAAACCGCGTGTTTGGCTGAAATCCGGCGGTTATCTCGTCATCAATCAAACCGAAGCATTAGTGGCGATTGATGTCAACACAGGCAAATTCGTCGGCAGAGGCAATGCGCGGCTTGAAGACACAATTACCAAAACAAATATGGAAGCGGTTGACGAAATCGCCAGACAAATTCGCCTGCGCGATTTGGGCGGAATTATCGTGCTTGATTTGATTGATATGGAAGACCGCCGCAATCGGAACAAGGTTTCGCAAGCCTTGCAGGAAGCTCTCGCATCCGACAAGTCGCCGAACAAGGTTTTGTCGTTTAATGATTTCGGCTTGATAATTATGACTCGCAAGCGCGTTAAACAATCGCTTGAAAGAACGATGTGCGCTCCGTGCGATTACTGCGAAGGCGCAGGTTGGATAAAATCGCCGCAAACCATTTGTTACGAAATTTTGGGAGAAGCCAGACGACTGGCGAAGGGTTTAACTGACGTGCATCAAACGACTTTGCGGGTTCACCCGGACGTTTCCCGCGCTTTGCACGAAAGCGAAAGCACGGTTTTGGAAGAAATTGAAGTGTATCTCGGCAATGTTGATGTAACGGGCGATAAATCAATTCATCAAGAGCAGTTTGATTTTGCTTTTATTTAAGGGACGAGGGACAAGTAAAAAGGGACGAGGTAAAGAACTGAATTCTTACCTCGTCCCTTTTTACTTGTCCCTTGCCCTTTTATAACTTCAAATCTTTCTTCAAATCTTTCGGATTATTGGGCTTCGCAAAAATCGAATCGGGAACGGATTTATTAAACTCGACCGATTCGTAATTGATGCGGCTGGTCTGCGTTTTGTTTGAAAAATGGTCAATGATAAACGGCGTTTTAATTCCCTGAACATCAACAAATTGCGCGTAACGGTCTTCTTCGATAACTTCCTCGTTGTCGGCATTTGTCCGTTTGTAGATTGATTTCATCGGCAAACCGTCATCGGAAAATTCAAACTCAACCGCGAAACCGTCATCAAAAGTGAGTTTCACAACATCATTGCTTCTGCCGATTCCGGCTTGCCGTCTGCCAACATAACTTAAAGCCGCTTTTCCGCGCCAGTTTCCGCGCAAAAGATTATCCAAACTCGTGTTGATTCCGCGTCTGAAATTTTTGATTTGCTCATCTGTCTGGTCTTTAATAATTTGCGCGTCGCCGTCGTAAATCCAACCGTTGCTCCCGGAATTTGTCTGCGTAGTTCTTGAACCGCCTCCTTTAAAGTCGGTGCGTTCTTTATCAGGAAAAACAATTATGTCCACAAAAGATTGAAAAGAAATAGTCGCGTTGTCGCGGATTACACTAAACTTGCCGCGTCCGATTTGCGATTTTGCATTGAGATATTTTTCGCCACCGAGTTTTTCCACCGCGCGTTTGATGACCGCTTCGGCTTTTTTGTCGGTTGAGTTTGATTTTTGTGCGAAACTCGAAACAAAAGTTAAGCAGATAAGAGTTAAAAGCAAAATAGAGCAACTTTTTTTCATTATTTAATTCCTTATTATTTGTTTGATATATTTGATTTTTTGAAGTTGACTTCGGCGGTTCGGCGTTGGACGCGCAAATTCACGAACAGCATAAACTTCGCCAATTTCCCAACGCAGCTCTGTCGGTTCTCTAAATTTATAGGCTTCTTGAGCTTTGATTGCAAAAGAAAAAGACAGAAGCAAAGGAAGCAAATACAAACGTTTGTGAGTAATCATACACTTTTTCTAAAAAGGCTTTGATGAAATTTTATCACCAAAGCCTTAGATTACCAAAAAATTTAGATTGGTCTAATTCAAATTGAAAGCGTCCGTCGGTTTAACGACGATTTCGCCGTCTTCCGCTTCAACCGAAAACCGCACCGCCGTTTTCCAAGCGTTGGTAATCGGCAATTTGACGTTTTGGTCAATGTGGCGTTTCAAAAAGCGTGCGCCGTAAGCCGCACTAAAACCTTTTTCCGTCAGCAAATCAATCGCGCCTTCGGTAACCTCGACGAGTTTGCCTTGCCGTTCCATATTCCGTTTTAGTTTGTTCAAATAGATTTTTGCAATATCGCGCACTTCGTCCATTGTCAGCGGCGAAAAGATGATGATTTCGTCAATCCGATTGCGGAATTCGGGCGAAAAACGCTGTTCGGCGGCTTTCATCACCGCGCCTTTGATTTCGCGGATGTCGCCCAGAGATTTTTGTCCGAAACCGAGCGGCTTTTCGTATTTTTTGAAACTTTCCGACCCCAGATTTGAAGTCATAATCACGATTGCGTCCGACAGATAAACTTTCTTGCCGCGTCCGTCCGTAATCCAACCTTCGTCAAACGCCTGCAAAAAGATATTCATCAAATACGGATTGGCTTTTTCGACTTCATCAAGCAGCAGAACAGTGTATGGATCTTCCCGAAGCTGCTCGGTCAAAATTCCGCCGCGTTCCGAGCCGACAATGCCGCGCGGCATTCCGATAAGTTTTTCGATGCCGACCGTGCCATCACCATATTCGCTCATATCAATCCGAATCATTTTTTGTTCGTCGCCAAACATAAATTCGGCAACCGCTTTTGCCAGTTCGGTTTTGCCGACACCCGTCGGACCTAAAAATAATAGAACTCCGTCAGGCGCGAAATGATTGTCTTTAAGCGGACCTTTATTAAGGCGCAGACGCTCGGCGACGGCTTTGACCGCTTCTTTTTGTCCGACAACGCGACGCGCCAGCAGATTTTCCATTTCGGAAAAACGGTCGGTCGTGTCGCGGAAAATCATATCCTTCGGAATGCGCGATTCCTGCGAGATAACGTCAATAATATGTTCAGGTCTGACGACAAGCGATGTCGGCTCGTTGATTTCAACTTTGACCGAAGCCGTGTCAAGCCAACCGATTGCTTTGTCGGGAAGATGCAGATTGCGAATATATTTCGGCGACATTTCCAACGCCATATTTATCGCTTCGTCGGAAATCGTTACCGAATAATTTTTCTCCAGACGCGGACGAAGCCCAAGTAAAATTTCTTTGGTTTCTTCAATTGTTGGCTCGACAACTTTAACAAGGCGAAAACGCCGCGCCAACGCCTCGTCTTCGCCGATGTATTCTTTGTATTCAGTCAGAGTCGTCGCGCCGATAATTCTCAATTCACCACGCGCCAATGACGATTTGAACATATTTCCCGCGTCCGAGGATGTTCCCATCGCCGCGCCCGCGCCGATAATTGTGTGCGCTTCATCAATAAATAAAATGATGTGCGATTTTTCTTTGACTTCATCAATAATGCCTTTGATGCGTTCCTCAAACATTCCGCGAAGCATTGTTCCGGCGACAAGCCCGCCCATTTGCAGTTGGACGATATGGGCATCACGAAGCCGCGCCGGAACTTTTTCCGGTTCGAGTTCAATCATTCTTGCAAGTCCTTCAACAACGGCGGTTTTGCCAACGCCCGGCTCGCCGACGAGCATCGGCGAATTTGAACGCTCTCGGTGCGAAAGAATTTCAATCATTTGCAGGATTTCCTTTTCGCGCCCAATCGTCGGCGGAATTTTATCCTGCCGCGCCAGTTTGTTCAAAGACACGCCGAAATGCTTGAGATACGAAGGCAATTCGTATTTCTTGCGAGCGCGTTCTTCGTCTTTTTCAATCTTGCGAATGCGTGTCCGCGCCGTTTGCGCCACTTCTTCGGCGGGAACGCCCAAATTTTGTAAAACATCATTGAGCAGACTGCGCTCATCGTTCGACAGCACGTAAAAAATATCGCTGGCTTCGATCACGCGCCGACCTTGCGAACGCGCTCGGTCCATTGAACGCCTGAAAAGATCGGTTGTTTCCGGCGCAATCTTAAAACCTTTGCCTGTGTGCTGCCTGCCAGCTTTGAGCCGTTCTTCAATCAGCACTTTGACCGAGCGCGGGTCAACCGCCAAATCACGCATCGTCGAATTAAAAAGCTCGGCTTCTTCATTCGTCAGCGCGTGTAAGATGTGTTCAATTGTAATGTAATTCTGGTCGCGCCGCTTTAATTCATCAAGCGCAACATCAAAAATACGCCGTCCGCTTTCGCTAAATTTTTCTTTATATGCGTCTATGTCTGTCATAAATTCTCACTTTGGTTTAATACTTGACATCTTTGATGCCAGTAATCAAAATTCTTTTGCCCAAAAATTATAATAACATTTTGCTCAACCAAAACGAAAATTGTTTTAAAAAATTTCCGTATTTAGATTCATTTATTCCCGGCATAAAGCCGCGCGAGTTCGCGTTTCAAGAGTTTTCCGGTTGCGCCTTTTGGAATATCCGCAACAAAATAAACGGTTTTCGGACATTTATAATCGGCAAGTTTCGTGCGGCAAAAGTTAATTATTTCTTCTCTGCTCGCGCTCGCGCCGTCCTTCAAAACAACAAACGCCGCAACTTCTTCGCCGTAAAGTTTGTCGGGAACGCCGATGACGGCGGCTGATTCAATTGCCGGATGCAAATAGAGAAGTTCGTCAATCTCGCGCGGATAAATGTTTTCGCCGCCGCGAATGATCATATCGGATTTGCGGTCGGCAATGTAAAAAAAACCGTCTGCATCTCGATAACCAATATCGCCGGTGTGAAACCAACCGTTTTGAAATGCTTTGGCAGTTGCTTCGGCATTTTTGAAATAACCCTTGAAAATATTTTCGCCGCGAAGAACGATTTCACCTAATTCACCGTTTGCAACTTCATTGTCGTTTTCATCGAAAATCTTCATTTCATTGCCGATTGGCTTTCCGCACGAACCAATGCGGCGATTTTCATTGGGCGGATTAAAGGTCGAGCGGCAGGTTGACTCAGATAAACCGTAGCCTTCGATAACCAGACAATTAAAGGTTTCTTCAAAATTTTTCAAAACTTCTGCCGGAACGGGCGCAGAGCCGCACATTGCAAAGCGCAAATGGTCTTGGTTTAAACCTTTAGGAACACCGTTTGGATATTTTTGTAAAAGCATCGAAAGCATTGTTGCAACTGAACCGAACGAAGTTATTTTGTGATCGGAAATGATTTGCCAGAAACGCGAGGCGGAAAATTTCGGCGAAACGACGGTCGAAGCCGAAGCGTAAAGCGCGGTCATTGTTGTTACCGAAACGGCGTTCATATGAAAAAGCGGCATTATCGTCAGCAACCGGTCGTTTTCGTCAAAGGCGAGCCATTCGGTAATTTGACGTGCATTCGCAATCAAATTTCCGTGTGTTAAAAGACAGCCTTTTGGTTTTCCGGTTGTGCCGGAAGTGTAAATGATAATCGCTTCGTCGTTTTGATTTAATTGTGTTTTCACCAAATTTTCACTGAAATTATTTGTTACTGCTTCATCGTCAAACTCAATGATTTTCGGCAATTTGATTTTTTCAATCGTCGCTCGAAACTGCGAATTAACGAGCAATAATTTCGCCTCCGAATTGCCGACGACAAATTCGATTTCTTCCGCTTTGAGCAGAAAGTTGACGGGACCCGCAAGTGCGCCGATTTTCCAGCAGGCGAAATAAGCAATAATGTATTCCGCTGAATTCGGCATCAGCAAACTAACGACATTGCCTTTTTTGACATCGTTTTCCGCCAGCATATTGGCGGCGCGATTCACTGCTTTATTGAATTCCGAATACGTCCAACTCCGCCCGTCGTCTTCAGAGAATAAAAATTTTTTTTCGGAGTTTTCCGCTGCTCGCCGCTCAAGCAGCCCGCGCAAATTGTTGCTTTTTAGTTTCATCTCGTATAAATTAACACAATCATTTTTCCGTTCTAAATATCCAAAACTAGAATTTCAAAACCGGAAAAATTTTATTTTCATTTTATGACCGTCTACCATAATTTTACTAACGGCGAATGGACTGAATCCGCTTCGGAAAAAACGGTTCGGAACATCAATCCCGCCAACACCAACGACATTATCGGAACGATTAAATTAGCGACCCGCGAAGAAGCCCGAGATGCGGTCGAATCGGCTTACGATGCTTTTCGTGATTGGAAGAATACACCTGCGCCGACACGCGGAAAAATCGTCGCCAAATTTGCGCGTCTGCTCGAAGACAACAAGGAAGAATTATCGAAAATTCTGACGCGCGAAGAAGGCAAAACTCTCGCTGAATCTCGCGGCGAACTTCAGCGTTCAATCAATGTCGCCGAATTTTGCGCGGGCGAAGCCAGACGTTTGAACGGCGAAACGATTCAATCGGAACTTCCCGCTAATTTCGCTTACACGATAAAAGAGCCGCACGGCGTTGTCGCTATTATAACGCCCTGGAATTTTCCGGTGGCGATTCCGGTCTGGAAAATCGCGCCCGCTTTGGTTGCCGGAAACACGATTGTTTTCAAGCCTGCGGAAATTACGCCCGCGACCGCTGTTCGCATCTGCGAACTTTTTGAAGAAGCGGGAATTCCGAAAGGCGTTTTAAATTTGATTCTCGGTTCAGGCTCGGAGGTCGGCGACGAAATCGCTAATCATCCGGCGGTTAAAGCAATTTCTTTCACCGGCTCAACTGAAATTGGCTTGAAATTATATAAACAAGTCGCCGGACGCGGCGCGAAAGTCCAATGCGAAATGGGCGGCAAAAATCCGGTCGTCGTAATGGAAGACGCGGATTTGGATTTAGCGGTTGAATCAACTGTGCAAGGCGCATTTGGTTCAACTGGACAACGTTGCACAGCGACTTCCCGCGCCGTTGTCGTTGATAAAATCGCCGACGAATTTGTGCAAAAAGTCGTTGAACGCGCTAAAAAAATGCGAATCGGCGACGGTGCAGATGAGCATACGGAAATGGGACCGAGCGTTGACGAGAAGCAGTTCAAAACTGTGCTGAAATACATTGACATCGGGCGCGAAGACGGTGCGGAAATGCTAACGGGCGGCAAACGCGCGGAAGCCGACGGCTTGGAAAACGGTTATTTTATCGAGCCGACGGTTTTCGATAAAGTTACTTCGGAAATGCGAATCGCGCAGGAAGAAATTTTCGGTCCGGTTTTGTCGGTTATCCGCGTCAAAGGTTTCGACGAAGCGATGATTGCCGCAAACGATTCGCAATACGGTCTGACTTCCTCGATTTTCACCAATGACCCGAATTTGATTTTCCGCTTTGTCCACGAAATCGAAACCGGAATGACGCACATTAACTCGCCGACGACCGGCGGCGAAGCGCACATTCCGTTCGGCGGCGTGAAATTAACTGGCATCGGCGCACGTGAACAAGGTTCGACCGCGCTTGATTTTTACACGGAAATCAAAGTTGTCTATGTGGATTACACCGGAAGAAAAAGAGAAGGAAATTTGTATTGATATGGAAAACAAATATAAGCCCGCGAAAGCGCGATAACCGCCTAAAAACTTGAGATTCGGGTTACGCTGCGCCCAAAGCACATGGTTGGAATCTTGTTTGATTGAAATTACCGCCGCCGCATCTTTTGGAGTTGCTGATTTTTGATTCACAGTTTGATTTTAACGCAGAGCCGCAAAGAAAATATAATCAAATTTCTTTTCTCCGCGTTCTCCGCGTCCTCTGCGTGTTAAATTATTGCCGCTGAACTAATTCAAATCAAACAGCAAAAACTCCGTTTCATCTTCAAGCGATTTGATTTTCAAAATTTTCTCGTTGCTGATTGCTGCGCCGTCGCCCGCGTTTAATGTTTCACCGTTTAAATCGAGCGAACCCTTGATAATTTGAATCCAGGTGTGTCTGCCTTCATTTAATTCGTGCGAAATTTCGCCGTCATTTGCCAAAATCGAACCGTAAAGCGCAACATCCTGATTGATTTTTACCGAACCGTCATCGCCGCCGCGTGAAGCGATAAGTCTTAATTTGCCTTGCTTTTCTTCGGGCGCAAAATATTTTTGCTCATAATCCGGCGTTAAATTGTTTTTTTCGGGCAAAATCCAAATCTGCAAAAGATGCGTCTTTTCCGTTTTTGAACTATGCTCGCTGTGCCGCACACCGGTTCCCGCCGTCATTCTTTGGACTTCGTGCGGACGCAAAACTTCTGATACGCCCGTGCTGTCTTTATGCGCGAGTTCGCCCGCGACGACGTAGGAAACAATCTCCATATCTTTATGCCCGTGCGTCGGAAATCCCTGATTCGGTTCAATAAAATCTTCGTTTATCACGCGCAGATTGCGAAAACCCATAAATCGCTCGTCGTAATATGTATTGAATGAAAACGTATAATTTGTGTCGAGCCAACCATAATTGGCGTGTCCTCTGTCCCTGCTTCGTCTGATGTTAATCATTTTTCCTCCTTGTTCTACGGTCAATTTCTTATTGACAATTAAATAATACAAAGTTTTTCCCGCGTTGTAATCATCAATTACAATGAGTGTTCTCTCATCATTTCGGGTGAGTTATTTACAAAAAAATTCAGGCGGAGCGACTTATAAAAGCTGCTCCGCCTTTTCTTCGAGTTAAAGGTTTCAGATAAAATCAAGAAAGTTTAACCATCGCCTTTTTTGCCCTTTCGTTTTGTGCTTTCATCTTTTGATTTCTCGGTCGGCGATTCGGGTTTTTTAGCCGGTGTGGCAGAAGTTACGGGCTTGCTGGTCGGCGGCGGTTCATCACGCGGCGCAACAGTCGGCGTTGGATTATTGTCGGATTTACCGGCATCCGTTTCATCGGTTGAAATTGCCGAATCGGGCGCAGCTTCGCCGTCGGTTTCAACGGTTTTACTGCTTTTGCGCGTTTTTGTTCCCGTATCGAAACTGACACCGAGTTTTCTGGCTTCTTCATCGGCTTTTTCGAGTTTTTCCTGTTCTTCACGCTTGCGTTGTTCAACCAATGATTTAATATCAGAAGGCATTTCCGGAGCTTTATAAAAGCTTTCCTTTGGTTTGTCTTTCATAAACTCACCCATAAAAGCATTAAAATACGGCAGCGCACCGCGTCCGCCGGTCATTCCCGCACCGAGCGACGTTTTTCTCTCAGGATTTCCCATCCAAACGCCCGTTACATACGTCGGCGTGTAGCCGATAAACCAAACATCCGTCTGGTCGTTGACCGTGCCGGTTTTGCCCGCCAGCGGTTGTCCGGCGGCATTTGCGCCCGGTGCGGTTCCGCCCGGAGCAGTAACGCCCTGCATCATTTCCACTATTGTTCCCGCAACATATTCGCTGGTAACTCTGGAACTTGTGCTTTTCCACTCTTCCAGAAGACTTCCGTCACGGCTTAAAACTTTTTTAATCAGATGCGGCGTAACGCGCACACCTTTGTTGGGAAAGGTCGAGTAAGCCGAAACCATCTCAATCAAAGAAACTTCGCTTGCGCCGAGCGCGGACGGCAAACTCGGAGCCATCGGGTTAGTAATGCCGAAACGTCTGACCATTTGTGCGCCCGTTTGAACTCCAACTTGCTCAAGCAGATGAACCGCCGCCAGATTGTAAGATTTAGCCAGCGCAATTTTCATCGGCACATTTCCATGACTTAAGCTGCCGTCATAATTATGCGGCATCCAGCCGCCGCGCTTAACCGGCGCACCGCTGACAATTGAATCCGGGGTCATTCCCCATTCAACCGCCGCCGTATAAATAAAAGGTTTATAAGCCGAACCGGTTTGCCGCAAGCCTTGTGTCGCATTGTTAAATTTACTGCTGTGAAAATCGTATCCGCCGACCATTGCGATAATTTCGCCCGTGTGGGCATTGAGCGTAATGATTGCGGCTTGAATTTCAGGGGTCTGGGAAAGCGATACCTGCAAAGTTTGGTCGTCTTCATTAACTTCTTTTATTTCAAACTCTGCTAAATAACCCGCTTTTAGTTCGCTCGCCGGTTTCTTGCCGCTTCTGCCCATATCTTTTGCGGTTACGATGGCTTTGTATCTGCCGAAACGCACCTGTGCTTCGTCTTTAGCCGGGTCAATTTTCATCACCAAACCTTTGATATATTCGCCTTTGGCATAATTATCACCATACCAGTCGGCGTGTTTATATGATTTGAGAGTGCGGTCAATTTCTTTTTGGTCGGTAATTGGCTGATTGTTTTCGTCCAATAAAATGTTTTGATAATCGGAACGCCAACCGCGCCCTTTGTCATATTGCCGCAGACCGTCGCGGATAACTTTGGTGGCAAGTTTCTGGGCATCAACATTTATCGTTGTATAAACCTTCAAACCGCCTTGCGCGACGCGGGTTGTATATTTTTCTTCCAAATATTTGCGGACTTCTTCAACCGGATAATCCCACGCGGTTGATTTCGGCAGCGATTGATAATAAGCCGTGTCCGCCAGTTTAATCGGTTTGGCTTTGGCGGCATCGGCTTCCGCCTGTGAGATTTTGCCGTATTTTGCCATTTGGTCGAGCACGGTGTCACGCCGTTCTTTTGCCTTGTCCATATTGCGCGTCGGCGAGTATTCGGGCGATTTTGGAATCGCCGCCAGCAGTGCGGCTTCTTCCAGATTCAAATCTTTCAGGGGCTTGCCGAAATAAGTTCGCGCGCCGGCTTCAAAACCATATGAACCCGCGCCGAGAAAAACGTAATTCATATACATTTCAAGAATCTGCCGCTTGGTATATAAACGCTCGATTTGCAGGGCGACCATCCATTCGTTCACCTTTCGCGTGTAGGTTTGGTCTTTGTAAAGAAACAAATTTTTGGCAAGCTGTTGTGTGATAGTTGACGCACCTTCGGTTTTTCCGCTCGTGATATTTTTAATAACCACGCCCGCAATGCGATACGGGTCAATGCCAATATGGTCGTAAAAACGATAATCTTCAATCGAAATTAAAGCATCTTCAACATTTTTTGGAATCTCACTTTCTTTTATCGGAATACGTTTCTCTAATGCAAATTCAGATAAAATGGTTTCACCGTCGTCCGCATAAATCGTCGTTACCTGCGGCGGACGATAAGTCGCCAGTGCGGAAACTTCCGTCGCGTAACGTGAATTATTGAGATAAGTAGAAGCCAGAATGCCAGTTAAACCGCCTGCCGACAATGCCAGTAAAAGTGCCGTCGGAAGCCACACATAGCTCCAAAACCCAAGTTTTTTCGGCGCATCCGATTCAATTTCTTTTGTTCTTATTTTACTTAATTCTTTTGCCATTTTTTGAAAACCTCTCTTAATTGACAAACCGTCGCATTTTAACGCTAATTACAAAACCAATGGCGATAAAAGTCGCCAAAACTGCCGAAAGTCCCGCGCTCATCAAAGGCAGCGGAACGCCGATGACCGGCAAAAATCCCAAAACCATCCCGACATTAATAAATATCTGAAAAGCCAATTCTCCTGCAAACGCCATAATTACAAGCATTCCGGCACGGTCGGGTGCTTGCCGCGCGCCCGAAATGAGGCGCGATAAAAGCAGAGCATACGCCAGAAGAAGCGAGATGCAGCCGAGAAAACCCGTGTTTTCAGCCGTTACTGCGAAGATAAAATCCGTATGCGGTTCGGGCAGAAATTTCAAAACACTTTGCGAGGTTTCCGTTTCGCCTTTGATTCCCGTCAAACTGCCTTTGCCGACCGTAATCATTGATTGAATAGTGTGATAACCATAACCGCGCGGGTCGGCGTTTTCCGGGTCGAGAATAACGTTGATGCGTTCTTGCTGATAGCCTTTTATTTTTCCGGTCTGCACGCCTGCCCAATAAGCAAGCGGCATAAAAACCAAACCTGCGACAATTGTTAAAACAACATAGCGCATTTTGACTGCCGAAAGAAAAAGGATAACGGCAAGAATCGGAAAATATGTCATCGCTTGTCCCGCGTCGGGTTCAAGCATAATCAAGGCAATCGGCGCGGCTAAAATCGCACCGCCGATGAGAAACTCTTTTAACTTCAAAGTTCCGCTTCGACGCGAGCTAAAATACTTGGCAAGCATCAGAACAACGGGGATTTTAACAAATTCCGAAGGTTGGAACTGCCCGACAATCGGAACTTTTATCCACGCCTGCTGCCCGTTGATACGCATTCCGATTCCCGGAACTAGAACTAAAACGAGCAGAAACAAACCGATGCCGTAAAAAATCGGCGCGGCTTCAACCACCCGGCGATAATCAGTCATCGCAATAACCAGCAAAGCAACCAGCGCAATTCCAAGACCGATAATTTGTTTTTGCCAGTAAGTTGCGTTTGGCAGGGCGTTGTAGATTTGCCACACGCCAAAACAGACGATAGCTACCGCAAGAAGGGCGACCAGCCAATCAAAATCTCTGAAATTGCGTTTTTCGATTATTGCAACCATACTCAGTAGTCAGTAGTCAGTAATCAGTAGTCAGTAGAAAATTTGTTTATTCTGTATTCTGACTTCTGAATTCTGACTACTTTTATTTCATCGCCACCTGTTGTTCGTCCAAAATGTCGGGATGATTTTTCATCAGATATGCGTCATAGACGGCTTTGACGGCAGGCGCGGCGTTTGACGAACCAAAACCGGAATTTTCAATCAGCGCGATAACGGCGATTTCCGGTTTATAGGCGGGCGCGAAACTGACAAACCAAGCGTGGTCTTTCGCGCCGCCCGAACCAATCGCCGAGTTCTGCGCCGTTCCGGTTTTTCCGGCAATTTCCCAATTAGCCATTTTGATTCGCCCAGCCGTGCCGCCATTATTGACTACGCCCCACATTCCTTTTAAAACGAAAGCATTCTGCTCCGGTGTCATTTGAATAATTTTTGGTTCGGGATGGTCAAACCCAAACGCGAACCGCGCCGGAACAAAACTTTTGTCGCCTTCCTCGCCGATTGCGCCGATTGCTTTGAATTCTTTGAGCAGATGCGGCACATACATTCTGCCCTGCACGCCGACGCTCGATACGGCGCGAAGCATTGAAATCGGCGTAACATCAACCGTTACCTGTCCGATTGAGGCGAAAACCGTTTCAATATCGTTCCATTTTCCGCCGTCGCGTTTTCGGATATACGGCTCAAAATATTTCGGCGTATGACTTATTTTTTCATTCGGCAAATCAATTCCGCTCCGCTTATCATATTCAAAGGTTTCAACCATTTTAATCAAACCTTCGAGCTTCATTTTCAAAGCCAGGCGATAATAATAACCATCGCAGGAATGAGTAATCGCGGCGGGCAAATCCGGTGTTCCGTGATTGCCGCTCGTGTCGCGGGTAAATCGGTTGCCGACTTGAATACCGCCGCCGCAAACGATATTTGAACGGTTAACCGTAATTACACCTTGCTGCAGGGCGGCAACCGATTCGGGAATTTTCCACGTCGAACCCGGATGATAACGTCCTTGAATAGCGCGATTCAGAAGCGGTCTTTCTTCGTTGGTGTAATAGTTGGAAATTTCCTTGCGTCCTTCGGGCGTTGTGCTTCTGGTAACAAACGCATTTGGGTCAAACGAAGGTGCGGAAGCCATCACCAAAATCTCACCGTTGTTCGGGTCCATTGAAATAATTGTGCCGCGTTTTGTTGCAGAATCAGCAAGTTGTTTTTCCGCCACAAGTTGTAAATCAAGGTCAATGGTCGTAACTAAATCTTGTCCGGCTTGCGGTTGAACAACCTCAATCTCGCTCTGCACGCGCCCGCGACTGTCCACAATTACTTTTCGATAACCGGGTTTGCCGCGCAGGTATTCGTCGTAATACTGTTCGAGTCCGCCTTTGCCGATAATATCGCCCGGACGAAAACCTTTCTCTTTGACTTCTGGCTTTTCAAGTTGTTTCGGGCTGATTTCGCCGACATAGCCGAGAGCGTGAGCCAAGGTTGTGCCAAGCGGATAAAAACGCTGCGGCTGAATTTCAATGCGAAGTTCGGGATATTCGAGTTCGTGCGCCTTGACCCAAGTTATGTCTTGAAGCGTGGCATTTTCCTTCAAAACCATCGTTTCAAATCCGGGCTGCTTTTTTATCAGGTTTAAGCGTTCAACTAAAAACTGCCGGTCAACACTTAAACCGTTTGCGTAGTCGTCAAGCCGGTCGCTGACATCAATCTTTTTTATCGGTTCATTTGATAAAGTAACATTGTAAGTCGGACGCGAATCAACCAGCAGTTTTCCGTTGCGGTCAAAAATTGCTCCGCGCGGCGCAGGAATCGGAATCAGACGAATGCGTTGATTTTCGGCTTTGTCGCTATAATACTCGCCCTTAACGACTTGCAGAAAGTAGAGCCGGACACCAAGAATTGTCAGCAAAATAAAGGCTATAACTTGAATCGTGCTGACTCTCAGGCTTAAATTTTGAGCTTGGTCGTATAACTTCATAAGTGGTCAATGATAAGTGGTAGATTGTTTGTCAAATTTTCCTGCAATTAAACATTTACTACTAATAATTTATCTTCTGTTTCCCAACCGAATCGGGTTGCGTCGGCGGGTTTGACGGCGCGGCGCAAACATTTCGCGCTTTCTGCGCTTTATGACACTTTCCGCAAAAAAACTATCTAAAATTAAATAAATTATCGTTCCCACAACAGTTGTTCCGATAATCGTGTAGGCTATCGTCGGAACAAACTCGCCGGTCGGTTCTTGTCCTAACAAGCGGTGCATTCCGTAATAAACTACATTGTTCAGCAAACACGCACCTGCTATGACGGGAATTTTGAGTAGAAGGTTGTCCAGATAGACACGCCGCACAATCTCCGAAACTATGTATGCTATCAACGTTTTAGAGAAACCATTTGCTCCCAAAAGTCCGCCGCTCAAAGCGTCAACCGCGATGCCCGCAAATGTTCCGTAAAACAAGGCTTTGATAGCATTTCGCTGAAGTGCGGCATAAACCACAATAATCAATGGAAAATCAATGTACACAAAAGGTTCAGCGACATTGCGAAGCGTCCACTGAAGCAATATGGCGATAATCAAAGCGACTGTGATTTTTAACTGTTCCATCGAAAATTTCAGATTCCAGATTCCAGATTCCAGATTCTCGTGCGGAAATTTGGAATTTGGAATTTGGAATTATTTCTTCTTGACCGCATTGGGCAAGGATTTATCATATTCGGGACGCGGCGGCGGTTCATAGAACAGAACGGCAACTTCCTGCATTGCCGAAAAATTCGCGCTCGGTTTAATAAATATCTGATGCTGAACAGTTGCCGAACCCGAACGGACTTCGACGATTTCGCCTATCTTTAAACCTGCCGGATAGATACCTTCCTGCCCGGTCGTATAAACGCTGTCTCCGACCTGAACTTCAATACTGCCCGGCACATAACCCATCTCAAGCAATTCTTTTTTGCCCGTGCCGCTGACAACACCGAGCGCGTTAGACGTGCCGAGTTCACCGATAACGCCGCCCTCGCTTACTTTTTCCCTGGTGATTAAATAAATTTGCGCCGTCAAAGGACTGACCGCCGAAACTCTGCCGACAAGACCGCCCTTTGTTACAACCGGCATATTCAATTTCACGCCGTCCAGACTTCCGCGGTTGATAATTAAAGTGTCAAACCAAGCCGACGGGTCGCGCCCGATAATCTGAGCGGGCAACCTTTTGTAATCAGACTGCTCTTTTAATTCGAGAATTGATTTCAACCGCACATTTTCAACTGCTAAACTCTCTCTGTTTTGCAGTTCGACTTCGAGTTCCTGAACGCGCTGTTTGAGAACATCGTTTTCGCTTTTAGCCGTTCCTAAAGAAGAAATTGACTGAAAATAGTTAGTTACGGCGGAACTTACACCGGTTATGGGAGATTGTACGAATTTAGCCGTCGTTTGCGCCCAAACGCGGATGAGATTTTGATTTGAAGCGGTTTTCGCCGAATACGCCATCAAAATGAAATTACCCAAAAGCAGGGCAATCATCAGCCACGGCGTTAATTTCCAAACTTCTTTCTGGCTTCGCTCAATCATCTTTGTCAGTTATCAGTCAACAGTTATCAGGTATCAGTTTCTTTTTGTTCACTGATGACTGATAACTATTGACTGTCCTAACTGCCTGTCATCAACGAATTATCCCATTTGACACGCTTAAGTAGTTCAAAATCCGAAAGCATTTTGCCCGTTCCAAGCACAACCGAAGAAAGCGGATCGTCCGCCAGCATAACCGGCAATCCGGTTTCAATCATTAAGCGTTTGTCGAGATTTTTGAGCAGCGCGCCGCCGCCGGTTAAAACAATTCCGCGCTCAACAATGTCGGCGGAAAGTTCGGGCGGAGTGCGTTCGAGCGCAACGCGCACAGCGTTGATAATCGTCGCCACCGAATCGGAGAGTGCTTCGCGGATTTCCTCATCGCTAATCGTGATGGTTTTTGGAATACCTTCAATCAAATTACGCCCGCGCACATCCATCGAAAGCGGTTCATCAAGCGGAAAACCCGAACCGAGCGCGATTTTTATCGCTTCGGCGGTGCGCTCGCCGATTAGCAGATTGTATTTGCGTTTGATAAACTGCGTAATCGCTTCGTCCATCTCATTTCCGGCAATCCGCACGGCACGCGAATAAACGATGCCTGAAAGTGAAATAATGGCGATGTCGGTTGTGCCGCCGCCGATGTCGACAACCATATTTCCGTGCGGTTCGGTAATTGGCAAACCCGCGCCAATTGCCGCCGCCATTGCCTCTTCAACCAGATAAACTTCCGACGCTTTGGCGCGATACGCCGAATCTTCGACCGCTCGGCGTTCAACCTGCGTAATCTCAGACGGTATGCCGATAACCACCCGCGGACGCACCCAACTCTTGCCATTATGCGCTTTACGGATAAAATGCTGAAGCATCTTTTCCGTAACTTCAAAATTTGCAATTACGCCGTCCTTCATCGGACGAATCGCCACGATATTGCCCGGCGTTCTGCCAAGCATCTCTTTGGCGTCGCGCCCGACGGCTTCGACTTGATTAGTAACTTTGTTGATTGCAACAATCGAAGGCTCCGATACAACAATTCGGCGCCCTTTTGCATAGACCAGCGTG